>CAYXKT010000108.1:0-9720 GCA_964465735.1 uncultured bacterium
CACTTAGGTCGGGGATGGTCAACCCTGCGTAATAAGAGAACAGCGCCCGGGTAGTTTCGTCGAGCTGCCAGCCGGCAACCCTTCCGGAGGGAAATTCTGATATCGATTCCGCCAGTCGCTGGACAGCCGGCTGGTAATTCTTCTCCCGGTCGATTAAGGGAAAGGCCCCCCAGATCAAGGCCAGGCCCAACAGCGAACTGACCGTCAGGACCCGGAAAAGGAGTTGGCGCCGGAAGCGGTACAGGGAGTAGAGGGTGGCCAGGGCACAGAGCAAGACCGGCAGGCTGAGCCTCCAGGCCACCCGGACCCCGTCAGCCCCGAGGGTAACGGTGAGGAAAGCGAAGAAGACAATCGGGAGGGCCAGGATCGCGGTCAAAACGCCGTAAACCGCCCGCGTCCAGCGAGGGATATCCCGCAGACAGTAAACGGCGAGCCCGGCAAATCCCGGGAGGAGCGGGTAGAGATAGACGTCACGCTTGGTCCCGGCCAGAGAGAGGAGGAAAAACCCGCCCCCCGCCCAGGCCAGAAGCAGGAGAAATAGGTGGCGCGGACCGTCTCGCCCCTTCTGACTTCGGGGCCGGACCAGGCCGCCGACCAGGAGCGGGGTCCAGGGGAGGAGGAGAAGCGGGCCGATCCCCAGATAGTAAAGGGGTCCCCGGAGGTGGGACTTGGTGGTATCGCCGGAGAAACGGCCAAGGTTGTTATTTACCAGCCATTCCCGCCAGAGTTCCTCTCCCCCTCCAGAATGAAAGGCCGCCGCCCAGATCAGACCCGGGGCAAAAAAGAGCGCCAGGCCGGTTAGATGGAGCAGCGGCCGGCGGATAATCTCCCGAAAATAGAGGAAGGTTAAGGCGGCGGCGGCGGGGAGGAGCAGGCCCCAGGCGACAAAACCTTTGGTCAAAAAGGCCAGGCCTCCGGCCAGGTAACCGGTGAGCACCCACCCGGGTTGACCAGCGTCCAACCCCTGGAAGGCCAGAAGAATAGCCCCGGCGGTCAGGACCATCAGGAGCGGATCGATCAAAAGCCAGTGAGAGGACATAAAAAAACCGGCAGTAACGGAAAGGATCAGGGCGGCGGCCACCCCCTCCCGGTTCCCCCAGCGGGAACGCAAGACCAGCCAGAGGAGCATCATTGTCAGCCCTCCGGCCAGAGCGGAGAGGGCCCGGGCGGCGACCGCCGGATCGATCAATCGGCCCGCGGTCAGCATCATCAGCGCGGATAACCAGTAATAGAGCGGCGGCTTCTCGACAAAGGGCTTTCCAGCCAGGAAGGGGACCGCCGCCGAACGGCCGGACAGAGGCTTTCCTAAAACCCAACCCCGAAACACTTCCGCCATCTCCCGGGCGATCTCCGCCTCCCGGGGCTCATCGGCGGTCCAGAGCCCCCGCCCCCCGATCCCGAAAACAAGTAAGGAGAGGCAGAGCAAGACCACCGAGAAGGGGATCGGCGAAAGAGGTTGCCGGCCGGGCGGATTCTTCTGCGGGCGCAGCCTGGCCGAGCGAAAGAGACCGGCCCGGGGCACAACATTCGGAGCCCCGGACCCGGGGTTACCGCTTTTGATCATCAGGATCCCTTTCGGCCAGGGCCAGTTCCTGGGTCAGACGTTTGACCTGGTTAGTCAGCTCGGAGATCTTGACCGAGAAGTGGAGATTGATAAAGAACATAAACATCAACCCGAAGAAGAAGACGGTATTGACCGGAAGCTCGATCCCGAGCAGATTGGTAATCCGCTGGAGGAAGGTCGGCCAGAGGGCAAGAATCAGAATGAGGGTTCCGACCACTACCCAGAGCCAGGCATATTCCTCCCGCAGTTTGCGGCGGCGCACGGTCTCGATGATAAAGATCAGTAAGCCGGCTGCCATCGTGGCCGCCAGCAGTTTCTGGTTAAATGGCACGGCAACCCCCTTGAAAACTGGTTCGCTTTCGTTTTGTGACAGTAAACACTGTTTGTTGTATCCGCGGTATTACCGCAGATCAGTAATATAGTAAGGGAGCGATGAGAAAAGATGCGATAATACAACACACCATTACCTCAACACCCCGGACCGCAGACTCCCATAAACCCGGCTGAACTTATCCGTTATTCCCCATAACAAACTGCGTCAGTTTGAAGACCAGAGGCTGAAATATCGGCCCACCTCATCTGAGAAGTCAAACCAGACAACTCTTCTCTGGGAAACCCCGCGATCACCCGTTAGCCCAAGACTGCTGCTTTGTCAGCTGGGGTCGGATACCTGAAGTTTCATCTGATCGTCCCAAATTGTTCCTAACCGCCTTCCGCCTGCAGACACTATCTGCCTGAGCAGTTACCTGGAAACTTAATCTGGTCCTGCTTCAGGCGGAGACTGGAGACAAAGGTGGAAAGGAGCATCTTGTAGATATAATAGAAGATCGTCCACCCCCGATGAAGTTTGGTCGAGCTGGTGGGGGAGACAGTAATCGGGATCTCCCGGATCCGCAGCCCCCGAAAGTGGGCGGAGATGATGACGTCAGCGTCGGGGAAGCGCTGGGGATAATAACCTTGAGTAAAGACTGTCATCGCTCGCCGGTTGATCCCCCGGAAGCCGGAGGTAGGGTCGGTAATTTTCTGCCGGATGACCAGCGAGCAGATCAAGCTGAAGAGTTTCATCCCGATTTTCCGCCCCGGGGAAAGCCGGTCGGCGCATTCGCCGAGAAAGCGGGAACCGACGATCATATCGGTTTCCTCCCGGTGCAGTTCGGCGATAAAATCGGCGATCTCTTCCGGAGCGTGCTGGCAATCGCTATCGAGGTGAACCAGGTACTTGAAGCCGTTCCGGAGGGCGTAGAGAAACCCGGTCTGACGCGCCGCCCCATCGCCGAGATTAAAAGCGTGCCGGAAGACAAGCGCGCCGGCCGCACGGGCCTCGGCCGCTGATCTGTCGTAAGATCCGTCATCCACCACCAGAACCTGGATCCCCGGATAGAGTTTCCGGATCTTCCCAACCAGTTTCCGGACCGAGCCGGCCTCGTTGAAGACCGGGAGCAGGATCAGGATTGCATTTTTCAAATCGGACTGCTGCATAAACCAATTACCCCGCGGCGGCTAACCGCCGATAAACTTCTCCCACCTGTTCCCGCGACTGTGACCGGTCAAACTTCTCCCTCACCCACTCTCTCCCCGCCTGGCCCAACCGCTCCCGTTCCCGGGGAGACTGCAGGAGCCGGACAATCGCGGCCGCGAAATCTTCCGGGCGGTCGGCGAGCAAGACCTCCCGTCCCTCCCGGGCCCCCACCCCGGCATTGGCCGACCGGGTGGTGACCACCGGACAGCCGGCGGCCATCGTCTCGACCAGATCAAGACCTATCCCCACCGCCACCCGGTGCGGGGCCGCCAGCAGGGCGGCGGCACCGAGATCGGATTCGATCCGGTTGACTTTCCCGGAGATCAGGAAGTCCTCCGAAGCCAGCCGGCGGATCCTCTCCGGGGGGTTATCCCCCGTCACCTGGCAGATCGCCGCCGGATACGCCCGGCGGACCCGAGGCATAATCTCCTCTTTCAAACGGAGGATCGCGTCGATCACTCCCAGCCGGGAGAAGTCGCCAAAAAAAAGAATTTTGCCCTCTCCGCGATTCTTCACCGGGAGTTCAAAGAGCCGGGGATCGAACAGGGGCGGCAGAATCAAGGTCCGGACCCCGATATCCCAGGATTTGACCGCCCGCTGGTCCTGAAGCGAGACTACAAAGACGTTTCTTGACCAGATCGCGTACCACTTCTCCCAGTAGCGGCTCAGTTGCCACTGACGGAAATAATAATACTTTTTCCACCCCCGCGCCAGCCATACCTGCTGGCGGAGGACTTCGTCGGCCAGGTCCGGGAAGAACAGAACCCGGGGCATCTCCTCGGGGAGCGCCGTGGCGTACTGACCGACCGCAAAATTATCCAGCTGGACACAGTCATAGGTTCCCGAGGATACCATCTCAACCAGCGCCGCCCTCAGCCGCCGGGAAGCGGCACCGGCAGCCAAGTGGGGACGGGAGAAGAGCGAACCGGCCCGGGCCAGCCAGGGGCCGACTCCCCCTTCAACGACCACCGTACGCACCTCGGCAAAGATCTCCTTCAGGCCGGGGAGCCGAACCATCTCCTCCGGCCGGACCGGGGAAAGCAGAGAGAAGGTATGGCGGCCGGCCAATTCTTTCACCCAGCGCAAGGAGAGCTGCCCCCCGCCGGGGCGGGTGGCAGCTGAAGGGAGTTCGGATGTCAGCAGGAGGATATGCATAGCACACAAGAGCGAGACCGGGTAGTGGGGCCGCCGGCGGCCCGGCCGTTGACTCGACTCGGTTTTTTATAGTAGATTAGGGGGGAATAAACAATCGAGAAATTTTTCCCGACCGAAAAAATATCGCAGGAACGCCTTTGACCGCGACATAAATATGTTCTCCAACCGCTATCGGATAATCAAGATTCTGGGAATATCGCTCCTTTTGATCTTTTTGGCCTGGTACTCCAATCGCCAGAACCAGTTTCTCACCCTGGCCGACTGCCTGCGGGACCCGGCAAGATATGACGGCGCGGAAGTCTCCTGCTTTCTCGAACCCCGGATACTCGAAGTTCAGGAGAGTTATCTTCTACTCTCCCAGCCGGACGGTCCGCTAAAGATCCAGATTCCAGAAGAGTTCGACGGGATCTTCCCCGAAGGAACGGAAATCTCCGACCTGAAACCGGGCGACTCTCTGGAAGCGATAACGGTCTTCCGTCGGGAGGGCTATCTGGAACTCAAGGCGATCCGGGGAGCTCCCCTGCGCCGGCTGAAGATCCTGGTCTCAATCATCCCGGTCCTGATAGTCGGATTTATCCTCCTGCGGACCGTCCGCTGGCGGGAGGGGTTTCTGGTGATGCCGGCGGACGCGCCAGAGAATTCGAACCGGCCCGATAACTTCAAACTTCAGACACTTTAAACTTTAGGCACTTTCTGCTATGCCCGACCTGGTCACCCATATCGCCGGCGCCTACCTGATAAACCGGGGCTGGAAAATCGCTCGTGGAGCGGTCTTCTTCTACCTGGGAGCGATGCTGCCGGACCTGATAACCCGGCCGTTTCATATCATTTATCCCCCGCTCCTCCCGGCCACGATGGGGATGCACTCTCCAGCCGCCGCTTTTCTGGTCTGCTGGCTGATCAGCCTGGTCTTCCGGATCGATCAGAGAAGACCGGTCTTCTGGCTCCTCTTCAGCGGCTGCCTGGTCCATTTCCTGATGGATGCCGCTCAAAAACACTTAACCGGAGGATACCTCTGGCTCTTTCCCTTCTCAAATCAGACGTATTCCTGGGGTATTATCTGGCCTGAGGACGCTCTGCGCTTCCTGCCTCTAACCGGGCTGGTGGTCCTCCTCTTCTGGGTCTGGAGCCTCAAGAACCGCGGAAGGAAAACGAGATCTTCCGGACAGACTCCGGCAACTGATACCCGATCACCGGATAGGCTACCCCAATGATTGAGAAAAACCCTGACTTGATTGTGGTCGGCGGCGGGCCGGCCGGAGCAAGCGCCGCCGAAACCGCGGCCCGGGGCGGCCTGAGAGTCCTTTTGCTGGAAAAACAAAAGTCGGGCCGGATGAAGGCCTGCGCCGGCGGGGTCCCCCGCCGGGCCCAGGAATTTCTTGGTCTCGACCTCTCCTTGCTGGCTGGACCACCGATCCGGGGGCTGACTCTCTCCTGGCGGGGAGAAGCTCCCCGGACCGTCCGGGGGGAAAAGATCCAGGGCTGGGTGGTGAAGCGGGAGGAGTTCGACCGGCTCCTCCTCGACCGGGCCCGAGCGGCCGGAGCCAGGATCCACGAGGCCTGCCCCCTGCTTGATCTGGAGATCCGGAAGGATACCGTGCGGGCGGTCACTTCCCGGGGGACCTATACCGCCCCGGTCCTGATCGGTACCGACGGGGCGCATTCGCTGGTCGCGCGCCGCCTGGGCCGTCGCCGATGGCGGGCTGACGGTTTCGCGATCGAGACCCGACTGAAGGTTCCCCAGCGGATTATTGATGAGAGAAGTGGGCTTCTCTCTTTCGATCTGGGGGCGACTCCGGGCGGGTACGGCTGGATCTTCCCGCTGGCCGATTCCCTCAATGTCGGGATCGGAACCCGCCAACCGGGTAAGAGAAAACTCCTGGAAGATTTTCAAACCTACCTGGCCCGGGAGAAGCTCCCTCCGGCGAAGACGGGAGAGATCCGGGGCAGTCCTCTGGCCTGCGGCCTCCCCCCCTTCGGCCTCCAGCGGGGGAGGTGCTTACTGGCCGGAGATGCCGCCGGCCTGGTCGATGCCCTGACCGGGGAAGGGATCTTTGCCGCCCTCCTCAGCGGTCAACTGGCCGGGGAAGCGGCGGCAGATTTCCTGGCGGGAAAAGCACCATTGTCTGCCTACCGCGGCCGGATCCGCCGGGCACTGGGGGGAAATCTCCTGGCCGCCCGGATCATCGCCCAGCTGAGCGACCTCTCAGGGCGGCGGGCCTACGGTCTTTGTACCAGTAGCGAACGCCGGGTCCAGTCGGCGATGGCGGTGGTCCAGGGCGAGACTACCTACCTCGGACTTCTGAGGAAAAAAATCCGCCCCCGGCCGTAACCGGGGACGGATTTTCGGGAAAGCAGCGGCTTTATTCCTTGGGCTTCTTCTCTGCCGCCGCCGGCTTTTCTTCTTTCTTCGTGGCCGGTTTGGTTTTCGGGGCGGGCTTCTTCGCGGGCGGAGCTTTTGCCTCCTCAACCTTTTTTGAAGCAGACTCCTCCGGCTCCTCGGCCTTCTCCTCCGGCTCGGCCTTCTCCTCCCCCTCGCTGTCCCCGGTCAAGCCGAGATAGGAGAGGGTTCCGGCCACGCTGAAGTTAACCACCACAAACCCCCAGAAGGACATATGGATCAGCCACATTATCAACCCATAGACGAAACCGGAGACGGAGATGGTCCAGCGCAGCGCTTGCGGATTCTGAATCATCCGGGACATCGATCCCCCACGCAGAACAGTCACGATGTGGGTCAGGGTCTGGCCCGGAGTCTGCTGGAGCCACTGCGGGACCCGGTTCTGGATATAAATTAGTTTCTCTCCCATTATCTGGCCGGAGACGGCGTTGCTCAGTCCAATCGCCCAGACCAGAACAATCAGGGTGATCACTGCTACCACCAGGGCGACCATAAAATGGCCGGCAAACTTGATGGTATGGCGCCGGAGAAAATCGATCAGCTCGCTGACCGGGCCTTCTTTTCCCAAAACGATAATCGTGGGCAGGATCATCGCCCCGAAGACCAGGACCAGGATAGCGCCCACCATCGCGATCCCCAGCGGGAAGGTAAAGATCGGGGAGAACATCCAAGCCAGTTCTCCAATAAAGGGAATCTTCCCGATCAGGTCAATGACGACGTGGAAGACGACCAGACCGGCAAAGAGAGCGAAGATCTTGATCGGCGAGGCGATAACATCCTTGAGTTTCCCCCCGGCGGCGGCGAAAGCGGCCCGAGCAGTCACCGGGTCTTTCCCTTTCAAGTCAGCCAGGGTCATCTTCGCCACCGCGGTCATCCCCAGCAGGACGATGAAATAAGCGATCACCCTGCCCAGGAAAATGATCACCGAGGCAAACCAGGCTGGGCCGGCAGAAGAGGGGGCGATCAGGTGCGCGCAAAAGAGAACAAAGTAAGCAACGATCAGCAGCTCGGTCTGGAGAATGATCTTCCCCGGCTTCCAGGTCAACTCGAGCAGACGACGGGTTAAGACAGAACCTTCCGCATCCTTGGCCATAAGACAACCTCCTTTCGGTTGGGATTGCTTGTTTTACTATACACTTACAATTAATCTTATAACATATATAATCCACTCCCAATCACCAGTCAACAAAAATATCCCCGGACTGGAAGGCCGGCGGATATTCCGCCGCGGAAATGACTGCTTTCCAGTTGCCGGGGTGACGGTTATCTCCGGGAGATAAAACCGGTAAAAGGCGGTTCCGTCCGCCTATCGGAGAGGCTTGGCGGCACGAATCCAAAGGGAGTAACTTTCTTCAAAGCTGGCCCGGCACCAGGGATAAGAATACTTTTCTCTTACAATTTTCCCGGCGGCAACATATTATTCACCTCCCAATCTCCGCCAAACCATCATCATAGTGAAAACCGCACTCCTAAGATATCTCTTGGCAATCCCGGTTCTCTTCCTCGCCGCTGCCGGACCCAAGCCGGCAGCCGGGCAGGAGGGGTTCTTCAGCTGGTTGGCACCCTTCACCGGCAACCGGCAGGCTATTCTCACCGCCCGGGGATATTACTATCCCCGCCAGGAGGTTCAAGTTCAGGAGACCGGGTTCGAGGAGTACCGCGGAGAAACCTCAATCATTCTCCCGCTTCCCACCGGACCCGGCCAGGAATGGGCGGCGACGGTCCGGACCTCTCTCCGCTCGCTCAAGACCGGGGCCCTACTTCCCGATACCGGGGAGCGGCTGCCCTCCGAACTCTGGGACTTAAGCTTCGGGGCCGTCCACCGGCGGCGCCTGGCCAACGGCTCTATCCTGGGCGGACAACTCTCCCTTAACTCCCCCTCCGATCGGCCGTTTTTCAGCTGGAGGGAGACGATGATCAATCTCAACGGCTTCCTGCAAATCCCCGCCGGCGGGAGGGATGCCTGGGTCTTTTTTCTCAACTACTCCTCCAACCGGGAATTTCTCCCCCACGTTCCCATCCCGGGGGCCGGTTACCTCCACGCCCCCTCCCGGGATTTCAGCCTTCTGGCCGGTCTTCCCCTGCTCTTTGTCAATTGGGCACCGGCGGCCAGGGTAAAATTCCGGGGGTTTTACTTCCCGATTCACACCATATTCCTCGGCGGGGAGTACGGATTGGGGAGCGGGTGGAAGCTTTTCGCTTCCTGGCGCTGGGACAACGACCGCTACTACCGATGCGGGCGGCCGGACAAGGATCACCGGCTCTTCTGGTACGAGCAGCGGCTGGAGGGGGGTCTGGCATTAAAAACCGGTTCCGGGGTAGAGCTGTCATTAGCCGGGGGCTACGCTTACGACCGTTTCTTCTTTGAGGGCAAAAGCTACGCAGACGACCGGACAAAGAACCGGATCGACCTCACCCCGGGATTCTTCCTTTCCGCCCACGCCACGGCCCGGTTTTGACTTTTTATAAAACTATAGAGGTAATCAGGTTGCAGACTGAAAGTCCAAATACCTGCCTACCGAATATCTCAACAGAAACCTCAAATCACATAGACTTTGTCATTGCGAGGAACGAAGTGACGAAGCAATCTCCAGGTATTCTTCGCTGCGCCCTTCTTCTAATTGCTCATTACATTTAGAACCTGATTCATTCACAAGTTCCTGCGCGTCGTCAAACTTTTGTTTGTATCTATTATGAGTTTCCCCATAACTTTTTATTTCCCACTTAGCGATCCCTAACTTATACCTAAGTTGAGCGATTATTGCGGATGCTATGTGCTGAGATTTTGCTGGCCGACGGGTTGCGAAAACCGCAGCCATATCCAGGAGATATGGCGAGGATTTTCAATATCCGTTCGGACGCAAAAGATTGGTGCAGTTCGCCGCATAGAATCGCTCAATTTAGGTTATAATCAAACTGTCACGTTTCATTTTCACTGAGACTGGCGTTTCACCTTAAATGAGACCCACTCCTCACTCTCTTAAAGAAATATGTCAATATATTAAACTCAAGGACAATCTCAATTAGAAACTCGGTTTTGATCTGGCCCCCTTCAGGGGGCTGATTAATTGGCGCTGATCC
>CAYXKT010000109.1:0-9624 GCA_964465735.1 uncultured bacterium
TTTTTCTTGGCCCCTATGGCCGGGAATATATTTCTTGCTGTTAGGTGCCCAACGCTATGTCCGGTGAACCGATAATCGAGCTGATCAACGTCCGCCGCTTCTACCAGCTGGGGCCGACTACGGTCCGGGCCCTGGTCGGGTGCACCCTGACAATATCTCAAGGAGAGTTTGTAGTTGTGATGGGCCCCTCCGGTTCCGGGAAGTCCACCTTTCTCCATATCCTCGGACTGCTCGACCGGCCGGACGGCGGAACCTACCGCCTGGAGGGTGAGGATGTCGGGGGTCTGCCGGATAACCGGCTGGCCTACCTCCGGAATCGCCGGATGGGGTTTGTCTTCCAGCAATTCCACCTCCTGCCGATCAATACCGCCCTGGAGAACGCCGCGCTGCCTCTGATCTACGCCGGCCGGAGCTCCTGCCGCGAGGCCGCTCTGACCCGGATCCGGGAGGTCGGACTAACCGGCCGGGCCGGCCATCTGCCCAATGAACTCTCCGGCGGCGAGCGGCAGCGGGTGGCGATCGCCCGTTCCCTGGTTAACGACCCGGCGATTATCTTTGCCGACGAGCCGACCGGCAACCTCGACAGCGTCAGCGGCGAGGAGATCATCTCGCTTCTGGAGAGTCTCAACCGTCAGGGGAAGACAGTGGTTATGGTTACTCACGAGGAGCGGCTGGCCGAGCGGGCCAGTCGGGTGATCCGGATGCGGGACGGTGAAGTTGTCTCCGACCGGCGCCGGGAGGACTTTTACCCGATCGCTCCACCGGTGAAATCTTTGGTGGAAACTCCCCGGGCCGAAACCTGCCCGACTTCTTCCGGCGGCCGGGCGGTTTTAAAAGATCATTTCCGGGAGTCTCTCCGGGCGGTATTTTCTCACCGGCTCCGTTCCCTGCTCTCGATGCTCGGGATCCTGATCGGGGTCGGGGCGGTGATCGCGATGCTGGCCCTGGGGGCCGGGGCCAAACAGTCCATTGAAAAGGATCTGGCCCGTCTCGGATCCAACCTGCTGATGGTCCGACCGGGATCCCGGACTATGCGTGGGGTGAGGATGGAAGCCGGGGCGGTTACCCGGTTCACCATTTCCGACGCCGAGGCGATGGGGAAGCTGCCCGATATCCGCCGGGTCTCTCCTTCGATTTCCGGCCGGGGACAGCTGGTCTGGGGGAACCGCAACTGGAACACCCGGCTCCAGGGGGTAGGGGTCGATTACCCCCAGATGCGGGCGTCAGTCCCCCTGCAGGGGAGGTTCTTCACCGAGGAGGAACTCCGCCGCCGGGACCGGGTGGTTGTGATCGGGGCGACCATTGTCCGGGAGCTGTTCGGGGACCGGGACCCGGTGGGAGCGGAGATCAAGATCAACCGTCAGAGCTTCCGGGTGATCGGGGTGCTTCCGGAGAAAGGAAGTCAGGGCTGGAGGGACCGCGATGACGAGGCTCTGATCCCGATTACCACCGCGATGCACCGGGTTATGGGAAAGGACTATGTCGATTCGATCGATGTCGAGGTGATGGGCGCGGCGCTGATGGAAGCGGCCGAAGAGGAACTGCGGCGGTTAATTATCCAGCGACATCGTCTGACCCCGGAACGGGAGGATTCTTTTCAGATCCGCAATATGGCCGAGATCCAGGAGATGATCCAGGAGACTACCCGGACGATGAGCCTGCTTCTGGGCTCAATCGCCGCTATCTCCCTGCTGGTCGGGGGGATCGGAATTATGAACATTATGCTGGTCTCAGTCACCGAGCGGACCCGGGAGATCGGAATTAGGAAGGCGGTGGGCGCCGGCCGGAAGGATATCCTGGTCCAATTTTTGATTGAGGCGGTGGTGATGACCTTAAGCGGCGGCCTGGCCGGCGTGCTCCTCGGAGCGGGTATCTCCTGGCTCCTCTCGACCCTGGCCGGGTGGACAGTCCGGGTGACCCCGTTCTCGGTGATCCTGGCCACGGCTTTCTCGGTCCTGGTCGGCCTGGTTTTCGGTCTCTGGCCGGCCCGCCAGGCCGCCCGCCTCTCCCCGATAGCCGCCCTGCGCTACGAGTAACCCCGACACCGGCGGGTTAATTTCTGGATTCTGTCTCCGGGATCCTGTACTCTGCCTGGTATGACCATTATTGAACGCGATCAAATTGGGATCTTCGGGAAGATGAACTCCGGCAAGAGCAGTCTGATTAACCTGCTCACCCAGCAGGAGACTTCGATTGTTGATTCTACCCCCGGTACTACCGCCGATACCCGGATCGCCGTTCAGGAGATCCACGGTCTGGGGCCGGTCAGACTCTACGATACCGCCGGGCTTGATGAAACGGCCGGCCTCGGCGAGAAGAAACGGAAGAAGGTTCTGGCCCTGCTCAAACAATGCGACCTGGTCCTCCTGATAATCGATCCTCGTTGCGGGGAATTCGGACCGGAACGCGAGATCGTCAGCCGGGCGCGGCAGCGACCGGTCCCCCTGCTGACCGTCTATAATATCTTCCGATCTTCGGACCGGGACCGGATCCCCGCGGTGGAGAAAGCTGTCCCGGAGTTGAAATTCTTTCCCCGGATCGAACTCTCCGCTGTTGACCCCGGCTGCCGGTCACCCCTGCTCGAATTTATCCTCAAAAATTACCGATCCCGGAATTTCCCGGTCCCGCTTCTCCCATCTCTTCAGCCGGACGAGTATTATCTTCTGGTCACCCCGATGGATGCGGAAACACCGGCCGGGCGCCTGATCCGGCCCCAGGCGATGGTCGGGGAGTATATTACCCGGAACTGGGCTTATCCGGTCTTTTTTCGTCTCAATCTCTCCCGGGGCCGGTCCTCCGATACCGCCCGGCGGGAGTCGGAAAAATCCCGCTTTCTCGACCTGGTCAACGGCCTTCCCCGCCGGCCACGACTGATCATCATCGATTCTCAGGCCCTCGATCCGCTGGCTGACTGGTGTCCCCGGGGAGTTGAACTGACCACTTTCTCGATTGTGATGATAAATTATCAGACCCGAGGCCGCCTCGACCACTTTGCCCGGGGTACCCGGAAGCTCCAGACCCTTCAGGCTCAGGATCGGGTCCTGATCGCTGAGGCCTGTAACCACTCCCGACTGGGGGAGGATATCGGTACGGTCCAGCTGCCCAATCTCTTTGGGAAACATCTCCCCGGGGTTGAACTGGTCCATAATTTCGGGCGGGAACTGAAGGATCCGGAAGAGTTGAAGAAATATCAGCTGATCATTCACTGCGGCGGCTGTATGATCAGTTCTCAGCAGATGTTAGCCCGGGTGAGGGAATTGGAGACACTGGGAGTTCCGGCTTCCAATTACGGGCTGGCCCTGGCCTGGTTCCAGGGTCCGGAGGTCCTGGAAAAAGTCCTTGCCCCCTGGGGGATCTCCTCCCGGGAATAACCTTTTTACCCCGGAATTTTCGTGTTCCGCGGTTGTGACCCTGGCCGCCGAGGAAGATTAATTAGATTTGCCCTTGACGGGGAGGTCCTAAATAGCTTTTAATATATAAGATTCAGTGGGGGATGATGAATTTGGCGGTGCGAAGAGTGGGTAACCAGCCCACTCTTTTGATTTGGCCCGGATTAAGCCGGGACACGGACGATTTCCCGGATTGGCCGGGTTAATAGATATATCCAGAAGGTGGAATTATGAACGCTGATTTGATTGCTGTCCTTGATATGATGGAACGGGAGAAAGGGATCTCTCGGGAAGTTCTGATTGAGGCTATTCAGTCGTCTCTTCTTTCGGCTTCCAAGAAGGCTCTGGGGCCGGCTCGGGACCTTGAGGTGACAATTGACCCCAAGACCGGAGCAATCAAGGCCTACTCTCGGCTGATTGTGGTCGAACAGATCAGTGACCCCTACGGGGAGATTACCCTGCAAGACGCGGTCAAGATTGAGCCTGAGTCCAAGATCGGAGATGAGGTGGTCAAGGAGGTGACCCCGAAAAATTTCGGCCGGATCGCCGCCCAGACCGCCAAGCAGGTCGTGATCCAGAAGATCCGGGAAGCGGAAAAGGATGTGGTTTTTGGCGAGTTCCAGTCCCGAGTGGGAGAGATCATCAGCGGTGTGGTCCGTCATCACGAGAAACAGAACGTTATTATCGATCTCGGCCGGAGCGAGGGGGTGATGCCCCCCCGGGAACAGTGTTACCACGAGGACTATCGCCTGGGGAGCCGGGTCAGGGTCTATATCCTGGCGGTCCGCGATGGGGTCAAGGGACCGGAAGTTATCCTCTCCCGGACCCATCCCAACTTCGTGAAGAGACTTTTTGAACTGGAAGTGCCGGAGATCGACGAAGGGGCGGTGGAGATCAAGGGCATTGCCCGAGAACCCGGCTATCGGACCAAGGTGGCGGTCTTTTCCCTTCAGGACAATGTGGACAGCGTCGGTGCCTGCGTCGGATTGCGCGGTAACCGGGTCAAGGCGGTGGTCCGGGAACTCAACGGGGAAAAGATCGATATTATCCGCTACGATGACGATCCGGTCACCTATATTACCAATGCTCTCAGCCCGGCCAAGCTGAAACAGGTCACGGTTGATCCGATCAAGGGGGAGGCGGAGGTGATCGTGGATGAGGATCAGCTCTCACTGGCGATCGGGAAGAAGGGACAGAATGTCCGCCTCTCCTCGCGCCTGACCGGTTGGAAGATCGATATCTATCGGGAAGGCGAAGTGCTCAAGGGGGTGAAGACGGCGATTGCCGCCCTCACCGATATCCCGGGGGTGGGGGAGAAGATGGCCCGGAACCTGGTTGAGGCCGGATTTGTCGGCCTGCCGGTGATCGCCATCTCTGATCCTGCCGACTTGATGGAGGTGGAGGGGATCGGGGAGAAAACCGCCGAGGAACTGATCCGGATTGCCCGGGAAACCTCGGAAAAATTGGAAAAAAGTTAAAGCGAAGTCCGGCTCTGATCCGGGTCCCGCTGGACTCCGGTGCCGACAGCCGGTGAAGTTAGGAAAAGAGTATAGCCTATGCGAGTATATGCCTTAGCCAAGGAATTATCACTGACCAGTAAAGAACTCCTCTCCCGGTTGAAGGAGATGGGGATTGAGGTTGCTTCTCATTCTTCCTCTTTAAGCGAGGATCAGGTGGAACAGGTCCGGAAAGATATTGCCGGACCGGCCCCCAAAAAAGAGAAGGCGAAAGAAAAAGCCCCCCCGAAGCCGGCGCCAAAGCCGGTCTCCAGGACTCCGGAAACTAATGGAGAAGAGCCTCTAAAGAAGGAAGAAGAGACTCCGAAGGCGGAGCCCACTCCCTCCGAGCCGGCCGCGGACCAGGAGGTAGTGGTCAAGTTTCCGGTTACTGTCCGGCAGCTGGCCGAGTATATCGATCTGAAACCCAATGTCCTGATCAAGAAACTTCTGGAGATGGGAGTTTTCGCCTCCCTGAACCAGTTCCTTGATGAGGAGACGGCCCTGATCTTGGGGAACGAATACGGACGGGAGATTGTCGTCTATTCCCCGGAGAAAGCTGAAGCCCCTGAAACCCCCGAACACCAGAAACCTCCGGCCCGTCCGGCCCCGCCGGTGGGGGCCAATCTCCGGCCTCGGGATCCGGTGGTTACGATGATGGGGCATATCGATCACGGGAAGACTTCGATCCTTGACCGGATCCGGAAATCTCGGGTTACCGCCGGCGAGGCCGGGGGGATTACCCAGCATATCGGGGCTTACCGGTTAAAGACAGGAAAAGGGAGCATTACCTTTCTTGATACCCCCGGCCACGCCGCTTTCACCACGATGCGGGTCCGCGGTGCCCAGTTGACCGATATCGTGGTCCTGGTGGTGGCGGCTGATGAAGGGGTGATGCCTCAGACTGAGGAAGCGATCAACCACGCCCGCGAGGCTGGTGTCCCGATCGTGGTTGCTCTGAATAAGATTGATAAGAGTACTGTTCGGCCCGATCGGGCCCGGCGCCAGTTGGCGGAACGGGGCCTGACCTCCGAGGTGCTGGGCGGTGAGACGATCGCGGTCGAGGTCTCGGCGACCTCCGGCCAGGGTATCGAACAGCTTCTGGAAATGATCCTGCTCCAGGCCGAAATAATGGAGCTGAAAGCTGATCCCGACGGACCCGCCTCCGGAGTGGTTATTGAAGCCAAACTTACTTCCGACCGCGGCCCGGTAGCCACCGTCCTGGTTACAGAAGGGACGCTGCGTCGGGGGGATAGCCTGGTCTGTGGAGTATTCTCGGGCAAAGTCAAGGCGATCTTCGATGATATCGGCCGGGGAGTCGCCGAGGCTGGTCCCTCGACCCCGGTTGAAATTATGGGGTTGAGCGGGGTCCCCGGGGCCGGGGCGATCTTCGAGGTAGTGGAGAGCGAATCCCGGGCTCGGGAGATCAGTGGACAGCGCCGGGAGGAAAAGCAGGAGAAGTCCTGGGACGATTCTCGGAGAGTCAAGCTGGAAGATATCTTCTCCCAGTTTGCCGCCGACCAGATCCGGGAACTGAAGCTGCTGCTCAAGGGGGATGTTCAGGGTTCGGTGGAGGCGATTGAGGAGTCCCTTCACGAGATCCTGGAGGGGGGGAAGGACGAGATCAAACTCGATATCATTCATTCCGGGGTGGGCGCGGTCAATGAATCCGATGTGATGTTGGCTGCTGCCTCCGGGGCGGTGATTATCGGCTTCCAGGTCTCGGTGTCACCCAAAATTATCCGGTTGGCCGAAACCGAAGGAGTGGATATCCGTCAGTATCGGGTAATCTACAAGGTGATCGATGATATCCGTCTGGCCCTGGAGGGTCTGTTGGAACCGGAGGTGAAGGAAGTAATCCTTGGTGAGGCCCGGGTCAAGGAGATATTCAGGATCACCGGCTTGGGTACGGTTGCCGGGTCAGTGGTGGAGAAGGGTAGGATCAAACGCAAGGGCCGGGTCCGGGTGATGCGGGGGGTGGAAGAAGTGGCCTCCGACGTGGTTACCTCGCTGAAAAGGTTCAAGGAGACGGTGGAAGAGGTTACCGCCGGTAAGGAATGCGGGATCAGTCTGGGCAATTTCAAGGACTTCGAGGTCGGCGATACCCTGGTCGCCTACGAAGTCGAGAAGATTGCCCAGAAACTGTAGGGGCCCGGAGCCAAGATATATTCCGAATCCTGTTAATTTATTATTCTTTGAGTCAGGAGTCAGGGGATATTCTTTATCCTGAATCAAGGGGGGGCTGATCCCTTCTCGTCCCGCTTAACCAGTGTCAGAACAAAAACCCCGAAAACCAGGTCGTTGTCAGGAGGGGCGACGAAGCGATCTGTTTGATTTTTGCTGAGATTGCTTCGTCACTTCGTTTCTTCCAATGACGGAGTCTATGTAATTTGGGCTTTGGTTCCGGCACTAACGATCTTCCCGGTTTGATTTAAGCCAGGCCGGGGTGAGCCGGCGCGGGAAAGATCAGAAGCCCAGCCCAACACTCCAACACTGCATCACTTAACTCTTCCATCACTCCGTTTTTATTTATGAACTTTTCCCGCCAACAAAAAGGCAAGAGCCGCCGCCAGTTAAAGGTGGAGGAACAGGTCAAGCGGATCCTCGGGGAGGTACTCCAGGGGGGCGCCAACGATCCCCGGATCGGGTTCGTCAGTATCCGCCGGGTGGAAGCGGCCGGCGATCTGAAGAGTGCCCGGGTTTTGGTCAGCGTTCTGGGTGAAAGGGAGGCGAGAGAAAGTACCCTGGAGGGGTTGCGGTCTGCCCGGGGCTATTTTCAGCGGGAACTGGCGGCGGGGATGAGTTCCCGCTATACCCCGGTGATCAGTTTCGAGCTCGACCCCGCGATTGAGATTGATGCCCGGATTGACCTGCTTCTGGAGCAAGCCCGGCAAGGAGATGATACGGATGAAGGTTCCCCCGCCTCTGATTGATCTCTTCCAAGAGCATTCCCGTTTCCTGATCACCTCTCATCAGCGTCCGGATGGAGACTCCATCGGCTCCCAGTTGGCTCTGGCCGGGATCCTGAAAGCTCTGGGAAAAGAGACGGTGATCCAGAACGAGGACCCGGTGCCGGAAAATCTTTCCTTCCTCCCCGGCGCGGAAGAGATCTTGCCTTTCGGAAGATTACCTTTTTCACCCGAGGCCGCCGTGGTCTTAGACGCTCCCCGACCGGGTCGGGTGGGAGAGATCGAAAAGCATCTCTCCGCCGCCGATCGGTTGGTTAATATCGATCACCACGTCTCCAACAGCGGTTACGGCGATATCCGCTGGGTGGAACCGGAGAGTTCCTCGGTGGGGGAGATGATCTACCATCTGGTTGCCCCGCTGGGGTTGGAATTGACCCGCTCAATCGCTCTGCCGATCTATGTCGCGGTCCTGACCGATATGGGGAAATTTCAATATATGGTAACCCCCGGGTCCGGTACTCGGGTCTTGCGCCTGGCCGCCGAGTTGGTGGAGACCGGGCTGGTCCCTTACGAGATCTACAAGAAGGTCTATAACCTCTACTCGATGGCCCCCCTGAAATTTCTTGCCGAGGCGCTCTCGACCCTGGAATTCGCCGCCGACGGCCAGATCGCCTTTCTCCGGGTCAGCCGACAGATGCTCAGCCGTTACGAGGACGATTCCGACGTTACCGAGAATCTGATCTCTTACCCCCGGGATATCGTCTCTACCCGGGTGGCTATCCTCTTCACCGAGCTTGGCGGGGGCGGAGTCAAGGTCTCCTTCCGCTCCAAGGAGCCGGAACTGATCGATGTCAACCGGATCGCCTCCGGATTCGGGGGTGGGGGCCATCCGGCCGCTGCCGGGGCGGAACTGGAGGAAAATCTTGATCAGGCGGTGTCGCTGGTCCTGTCCGCTGTTGAGCGATACCTGAGGAATCTAAATGAACCGACCGGGGCAACTAGTCCGTGAACAGCCCCTTGCCGCTCCCCGACGGATTTCTCCTGGTTGACAAGCCGGCCGGGATCACCAGCTTCCAGGTGGTGGACCGGATCAAGAAGCATTTCCGGGTCAAGAAAGTGGGCCACGGGGGGAGCCTTGACCCTCCAGCCACCGGATTGTTGGTTCTTTTGATCAACCGGGGGACCAAGCGGGCCGAAGATCTGCTGGGCGGAGAGAAGGAATACCGAGCGGTAGTCCAGTTGGGGATCGAGACCGATACCCAGGATCTGACCGGCCGGCGATTGAAGACGGTTGAGGGTTATCTGCCGGATACCGCCGTGGTTGAGGCGGCCCTGGAAGGTTTCCGGGGCGATATCGAACAGGTGCCGCCGATGGTCTCGGCATTGAAACATCGCGGGGAGAGGCTCTATAAGATCTCCCGCCGCGGGGAGACGGTTTTCCGGCCGCCGCGGCCGGTGACGATCAGCTATCTGGAATTAGTTGAGATCTCCGGGGACCGGTTACGGCTCCTGGTCCGATGTTCTCGGGGGACCTACATCCGGACCCTGGCCCACGATCTGGGTAGGGTCCTCGGCCCCGGCGGCTGCCTGGCCAACCTCCGGCGGACCGCGGTCGGCCCCTTTCGGATTGAGCAGGCCGCGACCCTGGACAGCCTCCTTGAAGGCACCCGGGAGGCCCTGGCCTGCCGGATAATCCCCGTAGGAACTAACCTTAACCTAAATTGAGCGATTCTATGCGGCGAACTGCGCCAATCTTTTGCGTCCGAACGGATATTGAAAATCCTCGCCATATCTCCCGGATATGGCTGCGGTTTTCGCAACCCGTCGGCC
>CAYXKT010000110.1:0-9481 GCA_964465735.1 uncultured bacterium
GACATCCCGGTTGTGGTTCACGCGATCTTCATCACTTCGCTTTTCGGGGCCGGGCTGCTGCTGATCTGCCTGATCCGGCGGGACTGGAAGAGGGGGCTGAGAGTGGCCGGGGGAGGGATCGCTCTCTTCGGGATCGGGTTTCTCCTGGCGGGATTTTACTGGTCGAATATGCTGACCGGTATCCTGATGCTGCGGGAAGGGGCTTCCGGGATTATCGATCAACTCTCGGGTCTTTCCCAGAGTATGCATCCCCTGTACCTGATCAATTTATTTATCCCCGATTTTTTCGGGGGAATAACCAGCCACCACAGCTGGGGAGCCGCCCACCAGATCCGACTGAGCTTGAATGACGTCAACCTCCTGGGCGGTCTGGCGGCCGGCTTCATTATGCTCGCGGGATTTTTTTCGGCCTTGAGGAGAAACCGCGGCCCCAAGCGGTTGTTTTCCCCGGGAGCGCTGTGGTGGCTGTTCTTCGGTATCTTCCTCTTCGGGATTTTCGTGGTCCTGGGAAGATATACCCCGGTTTACGGTTTTCTCCGGCCGCTGATCCCGGCCCTGCAGATCCCCTATCCGGTCCGTCTCCGGTCAATCGAGTGCTTTGCGATGGCCGGGCTGCTGGGAGTCTCCATCGACCTTCTCGGCCGTTATCCCCCGACCCGAGTATTCCGTCAGGCGCTGGTCTATCTGGTCCTGGTCGGAGTCCTGGCCGGAGTGGCGCTTTACTATCCTTACCGGAGCGAAGGAGAGCTCTTTTCTCCCGGGTGGAGACAACTCTCGGTGCTCAATGACTGGGGGTGGTTTCTGGCCGGCCCGGTCTTCTACCTGGGGGTGGGGGCCGCGGCGCTGATTGCCATCTCCGCCTTTAAGACCGCCGGGAGATTCCAGAAACTCCTAATCGCGGCGGTGTCCCTGGATATTATCCTGTTTGCCTACCCGGCGTTTTATCGTAACCGGACACTCAATCACCGGTACGATGATTTTTACGCCGACCGGTATTTCGGACCGGGCGACGACCCGGTCTATCAAAAGGTACTCGACTGGGAACCCGAAGGGGAGGGGGAGAAGGGACTTTTTCGGCGATTATATTACCGTTCCTACTTCGATAACCTGGCCTGGCTGGACGGTTCCCTCTCTATGCTGGGGTTTGACATCAAGCCCCTCGATCACCGGTTCCAGGAGATCATTGAAGAATTGACTGAAGGCTTCCCCTATGAGATCAAAGTCAAAAACTGGGGCTCCCGGTTCTGGACCAATATGAGCGCCCGTTATCTGCTTTCCCGGGAACCTCTGGCGGTCCCTCATCTGGAGAGAAGGAAGATGGTGGAGAATGAGCGCAGCTATGAGGCGCCTTCCGCGCTGCCCCGTTTCTATTTCCAGGATCGCTGGCGCCTCTCCGGCGAAGACGACCAGAAGCAGGTGCTGCTCAATCGCGATTTGCGGGAAAGCGGCTGCTGCGATCGGGGAGACTGGGGAGATCTTCCCCGGTTGGAGGAGGGCCCGGACGGCGGGGAATTGATCGGGACCGGACTGGAGGAACATTTCACCGGCCTCCAGGCGAAAAACCGGGTCGTAATCTCGGATCTATCCGATCCCAACCGGATCGCCCTCTCGGTCCGGGTGACGGTCCCCTCAATGCTGGTGGTGACCGACCTTTATCACCCGGATTGGCGGGCGGCCGCCGCCGGGAAACCGGTTGAGATCCATCGGGTAAACTACCTGCAGCGCGGTATTTGGTGTCCCCCCGGAGAGTATCAGGTTATGATGACCTTCCGGCCGGGGTCGCTGACCAGGGGTTGGTGGATGACCGCTATCGGTCTGCTGGCCCTGGCCGGGTTGCTGGGGTTGGATTGGCGGACCCGGCGAGGGACCCGATACCGCCCGAATTGAGATCGTCCTATGGATAACCGGAATCCAGAATCGGGATCCGACCCCGGATTGAGTTTGCGGAGGTCGGCGAGGAAATCGGACGCCATCGCCGTTACCCTGATCTTACTGGCGGTGCTGGCGCTCTTCTTCCCCGCCCTGGCCGGCTGCAGAGGCATCTTCCACGATGACCTGGCGATGGATTTCTTCCCCTGGCATTATTTTATGGCCCGGCATTTCCAGCAAGGGGTGGTGCCGCTCTGGGATCCCGGGACCTGGTGCGGGGCGAAACCCTTCTATGCCCGCTATTACGCCGAAACCTATTACCCTCCGCTCTGGCCGTTCCTGCTGGCCGCCCCCCTCGCCGATCTTGACCTGGCCTATCTCCTGACCTGCCTGGCCCCCCTCTTCCTTCACTATTGCCTGGCCGGGACGGGGATGTACTTTCTCGTCCGGCGGGGCATCCGTCTCCACCCGCTTCCCGCCGTGGTGTCTGCCGGGGTGTATCTCTTCAGCCCGGCGCTCACCTATTCCTATGTCGCTTTTCAGATCGTGGCGGTTTTGGGGTGGCTGCCCTGGCTGGCGCTGATGGTTGTTTCGATGGATCGCCGGGGTGGCCTCGGCCGAGTCACCGTTGGGGGGTGCCTGGTTGGTTTGATGATTCTCGCCGGCGCCCCGCATTACGCCGCCACCGGGCTTATGCTCTGCGGGTTTCTGTCCGTCGCCCTCTCGTTGCGGCGCCGGCGGGGAGGGACAAAGCGACATTGCTGGCGGGGGCCCCTGCAACTGGCGGCCGCGGTTCTCCTCGGGCTGGCCCTTTCAGCCGTTTACTGGCTTCCCGTATTGGAGGGGGCGGCCAATACCGAGCAGCATCTTCCGCTGACCTATGATTCAATGACCGGGGGGGACGGTTCGATGCCGCCGATCTACCTCTCGACGCTCTTCATCCCCGATCTCTTCGGAACCGTGACCGGTTACAATAACCGCAACTGGGTGGAGGCGGTGGCCCCCGGGGTGCGTTTCTGGGATGCCAACCTGAGCGGGGGCCTCCTGCTGACTTTCCTTGTTCTGGCCGGGACCTTTCCGGCCTTTAAGCGGCGCCGATTCCCCCGCCTCCGGTTCTGGGCGGTATCGGCGGTCCTGGTCTGGATATTTTCCATCCTCTGCGTTCTCGGGAGGCATACCCCCTTTTATTCCCTGTATTCCCGGGTGATGCCGGTCTATCTGCTCTTCCCTTTCCCGATCCGGTATCGTATGCTTCAGGTCATCGCCACTGCCTGGCTGGCCGGACTGGGGATGGAGCGGTTAGTCTCATCCCGGAAAGGCCCAGCCGGCGCTTCCAGGCGGGTGATCTGGGGATATCTCGGCCTGGCCGCGCTGGCGGCGGTGGTGGCCCTTTTCGGTTTCGAGGGGATCGGCGAACTGGCCCGGGGGGTCTTCTCGCCCGCCGGCCTAAAGGAGATCGTTCGTCGCGGCAATCTCCAGTGGTTCATCTCCGGACCGGTACTGTACTTTTTCGCGGCCGGCTTTTTCTTGGTCATCGCCTGGCGGATCCTGTCGGGCCGACGGCGGTCCGGTTGGGTGGCCGGGCTGGTCCTGCTGGAAGCGGCGATCTTTGCCTTCGCGGCGTTTTATTTCTGCATCTTCCGGTTCCACGAACCCCGGCCCGAGCATCTCCGGAGTTTGGGACCTTCATCTCACCCGATGATCCGGCGGGTTTTGGGACCGCTGTCCGGATTCCGGGATGACCCTACCCTGCGCTGGGCGACGGATCAGCCTTTCCACGATGACTTTGCTCGCCTGGAAGGGAGTTTCGCCTTGATGGGTTACGATATGAAGCCATTGGCCAGCCGGTTCAAGGGGGCCTTTGAGACAGCTTACGGCCGCCCGGTGGGCTGGCCGCTTTACTGGGAATTTCCCCGTCCGATCTACCCGCAATTTTTGAGCAATATGTCGGTCGGCTATCTCCTCGACTCCCGCCCCGCTGAGCTCTTCCCCGGGGGTGAGGTCAAACAGCTGGAGTCGAACCCGGATTTCTACCTCCACCGCAACCCCCGTCCGCTGCCCCGGGTTTTCACGTTGGACCGGATTATTGTCTGTTCGGAAGATCAAGCGATGGAGGAATTGGTTAGAGGGGACTTGAGGAGAGGGGTGTTTGTTGAGGACGGTGAGCAGTTAGCGGTAAGCAGTGAGCAGTCAGAGCAGGATATCCGCGGTTTCCCGGCGACAGCTCACTGCTTACCGCTAACTGCTTACCGGACTTTCGACCAGGGCTCCGAGGAAGAGTATCTTTCCCATTTCGAAGAACTGCAGGGGATGAACCGCATCACTACCCTCGACTTCAGCAACCCCAACCGGGTGGAAGTGGACCTCACCGTCACCGAACCGGCGATGCTGGTCCTGACCGAGGTCTGGTATCCCGGCTGGCAAGCCCGGGTGGACGGGGAGCCGGTCGAACTGCTCCTGGTCAACTATCTCCAGCGGGGGGTCTGGATAAATGAGGGGGAACACCGGGTCGAATTTAACTTCCAGCCGCTGATCTGGAGAATCGGGCTGGCTATTTCCGCCGCCGGCGGGATAGTCTTGCTTCTAGCTTTCGGGATAATCGGAAAACGGCAGGTGATGACGATTCTGACAAGCCGTTGGTTTGGAAGACAACGGATTGTTACGGACCGGGAAGATTGATCTTCCCGAAAAGAGCGATATTATGACATCCAAAAGAACTCGAAGAATCGTGCTGTTTTTCCTCGGCTTGATCCTGTCTTATCCGTTATGGATCGTTCCGGCGCCGCAAGACAGCCCCTCCCCGAAACCCGATATTATACTTTTCTCCGTTGATACCCTGCGCGCCGATCATCTAGGTTG
Source organism: uncultured bacterium (assembly GCA_964465735.1). GTDB lineage: Bacteria > Auribacterota > Erginobacteria > Erginobacterales > Erginobacteraceae > Erginobacter. Next base: position 4,729 of record CAYXKT010000110.1, read on the forward strand.
TTACGGGTATGATAAACCGACTTCGCCCTTTATCGACAGTTTTCGCGGGGAGGCGGTTATCTTCCGCAATGCCATCAGCCAATCCGCCCATACCGCGCCTTCCCATATGTCGATCTTCACGGCGTTTATGCCCGATGTCCACGGAGTCACTAATTTCACCGGAGCGAAAAAAATACAGCTCGCTCCGGAGAGCCCCAGTCTGGCTGAAATCCTCCGCGACAACGGCTATATGACCGTTGGCTTGCACGGAGGGGGAAACGTGAATGCCGAACTGGGATTCGACCGAGGTTTTGACTGGTATCAATATGTTTTCAAACTCCAGACGTCTGAAGCGGGGAAACTGCCTCCCGAAGTCGGCGAATGGCTTGACCGGAGCCGGACGGCCGGCAAGCCGCTTTTCCTTTTCCTTCATCATTATTACTGCCACGTTCCGTACATCCACGGTCCCCGGGGACTCCGGTGCGCCTTTCTGGAGAATCCGGTTCCGGGTTTGCCGACCCGGCCGGAGGATCTCACTGATTTACAGCGGGAAAAGAACGTGGAATTCTGGAAACTGGTGGATATCTCCAATCCCCGTCACCGGGAGCATCTGATTGCCCTTTACGATGGCGGAATACTGGTTGCCGACCGGATCTTTAAAGAAGCAGTCGATCTTTTGAAGGAGAAGGGGCGCTACGATAATTCCCTGCTGATGTTGACCTCCGACCACGGCGAAGAGTTTTATGAGCACGGGTCCCAGGGGCACGGTTCTTTATTTATCGAACATCTCCACGTCCCCCTTTTAGTCAAGTTCCCCGGCGGCGATTATGCCGGACGGCGGATAGATCAACGGGTGCGGCTGGTGGATATTTTCCCCTCGATCTGTGAAGTGGTCGGTGTAACGACTCCCCCGGAGAAACAGGGGATATCTCTTCTCTCTCTGCTCCGCGGAGGCGGGACCTATGATCCGCTGATCGTCAGTCACCACGTAGGAGCGGAATACCAATTGCGTTTCTACCGGGATGGCTACGCATATTCCAATATGTCCAACGACGATACTCTGGAATGGCTCTTCGATCCGGTTAAGGATCCAACGGAACAGGTTAACCTGGCCGGGCGGGAACCGGAGACAGTCAAGAAGATGCGGCTGCTCGCGGGCAAGGTGGAGCAAGAAAAGAATCAATACGCCGCTGCCGCGTCCCCTAAATTCACGCCGCCGCCACCGGGGGGAGAACTGCTGAAACAGTTGAGGTCGCTGGGCTATGTCAAATAGATCCGGCAACCGCTTACTGATCACCAATTATCAGAGATGTCGAATATGAGCCATATCCGGATTTTCGCCTGGTTAGGGATTCTGGTATTGTTCCTGTCGGTACTCTCCTGTGCCCGGAAGGGAGAGGTTGAGTCGCCTTCCTCCCGGCCCAACATAATCTTGGTTCTGCTCGACGCCGCCAGGGCGGATCATTTTTCCGGCTACGGATATCCCCGGACGACCACCCCGGAGATCGACCGGATCGGGCAAAAGGGCGCTGTCTTCCTGAATAACTTTGTCCCGGCGACTGAAACCTTCGCCGTATTGCCGTTGATAATGAGTTCCCGCTATTTTTCCCGCCCGATCTTCCAGATGGATACCTGGGGGTGGGGGATCCGGAAGGAGACCCCGGAGACTGTCTTCCGGGATTTCGACCGGGAACAGATTTTGCTCCCGGTGTCGCTGGCCGAGGCCGGTTACCGGACGGCCATCTTTCATAATCACCCCTGGTTTGTCGATCAGACAGTTCTGGTCCGGGCTTTCGAGGAAACATATTTTTTCCCGACATCGGTGAAGAAACCCTTTGATGAGAAGATGATCAACACTCTTCTGGACTGGATCAGGGAAGAGCGGACCCGGCCCTTCTTCATCTATTATCACGTGATGTCTCCTCACCAGCCTTTCCCGCCCCAGGCGGAAGATTCCCGGTTTATCAATCCCGGGGAGGAGACGGCGCTGGCCGCGGCCCGGGAAAAGTTCAGTGGCCCGGGGGGCGGTGAAGCCGCCAATTGGTCGGAGGAGGAGCTATACTATTTCCGGGTGATGTACGACAGCAACCTGGCGCATAGCGACCGCTGGATCGGACACCTCTACGCCGGTCTGGAGGATCTGGGGTTGGCCGCGGATACTATCTTTATCGTTACCTCCGATCACGGGGAACTGCTGGGTGAGCACGGCCGGTTGACCCACGGGGATTTCCCTCCCTGGGAGGCGGTTATCCACGTTCCCCTGATAATGGCCGCGCCGGGCCGGATCCCGGCCGGGGTCCGGATCAGCGGCCTGACCGAGTCGGTCGATATCTTCCCCACCATCCTCGACCTGGCCGGTTTGGAATTGCCTTCCGGGAAGAGCCTCGACGGGATCAGCCTGAAGAAACTATTTACCAGTCCGGACTCCGGGAAAGAGTCGGTTTACGTCAAGAACGCGGTCCGGACCAAAGATTATAAGTACCTGATCGACCGGGATCTCTTCTTCGATCTGCGTTCCGACCCCGGGGAGAGGAAGAACATCTCCGGTTCCCAGCCGGATACTATAAAAGCGCGGTTGGGGGCGGAGTATGACCGGTTTATGCAGCCGTACCGGGAGCGCGGCGAAGAGGCGGTTCGGGTAAACCCTCCGCCGGAGCCCTTTTATTTCCCGATGAACGCCTTCACGATTACCCCGCAAACCGCGTATCAGCCGTTTGTCTCGGAAAAGCTTCCCGTCCGGTTCCTGTCCGGGCCGCCGCCGGAATCAGCCTGGTCTCTGAATGCCTCCGACCGCCAGGGTTACCTGGTCTGCCGACCGGGTTGGGAGGACCCGCCTTCTCTGAAGTTGTCCTGTCCCTTGATCGACGGGGTTTACCTGGTCTCGGTCCTGGTCTCGCCTCTACCGGGGATCCCCTTCTCCCCCGGCGGGGGAGAGTTCCGGGCCCGGTTCAGTGATTCGGAGTCCTTCCGTTCTCCCGCATCGGTCAGCCGGCTTCCCGTCGACGAAGCTGAAGAGCCCTCCTATTATCTGAACTATGGCCCGGTCGAGGTTAAGGAGGAGAGCTTTTCGATCGAGCTTGATTACCGGCCGGTTTCTTCGGATGCCGCAGCATTTCTGGCTCGGCATTTGAAATTTGCTCCCCCGGGAGACCGGACGGCGGGGCCGGCCGGGGGAAAGGAATTGCGGGAACGAGTAAATAATTTGAGGTCATTGGGTTATGTCCGTTAAATTCCTCAAATCGTCGGCGGGGATAGTTGTCTGCTTCCTCTTGCTGGGCGGTCTGCTCTTGGCCGTTTTTCATTCCTCTTTTTCCAACCCGCCCCGGAGCGATTGGTGGGCGCTCTTCTATCATTTCCATCTCTACGAGGAGTTGCCGGCCTTCGAACGGGCGCTCAACGTTGCCAATTACGACGTCTGGGGTCACGGGACCTACCGGCCCCTCTTCCATATCGTTCTCTACTGGCTCTATCTCCTCTTCGGGCCGGATTATTATCTCTATCACCTGGTCGCTTTCGGGTTTTACTTCCTCAGCGTTCTCCTTCTCTACCGACTGGCCCGGGCGCTGGGCGCGGGCCGGGGGATAGCTTTCGCCGGGCTCGCCGCCTTCTCCGTCCTCTTTACCCATTTCGATATCGTGATCTGGACCTTTCACCTGGCGGTGATCGGAGGCTTCTGCCTCTTCCTGGGCGGATTTCTCCTTTACCGGGGGTACCTGGAGTCCGGCCGCGCCTGGCTTCTGACGCTGGCCTGCCTGCTCTTTCTCCCCGGCCTGCTCTGCTACGAGGTCTTCATCCCCTGGCCGGCGGCCGTCTTCATCCTGCTCCTGGCCGGCCGGCGGGGCCGGGGAGGGGAGTGGTTTCGGTCCCGTTTCCGGGCCAGTCTCTTCTGGATCGGTGCTCTCTACCTGCTCTGGGCGGGGATTCTCGGCTACGCGCGGAGCCGGAGTCCCCTGGCCGACCCCGCCGCCGAGCCAGCCGGGTTCTTCTCTCCCTCCGCGGCCGCCTTCAGCGCGGGAGTGACCGCCTCCGGCCTGGTCGGCAACGGGGTGGTCGCCAACATCCTGCCCTTTCTCGTCTCGCCGGTCCTGATCCAGCAGAACATCGGGCTGGGCGGGATCTACCTGGAAACCAGCCCCGATCTCCGCGGGCTGTTGGCCGGCCGGGACGTTGCCAACCTCAACATCCTGGTCGAGGCGCCGCTGGTTATCTCCAAGAGCCTCGACCTCGACAGCCTCTGGCGGGCTGCCGTTCCGGGGATCAACCGCTTCCTGGCCATCTCGGGTTGGCTGATCATCCTCCTCTTTCTGGCCGGGATCTTCCTGCTTCGGAGACGAGGCCGCCTCCGCCGTCCGGGACCGCTGCTCTTCTCTCTCTACCTGCTGGTTACCTCGGCTTTTGTTCTTTATCACGGTCGGATGTCCACCAACTTCCCGATCTACGTCCTGCGCCAGTTCCGCTACCAGTACATACCCAACGGACTGACCGCCCTGCTCGCCGTCCTCCTCCTCGACCGCCTGATCCGCGCCCGGCCCCGGGTCCGGCGGTACGTCTATCTCTTCTGTGCTTTGGTCGCCGGGATCAACCTGGTTTTCCTCCACGCCCATCTGGGGGTGGTCAACCGGCAGCTGGCGCCTCTTGATCGTCTGCTTTCGGGGATCCAGGTCGAGATCGACGAGGGCCGGATCCGGCCGGGGGAAAAGATCGAAATCGACGATACCGTTGTTGACCTCCTGCCCCCGCTTTGCTGGAATAAGGATATGGCCCGATTTATGCG
>CAYXKT010000111.1:0-9444 GCA_964465735.1 uncultured bacterium
TCGGCCAGCAAAATCTTAGCACATTTCATCCGCAATAATCGCTCAACTTAGGTAACATTTTGATATCGTTCAAGTGTTGAGGTCTGAAGATACAGTGACGCTCTGAACCCAGATTTTGAAGCTACCCTGGATGCCCAGCTTTTCTCTCACATACTCTCCGATCAGTATTGCGGTAGGATATGACACCTCCTCCTCGGTCTGCGCGTGAAGTGTGAGAGCTTCGGCGAACTCGACATATTCCATCTTGTCGGCCTTCTTGGCCGCCGCGGACAATTTCCCCAGGGCGGCAACGATCAACTTGTGTTCCGCGAGCATCCGGTCAAGGTCCGCCTTAAGCTTGTCGGTCAACGCCAGCACTTCTTTCATCTCGGAAACAACCTTGCCTTTAGCCAGATCTTGAAGTAGTCCCAGGGGAGGCAATGCGTATTCCTCCTCCTTGACGAAGTGCGGGTGCATCAGCTCGGCTACGGCCTTTGCCGAATCGCCGAGTTCGCCCGGCTCCTTCGTGGCTTTACGCAACATCTCGTGAAGTTCCTGATGTTCAATTTTCAGCGGGTGCGGGATTTCAAATTTCATTTCGATATTCCTCCCTCAATGGGTTTTCCCAATAACGCCTGACGGCGAGTTAACCTGAGTATTTCCTCGCGCAGCGGACTAAGGGATCCGGCAAGAAGTTCTGCTCTAACAACTGGCTAATGCCGCCGGAGACCAAACTGACCTGTCGTTAGAGCAGAGCTCCCTGGAGCGAGTGAAGGGATGTTGTAAAAATGCCAAGGATTATCGCCAGGATGATAGTGACCAAAACTCCCCAGTCGAAACTGCCCGGAAACGCCGGCGAAGATAAAAACGTTCGATAGCTGAACCAGCTTTTCCGGTCTGCTTGAGCAGTCAGCTTACTTATGCCTAAGTTGAGCGATTATTGCGGATGAAACGTGCTAAGATTTTGCTGGCCGACGGGTTGCGAAAACCGCAGCCATATCCAGGAGATATGGCGAGGATTTTCAATATCCGTTCGGACGCAAAAGATTGGTGCAGTTCGCCGCATAGAATCGCTCAACTTAGGTTATGGCAATGCATTAAATTCCTCAACGGAAAGGCCGGCATACTTCAGGATATGTGAAAGAGTAACTCTCTTAATCGGATTATGGGCGGGAACCGTGAGCTTTAGTGCTTTAGTGGCAATTCGTTTGTGAAGGCGGATGTGCTGCCTTTCTCACGGACAACAACCCATCCATTTCGCTTGAGAGCCCGCAAGACCTTGTCGTAATTTACGCTGGGATATTTTGTCATACTACCAGCTCGAGCAGTTCTGCGCTGGGTACAAAACTGGGATCGTCATCTACGGGCTCCAGGTAAAGGTCAATAACTTCTCGAATATTTAACCGGGTATCTTCGCGTGTATTTCCCTCGCTTACGCGACCTGGCAGTGATGGGATATCAGCGGTATAACCGCCTTCATTACTTGGCTCTAAGATGACTTATATTTTCATAATTGTCGTTTGTTCAAAATATATACCACTATGTCATCTTTAGCAAGCTAACGGTGAGCTAAGCCCAGATCCGCTTGAGCAAATAGTAATTCCCTATACCCGGCCGGCCGGTCCGGCAGGTGAATCTAATCCACCCGGGACATAAATTAGTGCCTGAACGGAAACCCTAAAAAACAGGTCATTGCGAAAAGGGGCAACGAAGCAATCTGTTGGTTTTGTGATGAGATTGCTTCGTCAATCCGTTCCCCACGATGATCAATTCTGTGTAATCGGAGATTTCTGTTCAGGCACTAACTATTGACTGAGCAGGACTTTATCTGTCGGAGTGAATATTTTCCGCTTTAACTTTGACGGAGATAGAATTCTACCATATCGGCGTCACGCTTAATCTGTCCAAAACTCCTGACCGGAAGGTTATGAAAACCTTATCGGAAGATCCTCCTCCCTCGCAAGAAAATCTTTTGGATGAGATCCGCGAGGCAATGCGACTGCGGCATTACTTCATCCGAACCGAGCAGACCCACCTCAACCCGATCAAGCAATCCGGCATCTTCCACAAAAAGCGCCCTCCTCGACCAACCCGTTCGGGTGTTTCCCGTCAAGGAGTTAAAAGGGACCATCATCGAATCTTGTCTGGACTGCCCGCCGCAGTGGCGGCGCCGGCGGGGAAGGTTGCAGCGCCCTGAACAGGCCCCACTTCTCTGATCGTATTTTCCTATCATATTTTTTAGCATATTTTCAGCTTGCGCTCACCGGGCTTTTCAGCCATAATTTATATCCTATAGCAGGCTATTCATCGTTGAAAAGAAAAAGCACTGAAAGCGATTTCTTGTCATCTTGGGAAGAAAGATCTGATGAATAAACCCCTGGTAACCTTTATAATCACCGGCCTGCTCGCCGGGATCTGCGGACGGGCACTGGCCCAGCCGTCCCCCACCCCCCCACCCGCGGTCCACTTTGTCTCCCATACCGGCAATAACGTCTATCCCTACACTACCTGGGACGACGCCGCCTGGAAGGTGGAGAGCGCGCTGGCCGCCTGCTGGACCGCCGGCACGGTAATGGTCGCGCCTGATTCCGATCCGTACTACTTCGGTCCCCTGTTTTTCAAAACCAGTATGACGATCACGGGTTCTGACCCCGCCAACCGACCAACCTGTGTGCTCAACCAGGACATCGATAGTACCGCCGCGTGGTTCTATGCCACGGGAACGCACACCGTAAACATCGCCAACCTGCGCCTGGACGCCGGCGGCAACGGCCAGAAGTGTCATTACGGAATCTGGTACTTAAACGGTGCCGATGGGGTGATTGAGAACAACCTGATCGAGAACGTGTTCTACCAGAACTCTCTCGGTCTGGGCATCCGGGTTCACGATGATGTGGTCATCCGGGGCAATACCATCCGGAATTTCGAGCGGATCGGGATCTACTGCGTCTCCGACACCACCTACGACTGCCTGATCACCGGGAACACCATCCAGGGAAAAAACCTGCCTGAAAGGATCGACTACGGCATCGAGGTAGCCGCCGGGGGCCACGCCACCATCGAGGACAACGAGATCTTCGACTGCGCGGGTGTGACCCCCTGGACCTCCGCCGGTATCTTTGTCCACGGCGCGTACTGGTCCACTTATGGACAGTCGGGTGTAGTCTTGCGAAACAACCGGATTCACGACAACCGGTTCGGATTGCTGGCGGGATACTCGCTGGACGGCGATTTGACCTCGGTCATCGGAACCGGCAACAGTTTTACCGGCAACGACTACGGGGTCCGCCTGGACAAAGCGGACACGCTCTACCTCAATCAGGGGAACATCACGGACAACTACTACTACGGGGTGATCAGCACCTCGGGTGCCACCGCCGACGCCACTAATAACTGGTGGAGCCACCCCCAAGGCCCTTATGATCCGGATAACCCGGGGCACAGCGGATTGGGCGACCGAGTCAGCATCGATGTGCTTTACGATCCCTGGCTGGGCGGAGAATGGTCCTCACCGACCCCGACCCCGATCGGTTACCATACGCCCATTCCAACTCCTTCCCTATCCCCTCCCCCGACACCCATCCCCACGGCCACTCCGCCGGCTTCGGCCACCCCGACCCCCGTCCCGACCGCCACACCGGTCGGCTACCTGACCCCCACCCCCCGGCCCACCATCAACGGAGGGTTCTTCGTCGACGGCAGCGGGGCGAAGGCCGATGATTCCTTCAGCGGTGCCTATCCCGACTGGCAGGGCCAGAGCGACGGTCCCTGGAAAACGATCGGACACGCCGCCGCCCAGCTGGAGGCGGGACAAACCGCCTGGATCAGATTCACCAGCTACCGGGAACAGGTGGACCAGATGGCCCACAGCGGAACCGCGAACTCCCGGATCACTCTGGCCGGAGACATCAGGGGAGAATACTGGGCGGACAGCCTGGACCGTCCGCTGCTCGACGGAAATTTTTACGCCCACAGCAACGCCATCCTCTCCAGCCGGGATTACTGGACCTACCGAGATCTCGCCGCCTGGCACTACGACCAGACGGCCTTTGCCACCATATATAACGCCGCCAACGGCAACAGCTTCATCAACTGCCTGGCCTCCAACAACGGGGAATCGGGCTTCAGCGCCGCCTACAGAAATGAGGACACACTTTTCGAGGATTGCGTGGCTCACGGAAATATCGTCAACGGCTTCGTCGCTTATCTGATGAACCACCCTGACAATCCTCTGATCCTGAGAAGATGCCGGTCTTACGACAACTGGATCGGGGCCTACCTGATCCTGAGCGCCCCGCAGCACAACCCGGTCGCCAGCCCGATCCTGATCGAGTCCTGCCTCTACGCCAATAACTCCTACGTCGGGGTCAAGGGCGAATGGAGCAGCCTGACGATGGTCAACACCACCATCGCCGACAACGGCCACCACGGTTTTTACTGCGGGAACTACAACGAGCACACCGGGCACGATACCTGGATCTACAACAGCATTGTCACCGACAACTGCCAGGTCCCGGGTGTCGTCCATTACGGTATCTTCGACAATTCCGGGCAGTTTCTGGAGACGGATTACAATTGCGTCACCGACAACGAGAACGACTATGGGGGCCAGGCCGCAGCCGGCGCGAATTCGACTGCGGCCGATCCCCTTTATGTGAACCGGGACGAGGAAAATTACCAGATCAAGTACACCTCTCCGGCCCGGGGAGCGGGCAACGACCTCTGGGCCCCTCAGACCGACCTCAACGGCAATCTATTTGATGACCCTCCCAGTATGGGGGCCTACGAAGCCGCCTCTCAGCCCACCCCGACCCCATCGGTCACCCCCACTCCTTCCGTCACCGCGACCACAAGCCCGACACCAAAGTCTTCAGCCACCCCGACCCCCAGCCTGACCCCGCTCCCCTCGGCCACCACTACCCCTAGTCCGCCCCCCCCAGCGCCCATCACCCCGACGCCTTTGGCGGAGCCAACGACCACAGTCGCGCCCTCGGCCTCGCCGGTTCCCACCCCGTTCCGCCTGGTGGTGGACGGGAAGGACTACAACGGGGACGGTCAGGACGACATCGCGGCCTGGCGGCCGGCGGACGGACAATGGTACATCGAACTCGGCCGATCCCTTCATCCAAAGGTTTTCTCGTTTGGACAGAGCGGAGACATCCCGGCATCCGGTGACTATGACGGGGACGGACTGACTGACCCGGGGATCTTCCGGCCGGCGACAGGGATGTGGGCGGCGCGGGGACTGACCCGATTCTACTTCGGCCAACCGGGAGATATCCCGGTCCCCGCCGACTATGCCGGGGACGGGCTGACCAACCCGGGGATCTTCCGAGAAACCCAGGGAATGTGGGCGGTGCGGGGGGTGACCCGAGTTTATTTCGGCACCCTCGGCGACCTTCCGCTTCCGGTGGACCTGGACGGAGAGGGTACGGCCCGCATCGGAATCTTCCGGCCAGCTTCCGGGTTGTGGGCGATCCAAGGGCTGACCCGGATCTATTTTGGTATTGGGAGCGACTACCCGATCCCGGCCAACTACGCAGAGACCGGAGATCAGCAAATTGCGATCTTCCGGGAGACAACTGGAATCTGGGCGGTAGAAAGCCTGACCCGGTTCTACTTCGGCCGGACCGGAGACTTCCCCCAGGCAGGGGATTACGCCGGTGACGGCCAGATCAGAGCAGCGGTTTACCGCCCGGCGAACGGCCTCTGGGCGGTCAGAGGAATAACTCGGATCTACTGGGGTGGCCAGCCCTACATCCCGGTCTCCTGGTAGCCCCCCTCTTTTTTTCCGCAATCAGGTCCAGTAGCGGGAATTTAACCGGTTCCGGGAAGATGAGATGACAGCTAAAAAAGACCGAAAAGTAATTTCCTGCCCATCAGAAAGATCCATCCTTTTTATTTGCCTCTATCGCACCAATTTACAATTTTCCCAACACGCTATCTATCAAAAGCAACGCTCTTGACATTCGCTTGATTGACGGATTCTCAAATGGCGTTTAACCATCGGGAGGATGAGTATGGGTCAGCTCGCATACAAGTATCTTATTGTTGGCGGAGGCCTGGCGGGAGCTTCCGCTATTGCCGGGATCCGGGAAGAAGATTCAACCGGAACAATCTGTCTGCTCAGTAGTGAAAGGGATTTACCTTATAACCGGCCCCCGCTTTCCAAGAAATTATGGACCGGCGACAAGCAAATTGAGGAAATCTTCCTGCAGGACTCAACGTATTACGATGAGAATCAGATCAAATTAAAATTAGGCGTCGTGGCGATAGCCCTTGATCGTGAGCGCAGGATCGTAATCGACGATGCGGGTAAAGAGTATCGCTACGAAAGGCTCCTTCTGGCTACGGGCGGTACCCCTCGCCGATTGACGATCCCCGGACACGATCTGAATGATCTCTGTTATTTTCGTTCTCTTCCTGACTACAAAAGCATCCGCGCCCGGGCCATCGAGGGGGCGTCCGCGTTGATCATCGGAGGAGGATTCATCGGTTCGGAACTGGCCGCGGCCCTGCGGATGAACAAACTCAAAGTTACGATGGTCTTTCCCGATGAGAATATTTGCCAGAAAGTAATCCCACCACCTCTGGCAAAGGAGATACAAAACGATTATGTCCGTCGGGGGATAACTATCCTGAATGAGGATATCCCCATTGCCATCTTGAAAGAGGATGAGAGGTTTCTAACCCAGACAAAAAAAGGGTCCAGGATCCGGTCAGACATAGTGATCGCCGGAATCGGGATCCAACCCAATATGAAGCTGGCCGCGGCAGCCGGATTGGAGGCAGTCAATGGGATCTCGGTGAATGAATACCTGCAGACCACCGATCCGGATATCTTTGCCGCGGGCGATAACGCCTATTTCCCCTGTAAGGCGCTCGGAGAAAAAGTGCGTTTTGAGCATTGGGATAACGCCTTGAATCAGGGAAAACACGTCGGCAGGAATATGGCGGGAGCGGCCGAACCCTTTGAATATCTTCCCTATTTCTTTTCCGATCTATTTGACTTTGGATATGAAGCCGTGGGAGATGTCAGTACCAGGCTTAAAACATCCGTGGATTGGCAGGAGATCAATCACAAGGGGACCATTTATTATTTAAAAGAAGATGTGATCCGGGGGGTTTTGTTTTGCAATCTCTGGGATAAAGTCGATGAGGCCCGGCGATGGATTACGAACCGGGCCAACATCCGCGATATTTCGCGGAACGCAACAAATCTATAGGCATCCATTGGAGACGCAATGCCTGAAGATCTGAAAGGGAAGAAGGCGCTTGTCACCGGCGCTCCGAGACGAATCGGACGCGCTATTACTCTCGCTCTGGCCCGAAAAGGCGTGGATATCGCCGTCCATTACTTAGATCAAATGGAAGAAGCGGAGGCCCTTTGTGAGGAAGTACGGGCATTAAAGGTGGACGCGTGGGCGGTCCAGGCGGATTTTACCCGGCCTGGGGAATATGAAACGCTCATCTCAAGGACGATCAGTCAGACCGGATCTTTGGAGATCTTGGTCAATAACGCATCGGCATTCTCGGCGGACCATCTGGAGGATATGAATTTCGCCGGACTGATGAACAAGATTGAGATCAACGCCTGGGTCCCCTTTTTATTGAGCAGAGAATTCGGACGGGGAAGAGAAGGAAATATTGTCAATATCCTCGACACCAAGATCAGGGCGCAGGATCTCGATCACGCTTCTTATATCTTGAGCAAAAAAATGCTGGCAACTTTGACACAGATGATGGCGCTGGAGTTCGGACCGGCGATCAGGGTCAATGCGATAGCTCCCGGCCTGATCCTGCCGCCGGCCGGGAAAGACGAAACATATCTTGCCCGCCTCGCGCAAGATATCCCGCTGAAACGCTCCGGGAACCCGGAATATATTGCCTCGGCGGTGATCTATCTGCTTACCAACGATTTTATGACCGGTCAGGTTCTCTTTGTGGATGGCGGTCGGCATTTGAAGGGAGAAACATAATGGACCACATCATTATCAGTGACTTAAGCGCTCGTTGCATCCTCGGGATTGGCGACGAGGAACGCCGGGAAAAACAGGATGTGATCGCGAATATTGTCTTATCCGCGGATCTCCGGGAAGCGGGCCAAACGGACCGGTTTGAAAATGCCTTAGATTATCGCGAACTAAAAAAAAGAGTACTCCGCCTCATTGAAAGTTCCAACTTCTTCCTGGTCGAGGCACTGGCCGAAGCAATCGCGGCGGTTTGTCTGGAGAATGAAAAAGTTATCACCGCTCAGGTTCGAGTCGATAAACCTATGGCTCTTCGTTTCGCCCGCAGCGTCGGGGTAGAGATCATCCGAACACGGCAAGACTGACTATGGCAAAGGCTTTTATCAGCGTCGCCTCCAATATCGACCCGGCCAAGAATATTAAAGAAGCATTGAGGTTGCTTTCAGCCAGAACCCCCATCGAGAAGATATCAACTGTCTATCATACCGAACCGGAACTTCGGCCCGAGCAATCCTGGTACTACAACTGTGTCGTAGCGATCGATACCGATCTCCGCCCCGAAGAGATAAAATATAATTTATTGAGGAGAATTGAAAACAAGCTGGGTCGCAAAAGGTCCGCCGACAAATTTGCCGCCCGGCCGATCGATCTCGATCTCATCCTCTATGAGGGAGTGACGGCTGAAAACCCGGAACTGCCCCTCCCGGACCCGGAAATTTTTGAAAGGCCGTATCTTCTCGCGGCATTGAGAGAGCTGTCACCCGAGTTGGAGTTAAAAGAACCCAAAACGGCACGGTTCTCCACGGACACAATCTTGCCTGAGATGGAAATCCTGGAGAGTTACACCAAGCTTTTGAGATCGGAGGTTTTCTATGGCGCCCGACATTGAAAAGATCAAAGAGTATGTGAGAGGCATCTTAATCGAAATTGGGGAAGATCCGGATCGGGATGGGCTACTCAAAACACCGGAACGCGTGGCCAGATCCTTGAGTTTTTTAACCTCAGGGTACAGTCAGGACCCTCAGAAGGTTCTCAATCAGGCGTGTTTCAGTCAGCAGACGAACAGTATGATCGTGGTCAAGAATATCGAGGTTTACAGCCTTTGCGAGCACCACCTGCTGCCCTTTTTCGGACGTTGTCACGTGGGCTATATCTGCGATGGAAAAGTTCCCGGCTGCAGCAAGATCGCCCGGATGGTGGACGCATACGCCCGCCGGCTCCAAATCCAGGAACGACTGACAGAAGAGATCTCCTATGCCATACAGGAAACGGTGGAGGCCATCGGTGTCGCGGTGATCATTGAAGCCAGGCATCTTTGTATGATGATGCGAGGCGTGGAAAAACAGAATTCAGTTCTCGTAACCTCCTCAATGCTGGGCACCTTCCGTGACCGGCCCGCCACCAGAAATGAATTTCTATCTTTGATCGATCGCGAAAAGTTTTAAACCTAAGTTGAGCGATTATTGCGGATGAAATGTGCTAAGATTTTGCCGGC
>CAYXKT010000112.1:0-9437 GCA_964465735.1 uncultured bacterium
GGGATAAACCCACCGGGGGCGTTAAGACCCCTGCGGCCTCGCGCCGCAGGTGAATCAGTTCATCAGCTACCGCCATCCGGACCGCCCCCCCAGACCCCCGTCACCTCGCGTGACGGGTGAATGAGTTCATCAGCTACCGCCCTCCGGTGCTCCCCCCCAGACCCCCGTCACCTTGCGTGACGGGTGAATAAGTTCACCAGCTACCGCCCTCCGGTGCTCCCCGCCAGACCCCCGTCACCTCGCGTGACGGGTGAATAAGTTCATCAGCTAATGGGAGTTCCCAGCATCCCCAGAGATGGAGGGTCAGTTTGATAGCCAGTGAACTTTCTCCCCTGCCACACGAGGTGGCAGGGGCCGTTTGTGTTTTGTGGTCGTGGTTGTAGCCAGTGAACTTACGCTCCGGTGGGATAAACCCACCGGGGGCGTTAAGACCCCTGCGGCCTCGCGCCGCCGGTGAACAAGTTCATCAGCTACCACCCTCCGGTGCTCCCCCCTCCAGACCCCCGTCACCTCGCGTGACGGGTGAATAAGTTCATCAGCTACCGCCCTCCGGACCTCACCCCCAGACCCCCGTCACCTCGCGTGACGGGTGAATGAGTTCATCAGCTACCACCCTCCGGTGCTCCCCCCCAGACCCCCGTCACCTCGCGTGACGGGTAACTAATCCCAGCACAGATATTTTGGGATGTGGTCAGGTGTTCACTGGCCGGAATCTTGGTTCTCCTTTCTCGGTTTCCAATCTCCCCCCAGGCCTCTGTGACTTCAGATCGCGACTGAATTAATGGAGTTGCTTGTCCCGCCGGAGACTATTTGTTACTATGCCCGGAGAAATTGGGAAGAGAATAAGTTTAACGCCGACGCCAATAACACCGGCCGGTTGAATTCGATGTTCAATTAAAGGGTTAAATATCCTGAAAAAATTGTCGATCGACTATAACGGCAGATCCGCCCCCGATAAGCCTCGGCAAATGGTCCGGGCATTGGTCGGGATCAGCCCAAATCCCCGGCGAGCCCTCTGGGTATTGCTCTCGATTTTTCTGGCCTGCCAACTCTTTCTGGTCTTCTTGCATTTTATCGCGACGGTGGTCCTGGCCGACCTGGCGGCCCAGACCGTGGACGGTCACATCAGCGGTCTTGACCTGGACTCGGAAGGAACCCTGGCCGTCTGGTTCTCCAGTCTGCAGTTTCTCCTGATCGGATTGCTCTGTCTATTCATCTCCTGGTTTGATCGAGGGGAGAAAAAGAGTCTCCGGCCGCTGCTCTGGAAATACGGCGGGTTGGTGTTTACCCTGATGTCGATTGACGAGACAGCCGTTCTCCACGAAACCTTTGGCGGTTCGATGGTCCGTTTCTTCCCCGAAATCCCGCTTTCGGCCAGTATGTGGTGGGCCATACCCTACGGCATCCTTCTGGGCCTCTTTATGCTTTTCCTGCTCCTGACTCTGCGTCGGCGTCCCGGGCCGCTGGCCCTGGCGCTGTCCGGCGGCGGATTGTGGCTGCTGGCGGTCTTTTTCGAGATGTACTTGATCTTCCCCCACTGGCTCAACGTTACCCTGGAGGAAAGCGCGGAGATGCTTGGGGCGCTTTGTTTCATCGCCGCCCTGGCTTTTTTTCTTATCGAGCTGGTGAAAAAGCCTCGTGCCGGCCTGATTCCTCGCCCGATAGGGTAGTATCGTGTTTCATACTATACTAAAGCCGGCAAGTATTTACGTTTTAGGGCGCAAAAGTGGTCATACCGGAATTGTAAAATAAGAGGAGGGGTTATGGGTTGGCAAGATGAGCGAGGGCGGGGACGCTACGGGGAGGGGCGGACCGGGGCGGGGCAGTATGGGGCGGGTCGGTTCTTTCTTAAGGACAGCATCCGTCAGCAGATTGATTTCTCGCAGACCGGGCAGAGCCGGGGGGAGAGGCCGCCGCCGTTGCAGAAGCCGGTTCCGGATTCCCGGGAGCGGACCTCGTTGCCCGATGGCCCGGCGGCATTAGTCCGGTTGGCCAGGCTGTCGGTAGGGGAGGCGATCCGGGCCCGGGAGAGCCGGCGTGACTTTTCCCCGGCGACTTTCTCGATTGAGGAACTCTCGGCCCTGCTCTGGGCGGTCCAGGGGGCGCGGGCGGTCTTGAGTCCGGCGGCGGCCCTGCGGGCGGTGCCCTCGGCCGGGGCGCGTCACGCCTTTGAAACTTACCTGGCGGTAAGCCGAGTCGATGGTCTGGCCCCGGGGATCTACCGCTATCTGCCGTTTGACGGGGAGCTGGCCCGGTTGCCCGGGGGTGGAGATCCGGCCCTCCCGGCGGCCCGGGCCTGCTTGGGACAGGGGTTTGTGGCGGAGGCCGCGGCCGTCTTTTTCTGGACGGCGATCCCGGCCCGGATGGAGTGGCGCTACGGAGCGGCCGCCCACAAGGTGATCGCGATTGACGCCGGACACGTCGGCCAGAACCTTTACCTGGCGGCCGAAGCCCTGGGGGCGGGGGTCTGCGCCATCGCCGCCTATGACCAGGAGGCCTGCGACCGGTTGCTGGGTGTGGACGGGGAGGAGGAGTTCACGGTCTATATCGCCGCCGCCGGGAAATAATGATCGAGTTTTAGCCGGTCCCGGCTTCTCGCGTCTTTTATTGGCGGTTACCGGCGGACCAGGCAGATGGAAACGGTTGAGGATTTCGGTTGCCGGTCATCTGAGGAAAATATCCCGTTTGTTTTAGGGGAAATAATACTATTTCAGATTATGATGTGTCACCCCGTCGGGGTCCTCCAGCCGGCAAGCGAATTTCCCCTGATGGGAGGTCAGCCGGCGAGCGAAATTTACCCCGAAGTGGGTGACGTATCAGTGGAATGCCAGTCTTATCCAAACCGGGACGCGACAGCCGACAGGCATTTCAACCTTCAGTCTTCAGCCTGCAACCTGATGATCTGAGTCGTTACCCCCCCCGGCAAAGATATTCTGAGATAATGCCCGGAATGTCATTGGAGGGGTGGCAGGAAAACCACGTCGCGGCGGGGCAAGCCGGCCGATAAATTGAGGGAAGATAATGCTGGAGACAGTGCTTAACTACTTGCAGACGGTGGGCCCGATCTGGATTCTCCTGATCGTGATCTTCTTCGCCTTCATCGAGAACCTCTTTCCTCCCTCGCCCAGCGATGTGGTGGTGATCGTGGGGGCCTCCCTGCTGACTTCCTCGATCTGGGGCTACCTCCCGATAGTTTTGCTGACCAGTCTGGCCAGCGCGCTCGGTTTTATGGTGATGTATTTTTTCGGAAGATACCTGGGCAAGAGGATGGTAAAAAAGGGCAATCTCCCCTGCATATCTCTCACAGCCCTGGCCAAGAGTGAGGAATGGTTCGGGAAATACGGTTACTGGTTTATCGCCGCCAACCGCTTTCTGCCCGGGACGCGTTCAGCGATCAGCTTTACCGCCGGGGTGCTGGAGACTGGGCGTCGGTGGACCTTTGTCTGTGCTCTGTTCAGCGCCCTGCTCTGGAACGCCCTGATCATCTATTGCGGGATGCTCCTGGGGGAGAACGTCGCCCGGATCGACCTGTACCTCTCGGCCTACAGCCATATTGTCTTTCTGATCACCTTGGCGGCGGCACTGGTTCTGTTGATCCGGTGGGTGGTGAAGAAGAAAAGAAGACCGGCCGGCGTGGTGTGACCGGCCCGGCCTCGTATAGCGTATCAGAAATAATGGGCGATAATCCGTCATCGCGGGGAACGAAATGACGAAGCAATCTTATCATAGACCAACAGATTGCTTCATCGTTCCTAATGGCAATGACCTGGTTTTAAGGGGTTTCGTTCAGGCGCTAATTATCAAGCGCTATCTGTCTTTCCTTTAGCTTCCCGCTTTCGTCGGTTCTTTGCCCAGGAGGTCCTCAAAGAGGATCTCGATATAGACGAGGAAGGAGGGGGAATGGTTCTTCCAGTACTCCGGGAAGTCCTGGTCATCCCCCGGAACCTCTCGTGTCCAGGTCAGCCGGGGGCCGTATTCCAGCCTTAACCAGGGCCGCCAGATCCGATGACGGAAGCGGAGGGCGAGCTGGTGCTGGTGAAACTTGGCCGAGGGCCAGGTGTGTCCATCTGACTTCCAACCCAGGTCGATGGCGAAATGGGGGTAGTCATCGGTGGTGTAATCGAGATAGCCCAGCTCAAACGACTGGCTGAAATCCACCCCGGAGCTAATATTCGAGTAAACCACCTTGGGTCCGAAACGGAAGAGGAAGTGCCGGCTCAGGTAGTAGTTAAACTCGAGGTCGGTCTCTTCCCCGAAACCGTCGTCGCTGTACCAGAAGAGATACTGCCGGGGTTCGAAATAGAGCCTCCCCCAGGTGAACTTTCCCTTGACCATCGGCTTGGTATAAACCACCGGGGTCCCGGATCTTAAAAGCGCGCCGATATTGATGTTGGCGTCAAAATTTTCGTGCTGCCGGAAGAAGTAGCGCAGTCCGGCCGCGACCGGGTTCCGCTCCTCAGTTTCGAAATAGTCGGGCTCTTTACCTCGCCCGTCCTCGTCGGAACCGATAAACGCCCCCAGCCGCCTTTTGAGGATCGGGAGCGGGAGATAGACCCGGAAGCGTTGCTTGAACTTGAACTCCCAGCCTTCCTTCCATTCCACCCCGGCCCGGAGCCGGAACCAGGGGTTGTCGAGATCGTCCTCCAGCTTGGAGTCCCCGAAGAACAAGTCGAATTGATAGACCTGGTTTGCCAGGAACCGGGATATATTCCGTTGAGCCACGTCGGCCACGGTATCCTCCGGGGAGCCGGGGATGGGAGTGGTCATCGGGCGAGGGGAAGCTGTGGGGATTGGGGAGGGGGCAGCGGCCGGGGTGGCGGAAGCGGAAGGAGTGGTGAAAACAGTGGGGGTGGTTCCGGGCGAAGCGAGAGTTTTCGCCCCGGCCGGTACCGGCCCCAGGAGCAGCCCGGCAAGAATGACCCAACCGGCCGGGCTGATCGATCGGGAAGACGGTGGTGGCGCTTTCATCACGAAAGCGGCTCTCCGCAGAGAGCCTACTCCAGCAGCCGGGGGCAGATCGCGAAGAGCAGATGCCAGATGCCTTCGTCGTTTCGCTCCAGGCAGATCAGCTCGCCGGTTTCGAAACGGAAGATCGAGTCTTCCCGAGGGCAGCCGAGCAGCAGTTCGGTCATCCGGGGCAGGAAGGGGAGGTGGCCGACCAGCATCAGATCCTCCTCGTGGCCGATAATCTCGGCCCGGACCGGTCCCACCGGATCGAGGGGGGCCAGGTCATCCCGTTCCAGCAGATGGGTGCATCCGGCCGCCTGGGCGATGATCTCCGCCGTCTGGCGGACCCGGTGCTTATTGCTGTGCCAGATCTTTGGGATAAAGAGGTCGTTCTGGCCTAAAAAGCGCCCGATGACCGTGATATCAAGCCGGCCTCGGTGGGTCAGGCTCCGCTCCGGATCTTTTGATGCCGGTTGCGGTTCTCCGTGGCGTAGCAGGTAAAGTTTCATTTTCCCCCTCCTTCAGGGTAATCAGAAAGCATCGACAGCGGCGGTATCTCCGGACCCCGATTGCGGCAACCACTGCCGCCAGGGGCAGAAAAGCGATCCCCAGGATCCGGATGATCGAGTCGTCGAAAAATTGGTTAAAGGATAGTCCGGCGACAAAAAGACCGAAGGCCAACCGCAGATATGAGAGCATAGTCCGCTCGTTGGCCATTATCGTCCGGTCGGCCGCCAGCTGGTCGCCGGCTTTCTCCAGGCCGAAAGGTGGAATTGGGATAGTGTCTTTCATATTGATTCGGGCAGGGAGAGATTGAAGAATTCATAGATATTCTCCACCCGGGGGGCGTAGAAATCAACTGCTTTTTCCAGGTCCCGGCGGGCGGCGGGGGAGTCGAGGCCGAAGGGGGTCCCGATGGAGATTACCTCCTCGATATGATCTTTGGGGTTATCCCCGATGGTCACCGCTTCCCGGGGGGATTTCCCGTAATGTTGCATAATATGGCGGATTGCCTCCGGCTTCTGGCCGGTGATGATCTTCTCCTGGCGGAGCCGCTGGACACTGAAGTAGCCGTCAACCGGGATCCGGTAATGTTCCATCCACCTCCCGTCGGAATCGCTGGCGGTGAGGATGGCGATGGTCGCCCCGGCACCCTTGAGCGTCCGGATCAGTTCATCCATCCCCGGGATCAGAGGATTGAACTCCGGTTGGTGGTAGTTGCTGATATAAAAATTCCAGCTGACCTCGCCGATCCGGGCCAGCGCGTCCTCCTCCAGCTGAGGATAATAGACATCATAGACCCCGGTCCGGGTAAAGGGATGGTATTCCCGGCTGAACTCAGCTTCGTTTAGTTCCCGCGCTTTCGGGTCAGCTTTCCGGATCACTTCCCGAAAGGATGCCCGGTAGCAGGCATAGGCGATCGGGCGGCTGGAGATGATGGTGGCGTCCCGGTCGATGATCATTACCATACCCCGGGGTGAGAGGGGGAAGTTAGAGGATTTGCCTGAAGGGTTGCGATCCATCCTAATAATATTCCTGTTTTGAAGTGAAGCTAAGATAATCGACATAATCCAGATTTTTCCGAAGAATCTTATATCCCGCCCCTTGGGCGGGCTTTTCTGTTTTACCGGCCATTATCAGCGCCGGGCTGCCGAGGCGGATTGGCCGGGCAGCATCATAAGGTTTTCCAGTTCCTCGGCATTGAAGGCAGAGGCCAGTCAGTGGAGAATCCGAGTTCTTTGAGTAGTTCAATCCCCTCCCGGATCCCCCGCCCGGCCTCGGCCGGGGAGTGAGAGTCGTCGCCGGGGACAACTTTCACCCCCAGCTTCCGGGCCCAGACCAGGATCTCCCGGGCCGGGTAGGTCTCGCCCCCTTCGGGGAGGGGACGGCAGTTGCAGTCAAGGATCAAAGAGAGTTCGCCGATGCGTTTCAGGTTGCGCCTGACCCGTTCGGCTACCGGAGGCTGCCGCAGCCGTTCCGGCCATTTCGGGTCGTGAACCCGGATCAGGTCGAGATGGCCGACCACCCCGGGCCGGAGCCGCTCGATCATCTCCAGCTGTAGGTCGAAGTAGCGGCAATAGAGGGCTTCAATGCCGCCGGCCTGTTTGGCGGCGGCCCGGTAATCGGCTGGCGTAAAGTCGAAAGGTATGCCGTCAATATGATGGACCGAGCCGACCAGGTAATCAGGTCGGAAGGTTTTGACCAGGGCCCGGACCGCCGGTCCGTAGCCGGACCAGGCTTCAGTCTCAAAACCGAGGTAGATGGTGATCCGGGAAGCGTATTTTTTCTCAAGTTCGCGGCCGGTGGTGACGAAACCGGCGAAACGCCGGTAGAGACCGGAGGCATCGTAACCGGCGTCAATCTCATCGGGATAGAGCCAGCGGTTACTCTCCGGAGGGATATGCTCGGTGATCCCGACCCGGCGGAAACCGCGCTGGATATAACTTAAGATCATCTCCTCCAGAGTCCCCTGCGCGTGGCAGCAGAACTCCCCGCTGTGGCCGCCGTGAAGCGAGATCAGTTCCGCCGCGGATCCGTTCACCACTTCCCCTCCAGGGTATAGGCCAGGTAGGGGGCAAAGAGGCCGGGTTCGATCAGGAAGGAGTCGTGTCCTTTAAGGGAGTGGACGGTGATATGCCGGGTGGGGACCAGAGAGTTCTGGAGACGCTGGACCAGGTACTCCTGATACTCGGGATAAAAGCAGACATCGGAGTCGATGGAGAAGACCAGAAAGTGCTGCTTGCGGCAACGGTTGAAAATTGTGGCCGGGCCCCGCCCGTGGCCGTCGCGGACCAGGTCAAAGTTCTGCCAGAGGCTGAGAATCCTCAGGTAGGTGTTGGCGTCAAAGATCCGGACGTACTTCTGACCCTGGTGGAGAAGATAAGATTCCACCGGGTGGTTAAGCCGGTAGCGGTTCTTGCCGGTTTGTTTCTCCGTTCGGATCTCTTTTCGAGCTCGGAGATAGAGTGATTGGAGAGAGACAAAGGTCTTGTGGGAGATCATCCGGGCCAGGGCCAGGCCGCGGTCGGGGTGGCGTCGGCCGGAGTAATCCCCCCCCCGGAAATTCGGGTCATCTTCAATTACCCGGATCTGCTCGAAGTTGTAGATCCGCTGGAGGAGCGAGACCTCCATCCCGGCGGCGATCGGGATCACGGTCCGGACCCGACGGGGGTGGCGGACGGCCAGGTTCAGGGCCAACATCCCCCCCAGAGAGGGGCCGATTACGGCGTGAAGCTGTTTGATCTCCAGGTGATCAAGGAGGCGGACCTGAGAATCGACGATATCATTGACGGTGACCCAGGGAAACTTTCCCCCGTAAGGCCGGCCGGTTTTGGGGTTGCGGGATCGGGGGCCGGTTGATCCGTAGCAGCCGCCGAGGTAGTTGGCACAGATCACGCAGAATTTCCGGGTATCGACCGGTTTCCCCGGTCCGACAAAGAGATGCCACCAGCCGATCCGATTCTCCTCGCCCCAGAGAGAGCCGACCCCGGGGACGGCGGGGTTGATCCCGGCGGCGTGCTGTGAACCGGAGAGTGCGTGGAAGAGAAGGATGGCGTTATCCTTCTCCGGGGAGAGCCGGCCGTAGATCTCGTAGGCCACGGTCAGGGGGCCGAACTTGGGGGCGTTCTCCAGGGAAAAATCATTTCCCAGTTCAAGAAATTGTGTTCGGACTTCTTTCATTACCGCGGTAGTTAGGCTGAAGGCTGAAGTAACTGTATATTTAGTGTCTGAACGGGTTGGTTAACGGTCGCGGCTGATGTAATCGATCTGGATGGTGCCCCGGCCGTCTTTCTCATCCAGCCGGAGATAAATCTCCGTGGATTCGGTCTCCCAGTAAGTCATCGGGGCGGCCGCCTTGGCCAAAACCAGTCTCAAGAGCTCTTCCAGGTCGGTGGGGTCGAGGTTTTCAGCCGCTTCGAGATCTTCCAGGTTCAGTTTCTCCACGGGTGGCCGGCCGTGAAGTTCAAAGAGAAGGGAACGCGCCGCCTGGTAATCCCCGATCACCTCGCTTGGATCAACCGGTTCAATTGAGTAAACCCCTCGTTTCAGATGATTGTCCTGGAAGAGATAGAAAATAACGGCCTCCACCCCGCCGATGGTCCCCTGGTAGGAGAGAATGCCTTCCATATCGGCAAAGGGGACCGCTTCCGTCTCCGAGTTGCGGACCTCGCCGGGAGACATCCCCCAACGGGCCCGGCGGAAATCGAACTCCTCGGCCCGAACGATCCCGGCGGCCAGTAAAACCAGCCCGGCCAGGCTGACCACAATTGTTTTCATCTTGGACTCCTTCGCGTTATTCCCGTTTGGCCGGAAGATTAGAACCCTGGACATAGAGCAAACCGCGGGGATATATTTCGCTTTCTTCAGGCAAATGTAGTATACCATACAATCTTGTCCGGGCTAAACCATTAACCGGATCTATCCGGGATCGGGTTATTGTAACCTAAGTTGAGCGATTATTGCGGATGAAATGTGCTAAGATTTTGCCG
>CAYXKT010000113.1:0-9401 GCA_964465735.1 uncultured bacterium
CGTCCCACATTATAGCCCGGGGCACCGCCCCGGGTTTTATCGGGCAATCCAAATACCCGATGGCACCCTGAAAGGGTGCCACATCATATTTTTAAACAGCTAAAGTGTTACAAATCCGTTAATAATCGCGCTGCGAATATCCTGGGCCTATTTTCAACCGCCTATATTTGCCCTGCCACATCACCTTCTGCTAAAAAATCTAAGCGGTGCTGCCCGACCTCTTTCCCCTTATATTTCAAATTGATACTCTATCGCTATTATCGCGCAAAAACAATCTTTCTCCAGTCAAATTCATCGGCTGATGCTTGCCCATACCCACTTCCCCATAACCCCGGTCCTAAACTCTTATGCGTTTTGATGGCCCGAGATATGATTTTTTAGTTATTTTCTGAAGGCGGATATATAATCCTCTCATTCCTCATCAGAACTTTAGTTTTTAGAGTTCACCGAGAAAGTTAAAAAACTTAGATCCTGAATTTTCTCAGTGGCCTCTGTGGTTTCATTCTTTTTCGTAAAATTTTTGACAGTAACATCATTGGATTGTATTGGTTAATACCTAAATTGAGCGATTCTATGCGGCGAACTGCACCAATCTTTTGCGTCCGAACGGATATTGAAAATCCTCGCCATATCTCCTGGATATGGCTGCGGTTTTCGCAACCCGTCGGCCGGCAAAATCTTAGCACATTTCATCCGCAATAATCGCTCAACTTAGGTAATAATTAACCGCCGCGAAACCTTAGAGGATTGTAACACTTCAACTCTATAAAAGCATCTACTGTTCTATAAGCCTGCCATCTCCGGGTTGAGATTTCTCGCGATGACCGTGACAATCAGTGGTGGCGCCGACAGTAACATTTTTAGCAGGCTAAAGTGTTACCGAGAATTAAAATTATCCTTTCCGCAGTCGGGCGGCGTAATAGCCGTCTCCCCCGTTCTCACGGGGAAGACCACTTTCTTCCTCTTCCAGGGTGTAATCTGTCCGCTTCTCGAGGAACTTTCTCACCGCCTCCCCATTCTCTTCCGGCTCCAGCGAACAGGTGGAGTATACAATTCTCCCCCCGGGCCGAACCCGATCGGCGACCGCCGTCAGCAAGGCGGTCCCCTGTTTGGCCAGACGGAGGATATCATCGTAACTGATCCGCCAGCGGGCGTCAACCCGTCTCCGGAGAACCCCGGTATTGGAACAGGGGACGTCAAGAAGGACCCCGTCCCAGATCCCCTCTCCCCTCCCCGGCTTAATCTTCAACAGATCGATCCGCCGGATGAGTACATCGTCAGCGCCGGCGCGGCTGACGTTTTCCCGTAGTTTTTTCAGACGGAACTCGGAGCTGTCGGCGGCCAGCAGACGGCCGCTGCTTTTCATCTTCTCGGCGAGATAGACGGTCTTTCCTCCGGGGGCGGCGCAGAGGTCGGCGATCCGATCGCCTTCGGCTGGAGCAAGCAGTTCGACCGCGCGGAGGGTGGAGATATCCTGAATCAGGAAAAGTCCATTCTTAAACGAGTCCAGAGTATAGATCGGACGAGGGGATTTGAGCTGTCCTACCGCTTCTCTTCCCTCTTCAAGCAACCAGGTTACTCCTTCCTTGGTCAGAACCCTGGCCAGTTCCTCCGGCTCGATCTTCAGTCGGTTGCAGCGGGCAAAGACCGGAGGGGGGAGGTTATTGATCCGGCAGATATTTTCCGCCTCCTCCCACCCCTGATCCCGGCCCCAGCGTTTAACCAGCCACCGGGGATGGGAATGAACCACGGAGAGATAAGCAACCCGGTCTTTGCGGTCGGGAAAGGGTAATTTATCTCCTGCCCGCTGGACTGATCGCAGCAGGCCGTTCAGGTAGGAGCGTTCTTTCGGGGAAAGCAATATCCTGGCCAATTCTCCGGCCTGATGGAGGATGGCGTGGGGGGGGATGGTGTCGAGGTAAAGCAGGTGGAAAAGGGAGAGACGGAGCACCTGGCGGGCAAAGCCGGTCCGGGCCGGGGCCCGGCGGGAGGAGAACCGGTCGATCAGCCAATCCAGGGCCAGTTTCATCCGGATCACCCCGTTGAGACTGATCGTAATCAAGGCTCGGTCCGGCCCGGAGAAATCCGTCTTCCGCCAGATTTCTTCCAGCAGATCGGCGGCGAATTTGTCTCCCCGTTCCCAGCGATGGAGCGCCTCGACCAGACAGCGTCGGGCATCGGGCCGGCGTTGATTATTCAGCGGGACCTCTTTTTTCCCGGTCCTCGCCGTTGCCCGCCTCTTCCGAGTTGGCCGCCGGTCATTCATCTCCGAGAATCTCCCCTGCTCGCAGCCGACATCCCCGGAGGAATTCTTCGGTTGAAAGAGGCCGCTTGCCCTCCAGTTGCAACTGATGAATTCTAAGAGCCCCCTCCCCCGCCGCGATCAGCAGTTCTCCCCCTTCCGCCTGAAGAATCTCCCCCGGTCTTTTACCGGTTGACTCTGCGAACCGGGCGGAGAGAATTTTCAGCTTTCGGTGACCATAGCCGGCCGGAAGAGAGGTGAATGTCCCCGGCCAGACGTAAAGGGCGCGAACTCGATTGGCAATCATCTCCGCTGGAGAAGTCCAGTCGATCCGGCCATCCTCCTTGGTCAAGAGAGGGGCAAAGGTAACCTGTTCCTCATCCTGAGGGTGAGGGCTGATCTCGTCTCGCTCCATCTTCTCCACCACCTCGGCCAGGAGGATCCCACCTTCCCGGGCCAACTTCCGGGAGAGGGTTTCAGCGTTATCTTCCGGGTCGATCTTCACCGGCTTCTGGGCCCAGATATCTCCAGCATCCATTTCTTTGACCACTGAGATCACCGAAACCCCGGTCTCCAGTTCCCCATTGATCAACGCCCATTGGATCGGGGCCGCGCCCCGGTAGCGGGGCAGGAGTGAGGGATGGAGGTTGATCCCGCCCCGGGCGGCCAGACTGAGTAAAGAGGCGGGGATGAAACGGCCGTAGGCCGATACGACAAAGAGGTCAGGGGCGATCTCCCGGACCGCGTCCAGAATCTCAGTTCCCCCCAGGCCGGCCGGTTGGAGGATTCTTAGACCCAATTCCTCTCCCCGGATCTTGATCGGGGGCGATGCCGATCTTCTCCCCCGCCCTGCCGGCCGGTCCGGCCGGGTGATGATCGCGGCCAGTTCACAGCCGCCCTCCACCAGCCGCTCCAGCCCATCGAGGGCGAATTCCGGGGTTCCCATAAAAATAATCTTCACCGATCCATCCTTCTTCTTGTCATTCTCCTGTCAGAATATAAGTAGTGTCCGAACGAAGATCCCAGGAACCAGGTCATTGCGAAAAGGGACGACGGAGCGATCTGTTTCTGTAACACGTTAACGTTGCTATCAACACCACCATTGATTGCCATTGCGGGAAATCTCAACCTGCGGATAGCTTCGTCGGTCCGAAGGCTTTCGGGCCCCCTCGCGATGACAATTGCAGGCTGATAAAACAGTAGAGACTTTTAAAGAGCTGAAGTGCTACCTGCTTCTTTTGTGATGAGATAGCTTCGCCAACGCTCGCAATGACAGATTGTTGCCCATTACTTCGGCAACACTATACTGCAGCATCAATTGTCCGGTCAGTCACCGGTTTTCCCCTCGCCCCGGATCCACCCGGTCCCCGACCCGGATATTATTCCGCTCAAACCAGCCCCTATTCATCTCCAGAGCGTAGAGATAAGGACCGCTGGGCAAGTGAGAGAGTTTTCCGTCATCCGGTTCCATATCCAGGATGTCGACGATCCTACCTTTCCGGTCGATAAAGGCGATCGAGAGGGGGATCAGAGTATCCTTCATCCAGAACCCCGTCACTGTCGGCTGGGGAAATATGAAGATCATCCCCTGGTTTTCCGGAAGTCTCCTTCGGTACTTCAACCCTTGAGTGAGCTGGGCCGGGGTCAGAGCGACTTCCGCCGTGATTGTCAGATCCCCGACCCGGATTTCGCTCTTCCCGAAGACCACCCCGGTTTCGGATGATTTTCGGCATCCCCCAAACGAGAGGAAAGAGAGCGTCGCAACGACGGATATGACGGCTAAACCCCACCTCTGGAGATGAATCAGATTCTTCGGAGCGGTCAAGATTATCTAAACCGAGGAGGAAGAGTGCCGGATGGCACTGATCAGGTAAAATCCGTAAACGGCCAGGAAGATCCAGAAGGCATAGGGGAGATTAAATCGGAAGAAGATCAAAACCAGGTAAAAGAGGCTAAACAACAGAGCTGGAGTCAGAGTATAGAGGGCGAGGGCAAAGATCTGACGGAAAGCCAGGGTCTGTTTGAGCAGGGACGCGGTCAGACCCGCCACTGCGGCGCCTCCCAGAATAAACAGGAGACTGATCAGATATAACAACAGCAGCATCAGCCCGATCAGAATGGGGATCAGCTGCCAGATAAACGATTTCCTCCAACTATCCAGGGTGGCGTCGTTGATCACCTCCGAGGTGGTCTCCGGAAATTTGACTGTCTGGGGCCAGAGCGGGTTATTGATCTTGTAGGAATCAGTTCCCAGGGCAAAGCCAAGCATCCCTGGAGGCAGCTGGGGATCGGTGGTGGTCAGATCAACCTGAAAGACAAAATTGAAAAAGTGCGCCGCTTCGTAGAGCAGTTCCCCAACCACCGGATTAGGAGGCGGATCATCCTCCAGTTTACGGTCAACAGATTCGGTGGTAATCGCCGCTTCCCCTTCAGGAAAATGTTCGCTGATCCAGGCTTGCCCCAGTTGGCCGGCTTCCTTCCGGCTTTCAAAAGCGGCCACTTGCTCGGCTTCTTCCGCGGATATTTCCTCCCCGGAATTCCGCTGCCGGAGAGCCTGCTGGACAGATTGGTCGGGGTGGGACGATAGCAGGGAAACGACGCCCTGCCAGTCGCCGACCATAAATTCATTTTTGTTTTCGAAGCGGAAATAATCTTCTCCATCCATTATAACTTTGCCCCCATCGATCCGTAATGGGGGGAGGTTGCCCTGCAGAGAGCTGGTGACCCGAGTCATCATCCGATTGGTCTCATAAACCTGGATTCCGCTCAGCAAGAGTACCGGGGGCAGGAGCAAAAACAGCAGGTAGAGGAAGGCCTCTTTCAGTGGCCGGCGGATCAGCCCCCGATAGAAATTAAAATCAGTCAGGCAGCCGTAAACGGTTGCCGGCAGTGTCTGAATCTTGAATCCCATCAACTAATCTCCTGGATATCGGCTGGTCAGGGTCAAATCCGATTGTTCAATCGACGATCTCGATCTGGTTCGGCCCGAAGACGGTCAACTGGACCGCTTCCCGGTAAACCGAGACCTTGCCCGTGGCCCGAATCGTCTTCCCTTCGAATCGGGCCGGATCGCCGAACTGGCCGTCCTTGTTGAATAATACTATGGTCAGGCTGGAGGCCCAATCCCGGGCGGTATTCAGCTTGACCGGGCCGCTGGCGTTCCGGGTCGCCGGATCATAGATTCTGAGAATCTCCGCTTCTACGGTGACGGTCTCTCCCACCCGATCCATCGCTTCCTGCCAGGTGAGCGCATCCTTGTCGCCACCGGCTGCAGAAGAGGCAGCGGCGCCGGGTAAAAGTCGCCGGGCAGGAGCTTGAAAACTCGCCCCGACCCAGCTGCCGTACATCGGATTGGGAATCATAATCAGGTCTTTCCCATAGCGTTCTTTGATCTGGTCAAAAGTTTCGTCTTCGTAAAGATCGTGGGTCTGGTCCCCGGCCAGCATCAGGATCTCCAGCGAGGGCAGCCGCTTTCCCAGGGGAAGGTTTTTCAAGGTCCCCTTTTCAATGTCGCCGCGACGCTGGGTCTTGTTCCGGTCATCCTTATAGGCCCCTTCCCTCAGCAGGCAGAGGTCAAAAGGCATACCGATCTTTTCCAGGTTCTTGACCGTGGGTTCACCCAGGGGCGCCTGGCGGTTGGTCACGATGATAATCTTTCCGCCCAGTTTCTTCACTTCGTTGAGGAATTCAATCGCGCCCGGCAGGGCGGTTGCCTCCATCCGCTGGCACCAGGCGTTCCAGGCATCCTTGGAGTAACCCGCCCCCACCGCCGCCTGCTCGGCCTGGAATTTGACGTTGCTGATAACGGTTTCGTCGGCGTCGAGAACCACGCACCAGGTCCCCGGCTTCTTCCCCTCGGCCAGTTCTCGCAGACGGTTGATCGCGTTGAGATAGGCCTGCTGGACGCACCCGAGATAGGTGTCCGCGGCGTAAACCCAGGCGATATCATTGGGCAGAGCAACTGTCCGGGCTGGCGCTGACAGCGGGATTGAGATCGTCAAGATCACCAGGGCGGTCAGGAATAACTGTTTTCTCGACTTCATTGCTCCTCCTTTTTCGGTTCCCCGGATGGGGGTTAGGGTTAGAGATCAAGGACAATACATCATAGGCGAGATGCCCCTCCGACGGAAGTAAAATATTCCCCCGAATATTGCCCCGGCGCCAAACTCATCAGACTCTGTCCGACAAACCCGATTGCCACGTGTTTCTGTGTCGTTGCGAGGAGGCCGGAAAATCTTTGGACCGACAAATCAATCTCCACCCCCACCAAGCAGATTGCTCCATCGTCCCTCCTCGCGATGACCTGGTTTCCGGGGTTTTCGTTCAGACACTAATTACCGAACAGCCTCACCAGGGTCGGGTTTCCAGGTAATCCCCGATCCCCCGAGCGATCGCTGCCGCCACCCCGGCACGGTATTTGGTATCGTTGAGCTTCTCCAGGTCCCGATGGTTGGAGAGAAAGCCGGTCTCGACCAGGATCGAAGGCATCCGAGTATGTTTCAGGACATAGAATTCGGCGGCCTTGATCCCCCGGTTGGGGGTCCGAGCGGCGGCGCTCAGCCTCTTCTGGACTGCCGCGGCGGCCCGGATACTCTCCCGGCGCCTTTCACCCCCGGTATTTTCCTCCGCCCCGGGGCCGTTATCTTCGGACTCAGAGGGGGACTCCAGCCTCAGAACCGCGTTTTCCAGCTGGGCCAGGCTTCTCGACCAGATACTTGACGCCGGAGCGTAGTAGAAAGTCTCAGTCCCCTGAGCCAGCTGATTGTGGGCGGCGTTAGCGTGAATACTGACAAACAGTTCGGCTTGGAGCCGGTTAGCCAGTAGTGTGCGTTTTCTCAGTGAAAGGAACCGATCGTCATCCCGGGTCAGGAAAACCTGGTATCCTTCCGCTTCCAAAAAATCCCTGGTCTTGCGGGCTATTTCCAGAACAATATCCTTCTCCCGGACCAGCCCCGCCCCCACCGCTCCGGAGTCGATCCCCCCGTGCCCGGGATCGAGTATAATCCGAATCCTGCCTGGTTCGGGAATTGGTGGGGAGCGCTGATCAAAGTCCAGTTGCCGGGGAAGGTTGACCAGGGCCAGGTAGATGGGAGCGATCAGCGTCCCTTCTCTCCAGTCCACGGGATGATCTAATAGAACTTCTTCACCGTTCAAGCTAATCTCGCGACTCCCGACCTGGAGCCGGAGCTGGACCCGGTCGGAGTCGAAGAAAAACGTTTGGCCGTCCTCGAAACTCAAGATCAGACCATAGGCCCGGGCGATTGCCGCTGCCGGAATATAGAGCGTTTCCCGGTGGCGGATCGAACGGACCGGGAGTCGGGCCACCGGGCCCCGGAGGA
This sequence comes from uncultured bacterium, assembly GCA_964465735.1. Taxonomy (GTDB): domain Bacteria; phylum Auribacterota; class Erginobacteria; order Erginobacterales; family Erginobacteraceae; genus Erginobacter. Next base: position 7,582 of record CAYXKT010000113.1, read on the forward strand.
TAATCGCCGGCAATGAGAGGCCGCTGGAGATCAGGATCGGAAGGAGGCAGCCCAAAAGGACGGAGGGTGAAGAGCGAGGAAAAAACCGGCGGATTTTATCCCGGGGCAGGGACATCGATTATCTCTCGATCCAACGCCTGTCGGACTCAAACCCCGGGTAAAGCGGAGTATTCAGGCTGATATATTCGGCGACGGCATCGCGGAGGAGCACTCCGCTGTCCCAGCGGAACCGGCCCCGGGTAAAGGTGGGGAAGTAGTCCCCTCCCCCGGCCAGAAAGGTATTGGTGGCGACCCGATAGTAGGCTGTCTCCTCCAGCGGATCACCGTCAATCTCGATCGAGATGACCCGGTCGCCTTCCGAACGATGGGGGCTGTATTCCACCCGGAGTCCGGAGATCTCGAGCAGACCTTTCTTCAAGGTCAGACTCTGTTCGAGGACTTCCCGGATCTGGCTCCCGGTCAGTTCCACCGTTACAATCGAGTTGTCGAAAGGCAGCACAGTATAGATATCCCGACGAGTGATCGGCCCCTGGATCAGGTTTCCCCGGATCCCGTATGGGTTTTGAAAGGCCGCTGCCGCTTCAACTTTCTTCCGTATCGCGTCGGCGATCAGGTTGCCCAGAGGAGATTCTTCGTCGTCAGCCCGGAGAATATCCCGGAGGGCGATCCCCATCGTCTGAGCGAATTCTCCCCCAACCTCTTCCTTGGTCGCGCTCAGCAGGCGGTTGGTTTCCAGATCGGCCGGATAACTGTGTTGACGATTACTAAAGATCGACAACCGATGTCCGGCGATCCGCTTCTCCGAGGTATCGATTTTCAGGTCGAGCCGGCCGGCAAACTTCCCGTAACATCCGGCCTGGACAATCAGAGTAGGCCGGTCCCCGACCCTATCCGGACGGGTCAAAAGATCGTGGCTATGGCCACCGACAATCAGGTCGATACCGGGGACCGCCGCGGCCAGTTCCCGGTCCTCTTCCAGGCCCAGGTGACTGAGCACAATCAGGAGGTCCACCCCTTCTTGACGGAGCAGCTGACCGTAGGAACGAACCGAATCCGCTGGATCCCGGAAGATGATTCTTCCCACGTTTCCGGCGGAGGTGATCACCGCCGTCTCCGGGGTGGCGATCCCGATAATCCCGACCTTCAAACCATCATATTCCTTGATCAGATAGGGCTGGATAAAATCCGGGGAACCGTCGCCCTCCGGAAAGAATATATTCGCGGCTAAAAACGGGAATGTAGATTCCTGAGCCAGTTGATAGAGGTTGAAATAACCGAAATCAAACTCGTGGTTTCCTACTGCCATCGCGTCGTAACCAGCCCGGTTCATCAATCTGATCACCGCTGCGCCCCGGGTCAGGTTGCCCTCCACTGTCCCCATATAGATATCCCCGGCGTCCAGAAGCAAGGTGGGGATCTCCTGGTCGGTATTCTCGCGCCGGACCTGGTTCAGCCAGCTGACAAAGATCGCGTATCCCCCGGTCCGGTCGGACCAGCCCTCAACCCGGGTCGGAAGGATATGACCGTGGAGGTCGTTGGTATGGATGACGGTAATTTCCCGGTAATCCCCCCCGCCGCAGCCGGAGAAGAAAAATAGGATTAAGACCGGGAGAAATAAAGCCGCCGGCCAAAAGGTCCGAGGCTGCCTCTGGCGGTGCTGTCGGAAAAAACCCATAAATTTCTCCTTTCTGAAATTGATGAAAGCAACAAAGTCGGCCAGTTGTCGCGTTTCATTTGCAATGAGACCGGCGTTTCACCTTAAATGAGACTCACGCCTCACTCTCTTAAAAAAATATGTCAATATATTAAACTCAAGGACA
>CAYXKT010000114.1:0-9358 GCA_964465735.1 uncultured bacterium
CCGTCGGCCAGCAAAATCTTAGCACATTTCATCCACAATAATCGCTCAACTTAGGTAATATTATTCGCTGGTTATTCTCTCAGAATCGGCGCCAACTTCAACGGTTTATTGCCGCGAAGCATCTGAACTTAACTCCTCTGCGCAGGTGCTGAGATATTCCTATGACAAGATTGAGATTTATCGGGTTGGTGTTGTTCTCCGGCTCGGTTATTATATTTGCAGGCTGCCGATCAGTTTCCCTCCCTGAGGTATATTCCCTGCCCTGGACTCCCCCTGACTGGGCCGTGGAAGAGGCATCTCAGAGTTCGGAGGTCAGACCGGTTTCTCCGGCCGCGCTTTCTCTTCCCCTGACCCTGGCCGGTTGTGCGGATATCGCCCTGGAGAATAATCCCTCCACCCGGCGGGCCTGGGCCGTGGCCCGAGCGGCGGCCGCCGGAGTCGGCCAGGCCGAAAGTCTCCGTTACCCCCGGGTTTCTATCTCCGGTTCAGGTTCTTACCAACGGCGGAAGTATAGTTTGAAGGACGACAATGGTGAGATAGACGCTTTGGCCCCGGATGTCGATGGGTTTGTTTACGGTCCCGCTTTGGAGTTGACCTACCTCCTTTTCGATTTTGGGGGTGTCTCGGGAGGGGTCGAAGAGGCCCGGCAGTCGCTTTTGGCGGCTAATTATTCCTTCAATCAATCCATCCAGGATCTTCTCCTGGACGTGGAGCGCTCCTACTATCGCCTCCACGCCGCCGAGGCTGCTCTAATCGCTGCTGAGGCGGATGTGGAAGACGCCCGGACGGCCGATCAGGCGTCCCAGCAGCGCTACCAGGTCGGTCTCTCCTCAAAACTTGATCAGCTCCAGGCCCGTTCGACTTACCAGGATTCTCTTTACCGACTGGAGCAGGCCCGGGGGGAACTCCAGGACAGTCGGGGTTCATTGGCGGCGGTCCTCGGTCTGCCTGCCGATACAGCTTTCACCCTCGCCCCCGTGACGGAAGGGATTCCGGAGACGATCTCGGAAGATGATGTCAGCCGCCTGATCGCGGATGGCCTGAGACAGCGAGCGGATCTCTCCGCTCTACGAGCCCGGATCCGGGCCCGGGAAGCAGCGGTGAGAATCGCCTCCGCTTCGCTCTATCCCCAGCTCGATCTTGGCGGTACCGCGGACAAATCCTGGTACAGCTACAACGACAACCCCGAACTCTACGACGATAGTTATTCTTATGCCGGCTACTTAACCCTGAAGTGGGATATCTTTACCGGCTTCGGCGATCGGGAAAAGAAACGCCAGGCTGAGGCCGAGGCGTCGGCAGCCCGGGAAGAGCTGGCTCTGGCCGAGATCCAGGCCTCCGCCGAGGTCTGGACCAAGTACTACGCCTTCAAGACCGCGGTCCGGAGATACGGTTTCAGCCAGTCCTTTCTGGAGACGGCTCAGCAGTCCTATAGTCTGGCTCGGGAAGGTTACCAGACCGGATTAAAGAGCATCCTCGATCTGCTCCAGTCCCAGAGCGCCCTCTCCTCCGCCCGGAGCCAGATGATTACGGCCGAGCGGGACGTCTTTATCTCCTTAGCTGAACTTGCCTATGTCACCGGGACGTTGACCCGGGAAGGAATCAGGCAGAGCGAGTAGAAAGATAATCTGTTACCGAAGAGGAAATTATCAGATGAAAATTGATATCTATGCTTTCTCCCGCTTCCTTTGTCGAGTTATTCCGGCGGCCGGCGGCTTGTTTTTGATCCTGGCGCTGCTGCCGATATCCGGCTGCGGAAAAAAGAAATCTCCCCCGGTACCTCGGCCGCGTCCGGTCCAGGTGACTAAAGCCTTCACCGGGGATGTCCCGGTTTATCTGGAAAACTTCGGCAACCTGGTCTCTCCTCACAACGTGGACATTGTCTCCCAGGTGGGGGGAAAGATTATCGAGACGCACTTCACGGAAGGCCAGGAGGTAGAAAAGGGCGACCTTCTCTTCACGATCGATCCTCAGGAGTATCAGGTTGAGCTTGACCGGACCCGGGCGGCCCTGGCCGGGGCCGAGGCCGAACTGAAGCTGAAAGAGCAGACTCTGGAGCGTAACCGTTCGCTGTTGGACAAGCAACTGATCTCCCAGCAGGAGTTCGATATCCTGCGGACCGAAGTGGAGGCCGCGGTCTCCCGGGTGGAACTTGACCGGGCCGCCGTCAAAAAGGCCGAGATTGATCTTGGTTACTGTTCGATTACCGCCCCGGTCTCCGGGGTGACCGGGAGGCGGAGGGTCGATCCTGGAAACGTGGTGGTAGCCAATACCGGTTCGGTCCTGGTCAATATCAAGTCGGTCGATCCCCTCTACCTGGATTTCGCCCTCCCCGAGAATGACCTGGGCCAGGTCCAGAAATGGATGGATCGCGGTACGCTGCGGATCGAGATCTCCCCGACCGGAGACCCGGACGGACCCTACCCCGGGGATCTGAAGCTGATCGATAACTTTGTTGATGAATCCACCGGGACGATCAAGTTGCGGGCCTCGATCCCCAATCTGAAGAAGAAGCTCTGGCCCGGGCAGTACGCCACCGTCCGGCTAACGCTGTATACCGCAAAAGATGTTGTCCTGGTTCCTGTCTCCGCTGTCCAGTTGGGGCATAATGGTCTGTACATCTTTGTCATCAAGGACGATCAGACGGCCGAACTTCGTGACGAGATCGAGGTCGAGAGGGGGGTGGACAATCACCTGATGATTGAGAAAGGGGTCAAGGCGGGGGAAGATGTGGTGGTTCTCGGTCAGCTCGGCCTGGCCCCCGGGACCAGGGTTCAGATTCAGGATTAAGCCGACAACTGACCAGAAAGAACTTAGAGCATTTGAACTGGCTGAGGAAGCGGCGGTATTGGGTTATTGGGTAACCGCAGGGTTTTCGAGAAGAGTTGTCTGGTCGGACTGACTTCACAAGTAGATCGATGCTTTGGCTTTCAGTTTTTAACCTGATGCACTGAACCCTATACTGCCGTTGTTCATTACCCAACGATCAGGAAATTAAACCCGGCAATCTTATTTTCCAAAGGGAAAAAATATAATGGCTTTTTCGGAAAAATTCATCCGCCGCCCGGTTATGACCGTTCTGCTTACGGTCACCCTTCTGCTGGGTGGTCTGGTCGCCTACACACAGCTGCCGATCAGCGATCTCCCCTCGGTCGATTGCCCGGTGATCACCATCACCGCCGTTTATCCCGGAGCCGGCCCGGAACTGATGGCCTCGTCGGTGGCCGCTCCCCTGGAGCAGGAGTGTATGCAGATCTCCGGTCTGCAGACCATCTTCTCCGAGAACAAGCCGGGCATTACCACCATCTCCCTGACCTTTGATCTGGACAAGGATGTTGATCTGGCCGCCCCCGATGTCCAGGCGGCGATCTCGCGGGCTCAGGGCAACCTCCCCGATCTCCCTTCACCCCCGACTTACGACAAATTCAACCCTTCCGACCAGCCGATCATCTATATTATGGTCGAGTCGGACACGATGACCAGCGGCGATCTCTACGATTATGCCTACCGCTCGATCGGTCAGCGGATCAATATGGTCGAGGGGATCTCCCAGGTCTCCATCTACGGGGCGAAGCGGGCGATCAGGGTTCTGATTGACCCCGGGAAACTGGCCGCGCTTGGTCTGGGGCTGGACGAGGTTTACCAGGCTCTCCATCAGGCTACCGTCACCACCCCCGGCGGGGATCTCAATGGCCGGTTCCGGGCCTTTTCGATCGAGCCGGAGGGGCAGTTGACCCGGGCTTCCGAGTATGGGGAGCTGATCATCGCCTATCGCGATAACGGCCCGGTCCGGATCCGGGACGTTGGGCGGGCGATCGATTCCCTGCAGAGCGATGTAATCAATGTTACCTATGGCAACCGGGATCACGGGATGAGAACCGGGGCGGTCTGTGTAGCTGCCACCCGATCCTCCGGGGCTAACACCGTCGCCCTCTCCCGGAAGGTTCGGGAGTTGCTCGAGGAGATCAAGCCGACCCTCCCCGGTTCGATTCAGGTCTCGATCTTGTATGACAAGGCGGTCCAGATTGCCGAGTCGATAGGCGATGTCAAGAGCACGATCGGGATTGCCCTGATCCTGGTTATTTTGATCATCTTCTTCTTTCTGGGCCGGGGTTCCGACACCTCCGTCCCGGCCGCCGTCCTTCCGGTAAGCCTTTTCGGCACCTTCCTGGTGATGCTCTTCGCCGGTTTCAGCCTCGACAACCTCTCTCTGATGGCCCTTACCCTCTCCATCGGTTTTTTGGTCGATGACGCCATCGTGGTTCTGGAGAATACTGTTCGCCATATCCAGAAAGGGATGAAACCCCTGGGGGCGGCGATCAAGTGTATGGAGGAGATCACCGGGACGGTAATCTCCACCTCGGTCGCCCTGATCGTGGTCTTTATCCCCCTGGTATTTATGGCCGGGGTGGTGGGGAGGAATTTTAAGGAATTCGCCCTGACCGTGATCATCGCCGTCGCTGTCTCCACCGTCTGTGCTCTCACCCTTTCCCCGATGATGTGCGCTCGGGTCCTGAAAGGCGGGAAGGCGGCCAAGACCCGGATGGAGAAGGTGGCCGACGCCTTCATCGGTTCTCTGGTCAAGTTCTACGGCTCTCTTTTGCTCTGGGTTATGAAACGTAAGTATTTGACCATTCTTGGTTGGGTGGCCTGCCTGGTCGGGATCGGATATTTCTTTTCCGCCCTCCCCAAGACCTTTATGCCGGTGGGGGATAGTGGACTCGTTTTTGGCCAGTTTATGGCGAACCAGGGAACCTCGACCGAGCAGATCCGGCATTTTCAAGACGAACTCAACCGGGTCATTCTCCAGAATCCGGCAATTGAAAATCTCCTGACTTATACCGGAATCCAGACCGGGGCCGATCAGTCTACCGGGGTGGCCATCGCCACCCTGAAGCCGGCTGATCAGCGTTCCCCAATTGAGGAGGTGGTCGAAGAGATCAACCGGGATCTGTACTCGATCGCCGATCTGGGAATGGTCTTTTTAATGCCCCTGCCCTCGCTGACCTTGAGTGCCGGGGCGGAGACCACCGCCGCCGGCAGTCTCTATTCCTACGTCCTGACCGGGCAGGACAAGAACCAGGTTTACGCGGCGGCGCTGGAGATGGAGCGGCGGATGCGGCAGAGCCCGATCTTCTCGGGAATTCAGAGTAGCATCAAGCTCGACCTTCCCCAGATCAAGGTTAAAATTCGCCGCGACCGGGCCTCGGCCCTGGGGATTACCGCCTCCGATATCGAGAATGCCCTGGCGTTGGCCTACGCCAAGGGGAAGGCCACTACCTACCTGACGGAAATCGACCAGTACTGGGTAATTCTCTCCGCCGATGGCCAATTCCGCCGCAACCCCCGCGACCTCAGTCGGATCTATGTCCGGGCCCCGGCCAGCGGCGACCTGGTCCCGCTCTCTGTCCTGGCCCAGTGGGAAGAAGGTGTCGCCCCTTCCAATGTCCCGCACTACAACCAGCTCAACTCGGCCACGATCTCCTATAACCTGGCGGAGGGGGCGGCCCTGGGCGACGCTACCGGGGAGCTGAGGAAGCTGGCCCACGAAATCGTCCCCCCCGAGGTTGGAGGGCTGATGCAGGGTCAGGCCCAGGAGTTCGAGGAGGCGGTCCAGAGCCTGGCGGTACTGATGTTGGTAGCGATCTTTATTATGTATGTCATCCTCGGTATCCTCTACGAGAGCTATATCCATCCCTTCACTGTGCTGACCACGCTCCCCCCGGCGGTGGTGGGGGGATTGCTCACCCTTTATATTTTCGGGTCCGAACTCTCGCTTTACGCCTACATCGGGATATTTATGCTTTTGGGAATTGTCTCCAAGAACGGGATTATGATGGTTGACTTTGCCAAGCAGAATATGGAGGAGGCGGGACAGAACGCTTTTGAAGCAATGTACGATGCCTGCTTGACGCGCTTTCGACCGATTCTGATGACCGGTGCCTCGACGATTATGGGGACCCTCCCGATTGCCATCGGGTTGGGCGCTGACGCCGCCGCCCGGCGGCCACTGGGACTCTTAATTGTCGGCGGTCTGGCCTTTGCCCAGGTGATCACCCTCTTCATCACCCCGGGGATCTTTCTCTATATGCAATTTTTCCAGGAGAAGGTTCTCGACCGTTTCGAACTGACCCGCTCCGAAGCCTGCCGAATCCGGATGGAGAAGGAAGAATCTTCGGGTGGATAATCTGTCTTGCCCGGAGAAGATAATCCGTGGATAGAGAAGAGAGCTTGAGACCTGGGATCGGCGAGACCATCTCCGCCGCCTTCAGTACAGTCAACTCCCGCCCGGCCCTTCTCGGCAGTTGGTTGGCTTTGTCCCTGGTGGGAGCGGGGTGGATGTATATCGCCGATCTCCCCGGTTTATTCCTTCCGGGGAAAATCGTCTGCTGGATCATCTTCGGCTTATATATTACCTTTGTTTACGCTGGGTATATCGGCAGCTTGGACAGACTCCTGAAGTTGGGGGGCTGGAGTCCGGTCTCGGTCATCGAATGTGGCCGTCACTATTTTGTTCGTTTCCTCCTCCTCAATATCCTGACTGGCCTGCCGGCAGTATTCTTTTCCGTCCTGATCGGTTTGATATGGCTGGCGGGACTGGGTATCCATCTGATTTTTGTGATTATGCTGATCCCGGTAGCCCTGGCGGCGGTCGCGGTCGCTTTTTTTCTGGTCTTTTCCCCGGCCGGGGTGGTAGTGGAAGAGAAAACGGTCTTTGGAGCCATCGCCTACAGTTTTCGGATGGTCCGGGCTAACTTTCTTTTGACTCTATCGTTACTTTTGCTATTTTCCGGATTGCCTCGTCTGTTGTCTTTACTGGTCGGGAAGCTTTACGGTGGGGGGTTGCCCTGGCCCCAATTACTGCTCAACACATTGATCGCCGCCTACGGACTTTTGCTTTTGGTCTGCGCCCTGGTTTATTTCGCCGGGGAGAGCAGACGCACCGCTCCCGGGGAGATATGAACAGGTTGAATGAAACTGGGGTCAGTGATCCGGTGACCGTTTCCGTCATCGATCCGCTCGATGACCAACGGGGCCGATCTCTGCTTGAGACAATTGAACAGCTGATCTCCCGGGGGAACCGGGAGATTCGGATCGATCTGAGCGGCCTGGAAAAACTCGACAGCTCGGGTTGTGCCTGGCTGATCCGGGCGGTCCGGTCCGGCCGGGCGGCCGGCGGGGCGGTTAAGCTGGAGGGAGCCTCCGGGGGACCGGCCGAGATGATCAAACTGATGCGGCCCAACTTCGAACCGTTGTCGCCGCCGCCGGACCGCCCCGGTTTTCTCGAACGGACCGGGAAGAAGGCGCTCTCGGTTCGGGACGAGATCCGCCAGGCGGTAACATTGGTGGTTGACGCCCTCTACTGGTCCTTTATCGCCCCCCTGGAGGGACGCGGGGTGAGGTGGCAGGGTCTGCTTGATGAGATACAGTCAATGGGGTCGTCGGCGATCGGTATTGTCTGTATGATCAATTTCCTCCTCGGAGTGGTGATCGCGATGCTCTCGGCGATCCAGCTGCGGCTCTTCAGGATGGAGATTCTGGTTGCCAGCGGGGTGGTGATCGGGTTTGCCCGGGAACTGGCGGCGGTGATGACCGGGATCGTGGTCTCCGCCCGGACCGGGGCGGCGGTCACCGCCGAGTTGGCGACAATGAAGGTTTCCGAGGAGATCGACGCCCTCAAGGGGATGGGCCTTTCGGTCTCTCGTTTTCTGGTCGCTCCCAAGATCCTGGCTATCTTGATCTCGATGCCTATCTTGACCATCTTCGGTTTTCTCTCCGGGGTGGCGGGAGGATTTGCTCTTGGGGTCTTCTCCTTAGGCTTCACTTTTGACCGCTGGTGGCGGCAGACCGCCCAGGCGGTCCAATTGGGCGACCTTGGTCAGGGTTTTATCAAATCGTTTTTCTTTGCCCTGATCATCGTCCTGGTCGGTTGCCATAACGGGTTGAGAGTCCGAGGTGGGGCGAGCGAGGTGGGTCAAGCGACTACCCGAGCGGTGGTGATGGATATTTTTCTGATCATTGTGGCTGATATGCTCTTCGCCACCATTTTTTATTATACGCTTTGAGAATAGGGGCAGTATTGCTGCCGGAGAGCGGAGTGAAGATAATGCCGGAGCAGTTGGTTAAGACAAACCGGGGGTGTTGGAGTAATAAAGTGTTGGGTGAAGAACCCCCGCCGCACCACCACTCCATCACTCCAATACTCCAGTATTCCGTTCTTCCTGCTCCGCCACTCCATAACCTTTCTCTACCCCGACTCAACGGAACATAATCAGCTATGCCAACTCCAATCATTGAAGTTCGAGATCTGAAGGCCGGTTACGGCAGTCTGGTGATCCTGGACGGGATATCTTTTGATATTTATCCGGAGGAGATCCTGATGGTGGTCGGGGGGTCCGGTTGCGGCAAATCGACCCTCTTGAGAAACCTGGTCGGTCTGCAACGGCCGATGGCCGGCTCGATCTCTTACTGGGGACGAGATATCGCGGAGATGGAGGAGGACGAACTGGGCCGACTGCTTCATCGGGTCGGTCTCTCCTTTCAGGGAGGGGCGCTCTTCAATTCGATGACTGTGGGGGAGAATGTCGCCCTGCCCCTCGAGGAGTATGGGATGACCGATCCGGAACAGCTGAGAATCCTCTCCCGGATGAAGCTCAGCCTGGTTGGATTGGGGGATCAGGGCTGGCGGTATCCGGAAGAACTCTCCGGGGGGATGAAGAAGCGGGTCGGGTTCGCCCGGGCGATCGCCGCCGAACCCGAGGTGGTCTTCTTTGATGAGCCCTCGGCCGGGCTCGATCCGATCACTGGTGCCGGTCTGGATAAGATCATCCTCGACCTGCGGCGATTGATGGGTCTGACGATGGTGGTGGTCACTCACGAGATGGCCTCGATTGAGGCCGTGGCCGATCGAGTGCTGATGCTCGATGGAAAGAAGATCGTATTTATCGGTACTCTCAAGGAGGCTCAGAATTCCACTCATCCTCGGGTCCGCCAGTTCTTCCTCCGCCAACCCGACGAGGCCATCGGTATGCGGTGATCGGGGTAATTGACGAGATAACGGGATATTTCTTCGACAGGATAACAGGATCTACAGGATAGTATTGGAGAAAATGATTGGAGGATAGGGGTGTCGATCGGTGAGCGGTTGGACCAGGGAAGATGTTTGAGATTAATCAGCATTGATCCGAGCAATCTGTGGTTGTTGATGGGGCCGAGGCGGGGGATAAAAAGGCAGTAATTCGTGGAGAAGATTCGCGGTTAATTAAAGGGGGCGAGGGGAGGGATTAATTAGGGGTAAATAGAGGATTGCTTTTACCTAAATTGAGCGATTCTATGCGGCGAACTGCACCAATCTTTT
>CAYXKT010000115.1:0-9339 GCA_964465735.1 uncultured bacterium
CCTTCCCGGTGATGCACACCAAGCTAATCCTGATCGACGATGAGATCTCGATCGTCGGCAGCCACAACTGGACCAACGCCGCCATCTATAACAACAGCGAATCCTCCGCACTCGTCCGCTGTCCTCAGGCGGCGAGAGTCTTCCGGAACTACTTCGCCCAGGCCCATTCCCGCAGCACTCCCTATGGAGAACTCAAGAAGAGGGAAGGTAAGGATGGCTCCGGGTGATTGAGAATACGAATAGGTCAGCTAGATAAAAAAAAATATGAGGATAATTTAAGAATAACGTTCTTGACTGAATAATGGTAACGGGGAGAAAATTAAATGAGGAAAATGTCAACCGGCAACAGGAGATGGTTTGTTGTAGTAATAACTCTGTTCGCGGTAATAGCGGCCGGAGGGTTATTAGTTCGTCCAGGTCTGATCAGAGCGAGTTATGAAGATGACCCGGAGCCAGAACCAACACCGGCGTCTACACCCTGTCAGCAATACTCGTTATCTGTAATTACTTATACTTATCCTGGAGAAGAAGAGGGTGGTTCTGTCAGTCCGTCAACAGGAGATTTTTGCAAGGGTAAAGAAGTAATCATAACAGCGAGTCCTGCTTCCGGATATGAGGTATTATATTGGGATGGCGCACCTTGCGATGAAGTTAACAGTTGTGAAATCACAATGGACCGAGATAAATCGGTAACCGTAATCTTTGCGCTGACAGGATGCGAACAACTAAGACGAGAAATAGAAAAGTTGCGGGATGAAATACAGTCACTTGAAAGAGAGTTGGCCAGGCTCAATGAAACAATTACAAATCATCCAGTTCATCACAAAATAGAAACCCTGAAGAACTACATAGATACTCTTCGGAAGATACAGCGGTCGATTCAAGTCATAAGCGAGGGAACTACTTTTTATTCGGTAATAACAGGTGCACAAGCTGGAATATTGACAGCGAAATTTGCAATAGCGGTCGGGAAAGTAGTAATAGGAGAAATAACTCACAACATCGTGATGAACGCACTTGATATTGATTCTCGGATTGCTGAATACCGTAGTCAGATTGAGACACAGGAAAAAATACTTAAGCCTTTAACGGATAAGAGGGCCGATTTAATCGGAAAGATATCTTCAAAAGAGGAAGAAGTAGAAAACAACCAAGCGGAATTTGATGCAAGGGGGTGCAAAGAAGAATGAAATATTCAAGCATTTTTACAGTTGAAAACTTCAGGATGATTATGCTGTCCCTAATAGTGAACGCATTTGTCAGTTGTATCGCTCTGGCAAATGAACCTGTTCCCAGCTTGGAGCAACCACAACTTGGACCAGGAAATAGCTCAGAATTAATGACCGACGAGGGATCAATCGAGTCACATCAGGCAATAGTTGACGATCAGTCGAGGTATCTTGTGGAAAGGGTGAAATCTTCCGAATGGTTAATGAAGATGGGAATAACTGATGGCATCCAGGCGGTTCTGCCGATTATCGTAAGGTTATATCAGGAAAACACCTCTTTTCAAGAAGAACAGAAAATAGTGAATAAATATCTGGAAACTGTCGATCCGGGAAACGTCAAAAAACAGGTCCTGAGATTAATAACTTCCGGAAATGAACATATTGAGAACCGGGAGGCGGGAGTTACTCTGGCCACTTTGATGAAGGATTATTTTACCGACGATGAAATCAGGGCATTAATTGACAATGAGGATAATCCGCGGATGAAGGGTGCATTAATAGTCTGGCTTGACTATGTGGGGGACGCGAGTGATTATCCAGCCCCCGAAGATGTGATATTTCAAAACGACGAAAGAGCAATTCAAGCATCAATCGAATTGCGTCAGGAAGAAGTCGATAATCCGTTGGGGCATATGGAATCCAGAGTAAAAGATTCCGAATGGTTGATGGAGAGGGGCGTAACTGACGGCCTCCAGGCAGTTCTGCCGGTTATTGATAAACTTGCCCGGGTTAGGTCGCTTAAGGAAAAACAGAAAATGGTGGATGATTATCTGGAGACAGTCGATCCGGAAATCGTAAAAACACAGGTCCTGAGATTAATAGCTTCAGATCAAGAACGTAATGGCACCCGCCTGGGGGCGATTGGTCTGGCTAAATATATGAGCAAGTATTTTAATAGCGACGAGGTCAAAGTATTAATTGTTAAGGAAAGCGATCCAGAAATAAAAAGCGGATTGATCAGTTTGCTTGGCTATGTAGGGGATATAAGTGATTTCCCATACTTGATGAAGATAGCAGATATCAGTCTAGAAAAATATGGGGAAGTCGAGGAGAGAGCAGTTAATACCCTTTCCTTTATGGCGTCAACGCAACATTGGCCCGGTGATCCGCCTTTTAGGCATATTCACGCGGATGATCCTCCCAGGTATATTAAAATTGTTCTTCATCAGTGGAAACAATGGTGGAAGAAAACCGCAGCGACAGAGCAGGAAGGGATAGAATAATTAACCTGTGCCCAGGGCAATCGTTTGTATTTCGGGGTGGCTCCCCAGGCAGGGAAGGTGATTTGGTGTTCAAAAAAGCGTCCGGCAGGCCTTAAAAAACCCGTCGGCCGTTTTCCCCCTACCATCATAATCCGGGGCATTGATTGTCCAATAGACTGCCCCCCCTCTTATAAGGAGACACATAGTCTGCGGAGAATAAGAGATAAGAGAACAGCCGGATTAATCAGAGGGTTTTCTGATAGATCCGATACTTCTTGTAGAGGTTGCCGCCCATCATCTCGGCGGCGCGGATGACCAGGAGGTTGTCCTCCAGCAGCCAGGAGATCTCGGATTCGATGTAGCCGAGGTCGCGGGTGGTCCGGGCCGACTCCAGGTAGAGCATCCCGTCCAGCCCCTTCTTCTGGTACTCCTCCTCGATCCCGGCCATCATCAGTCTCACGGCGTCGATCTTTCTCCGGGCGAGGAGGAAGCGGATGATCGAGAGCGGGTTCATCCTCCCGTTCATCTTTTTGATCGCCTGGTTGTAGTCGGGGAGGACCAGGTAGAAGCCGACCGCCTTTCCCTGGTACTCGGCGAAGAAAACCAGCTCGGGGACGACCAATGGCTTGAGTTCCTTGGCCATCGCCTCGACCTCGGCCTCCGTGATCGGGACGAAGCCCCAGTTCTTGGCCCAGGCCGAGTTGTAGATCTCCCTCACCAGCTTCAGTTCATTGTGAAAGTCATCCATCCGGATGTTCCGGACCGAGAGACCCTTCTTCTTCAGGATCGCCGAGATCTTCTCCAGGCGGGGCTTCATCTCTTTCGGCACCGGGATCCGGTAGGCCAGGAGGTCCTTGGCCTTGGACAGGCCGGAAGCCTCCATCAGGTCGTGGTAGTAGGGGAGGGTGTAGGGCATCATCAGCCGGGGAGGGGAGTCGTAGCCCTCGAGGAGGAAGCCGCAGGTCCCGTTGGTCGAGGGGTTGAGCGGACCGATCATCTTCTCCAGCCCCCGACTCCGCATCCATTCTTCGGCGGCCTGGAATAGGGTCCGGGCTGCCTCCGGGTCGTTGAGGCACTCGAAGAAGCCGAAGTAACCGGTCCGCTCCCGGTGGTAGTCGATGAAGTTCCGGTCGGCGATCGTCGAGGCTGCCTGCGCGGTCTCGAAGAAGGGCATCGCGGTCCTGCCGGAGATTATGGTCCCGCTGATCGGGACCCCGGAAGAGTTTATCTACCTGGAGGAGATCATCCGGGAGGTTGCCGAGGAGATCGTCGAGAAGCGGAAAGCGAAGGTGAAATACCTGGTGGGGACGATGATCGAGATCCCCCGGGCCTACCTGGTCGCCGACCAGGTCGCCCGCCGGGCGGAATTCTTCAGTTTCGGGACCAACGACCTGACCCAGATGACACTTGGCTACAGCCGGGACGACGCCGGGGTCTTTCTCTCCGACTACCTGGAGAAGAAGATCCTCACCTCGGATCCCTTCGGCGCCCTCGATCAGGTCGGAGTCGGCCGGCTGGTCGAGATCGCGATTGCTGAGGGCCGGTCCGAGAGGAAAGACCTCAAGGTCGGGATCTGCGGCGAGCACGGCGGGGAGCCGAGCTCGGTCAAGTTCTGTTACCGGGCGGGGATGAACTACGTCAGCTGTTCCCCCTACCGGGTCCCGATCGCCCGCCTGGCTGCCGCCCAGGCGGCGATCGAGGAGGAAGAGAGGAAAAAGTCGAAAAAGTAAAATGACCCCTCCAGCGGAAAAGGAGAAGAAGGGAAAGATCCGCGACCGTCAGGTCCAGGCCCTGCGGATCTACCTGCGGGAGATCGGAGAGTTCCCGCTTTTGACCCGGGAGGAGGAGAAAGAACTGGCCGACCGGCTGGCCCGGGGCGATGAAGAGGCCCGCAAGGATCTGATCCGTTCCAACCTCCACCTGGTGGTGAAGATCGCCAAGAAATACGAGCACCTCGGCCTCCCCCTCCTCGATCTGATCGAGGAGGGCAACCTCGGCCTGATCAAGGGTGTGGAACGCTATGACAGCTCCAAGGGGGCCAAGCTCAGCACCTACGCCGCCTGGTGGATCAAACAGTCGATTATGCGGGCCCTGGCCAACAAGGGGAAGATGATCCGGATCCCGGTCTATATGCAGGAGAAGGTCAATACCTATAAAAAGAAAGTGACCAAACTCGGCCAGCAGCTGGGTCGGACGCCGACTTCCCGGGAGATCACCGAGAAACTGGGGATCGCCGGGGAGGAGAGCGATTATCTCTCCGAGGTGGCCCAGATCCCCAGTTCGCTTGATGCCTCGATCGATCGGGAGGGGATAAGCACCCTTTCGGACCTGGTCCAGGATACCGAACTGATCCCCCCCGATCAGGCCGTCGATACCGCCGATCTCCATCGTGACCTTTTGGCCCTGATCGAGGAACTCCCCGACCGGGAGAAGGCGATCCTGAAGATCCGTTTTGGCCTGGAAGGCAAGACCCCCCGGACCCTTTCGGCGATCGGGAAGCAGTTCGGGATCAGCCGGGAGCGGGTCAGGCAGATTATCAACCACTCCACCCGGAAACTCCACCAGGTCATCCAGGACCGGGAACTGGATATGAAGGAATAAAAGACCGGCCGCCGGCCCGCCCGGTTCCCCCCGGAAAGGAGAGAAGAAAAATGAGTAAATCCGATTTCATCAAAGTTATCCGGGATATCCCCGATTTTTCCGCCCCGGGTGTGATCTTCAAGGATATCACCACCCTGATCAAGGACGGCCGGCTCTTCAAGGAGTCGGTTGATCTTCTGGCCGCGGAATACACCGGCCGGCAGATCGACCTGGTGGCCTGCGTGGAAGCGCGGGGTTTTATCTTCGGTTCGGCCCTGGCCTACCAGCTGGAGGCCGGGGTGATCCCGATCCGCAAGGAAGGAAAGCTCCCCCACCGGACCCGGAAGGTCGGCTACTCCCTGGAATATGGCGAGGCCACGGTGGAGATCCACGAGGATGCCGTCTCCCCGGGGAGCCGGGTGTTGATCGCCGACGATCTTCTGGCCACCGGGGGATCCCTGGCGGCCTCGGTCGAACTGGTCCGGGGTCTGGGGGGAAAAGTCGAAGCGGTCGCGGTCCTGATCGAGCTCGATTTCCTCAAAGGGCGGGAGAAACTCAAGGACGTCGAGATCTTCTCCCTGATCCACTACTGATAACAATCGGAGTCGTGAAATCGCTATCGGGATCGCTATCGGGAACGAGAGATCCTGGAGAACTACCTCAGAGAGAAGGGCTGGTCCCTCTCTGACCCCCCGCTCCCGATCCCCGCGGCCCTCCCGGCCAAGACCCGCCGCCGCTTTGGTGAACTCACCGAGGCTTTCTTCGCGTAACCGCGACGGGCTCGCCGGACCATCGGAGACT
The DNA here is from genome assembly GCA_964465735.1 of uncultured bacterium. Classification (GTDB taxonomy): domain Bacteria; phylum Auribacterota; class Erginobacteria; order Erginobacterales; family Erginobacteraceae; genus Erginobacter. The sequence goes on from CAYXKT010000115.1 coordinate 5,813, forward strand.
TGTCGTGCATCCCGTCCTGCCCCCACCACTTACTGCTGAAAATACTTGCATAACGACCCGGACGTTTGCTAATCTCCGATAATTCACATTCGCCTTGAAGCCATCGGTCAATCAGTCCCCTCGCTTTAATGTTCAGACGTTTGCCAGCCAATGTTCTGACCTGCTTTGTCCCGGCAAAACGAGCGATAGCTTTCTGTGGGGGTGTGAAATCTTAGTTTTGTGTTCCATAACTAATATCTGAACGAAAACCCCGGGTCAGATAGAATTTGTCATTTCGAGGAGGTCCGAAAGTCTTCGGAGCGACGAAGCAATCTCTTCCCTGGAACCGGCTTGAGATTGCTTGGCTGTTTTTTTTAACGGCAATTTATTGCCCAATATTCTTGCCATACTACATTATCTCAAGGTTTTGTTATCAGAGCTTGAAGCCTGTGAGCTTGATTTTAGCGGATCAGATTTCAGTAGATAAAATTAACCGTCTGTCCGGAGGGAATATATGATCAAATACAATACTTTATGTGCAGGTCTTACCCTTGCCCTGGTTCTGCTTCTGTCCGGATCCGGGTGCGGTGAAACACAAAAAACCAAGGAGAATACTATGTCGGAGATAAAACCAATTACCGCCACCATCGAGACCAATAAAGGCTCGATCCACCTCACACTCTTCGCGGATCAAACCCCGGTTACCACGGCGAGCTTTGTCAACCTGTCCCGCCGCGGATACTATGACGGAATAAAGTTCCACCGGGTAATCAACGATTTTATGGTCCAGGGAGGAGATCCGACCGGTACCGGTGGGGGCGGTCCGGGCTATCAGTTCGATGATGAATGTACCCCGGATCTCAAGCACGATGCCCCCGGGATTCTCTCGATGGCGAACGCCGGGCCGGGGACCAATGGTTCCCAGTTCTTTATTACCCATATCCCGACCCCCTGGCTGGACGGTAAGCACACCGTATTCGGTAAAGTAATCGGGCCCGAGGATATGGCTGTGGTCAACTCCATCACCCAGGGTGATTCGATCAAGACCGTTACTATTGAAGGTGATGTCAAGTCGCTCCTGGATGGAGAGGCTGAGAAGATCGCCGAATGGAACAAAATTCTCGATGTCAAGTACCCGGCTAAATAACCTGAGCGAGTCCGACCGGGAGGCTTTCCTTCTGGCTCATCGCTGCCCCACCGGAAGATTGGGGCGAGAGGTGGCCGAAGATATGAACTCCCACCATCTACCCTTGAGGGAATGGGGTTTAAACCTGGTGAAATTTCCGGCAGAGTCCCGCCTGCTGGAAGCGGCCTGCGGCGGCGGGATGACAGCTCGATCCTTACTCCGGGAGCGAGGGGTATCCTCCCTGGTCGGATTTGACCTCAGCGAGGAGATGGCTCGATTCTCCCGCCGGATCAATCGGGAAGAGGTCGATAACTCGCGCGCCGTCTTCCTGGCCGCGGATGTATCGTATCTTCCCTTTGCCGATTCTTCTTTCGATGGCGCGTTGGCTTTTGAGACCATATATTTCTGGCCCGACCTGGCCCGGGGTATCCGCGAACTGATCCGGACACTTCGGCCGGGTGGCCCTCTGCTCATCGTCAACGAGCTTTACCGGTACCAGGAACTGACCAATGAGGAAGAAGGGGTGATCGAACTTCTGGAGATGGAAGTTCTCACCCCGGATGGATATCTCGAGGTGTTGGCTCAGGCAGGACTGGAAAACCTTAAGGTTAACCTCCATCCTGATCAGCCCTGGATCGCCCTGACCGGTTGCTGTCCGGGCAAAGGCAATGAATAAGATCTCCCCCACCCAGTTTGAACCGGAACCGGGCGATAGCCGCTACTGCCGCGGCTGCGGTGACTGCTGCCGCTGGCCGGGTGAGGTCATATTCTCTCCTGATTCGTTGGCTCCGATCGCCGCCTGGTTCAATCTGGATGAGCGCGAATGCGCCGAACGCTACTTTGATCTGACCGAGGACCGCCACCATCTTCGGGTCATTGAGAACGCTGACGGAAGCTGTCCTTTCCTGGTGGAGGATCGATGCGTCATCTATCACCTCCGCCCCTCTGCCTGCCGACTTTTCCCTTATAGCTGGCGGCGACCGGAGAAAGAACTGATGGAACAGTGCCCACTCTACCGGGCCTTGCTCTGGCGGAGTTCGGGGAGTTCGGGGTCGGAGCTGCCATAGTCCCTGCCGCCCAACAGGTGACAGTCCCCGCCCCGGCGGAAGCGCTCGAAGACGGTGAGGTCGAGGTGGGCGCAGATTCTGAACTGAGAGCACTCCATTCTCTTGAAGCATCGGCAATGCTCCTAACGTTGCCGAGAAAAGACGCCGCGGCATCTTGATCCCCCCGGCCTGCCCGGGACTTTACCGCCCGCGCTCATTACTCCCTCTGTCATCTCCGGATAAACTACTTGACCGGAAAGTTAGTCAGAATAAGCTAAATAATCAAAAACTCATAATGTATATCTTGACCGGAAGAAGGCAGTTGTGATCGGAGCTTATTTTGAGATTGGAAATTGAACCAATGAATCGACTTCTGCAAGATCTCTCTTCTCTCTCTCTGCCTCTCTGACAAGCAGCTATACTCTGGTATTTTCATCCCGGATGGTTCGCCATCCGGGATTTTTTTATGCTTAAGAATATCTCCGGAATAATCCTTGTATTACCAGACCTTACCTGAATAAAGCTGGTATTCTGTTTATAATTGTTAATACCACCTCATCCTGAGGTAAGTTTCATTTCCCGGTCGCGGCCGATCCGGTATCCGGCGAGCTAAAGGTGGTCTTTCTCGATGTCGGTCAGGAAGACTCGATCCTGGTTACTATACTCCTTCGGGCTTTCGGGCCCTGATCGGCGGCGGCGACGGCAGGGGCTCTTTACCCGGGATCAGGCGGAGGAGGCGATGATCCGGAAGTGGGGTTTCGGACTGAGCTCCACGGTATTCAAAACCGGCCACCACGGCTCCGCCACCTCCTCCTCGCAGGAGTTTCTCCGCTATGTCCGGCCCCGGATAGCGGTGATCCCGGTCGGGGAGGGTAACCGCTTCGGCCATCCCTCGACTGATACTGTCGAACGGTTGGAGAGGCTGGGGACGGAGGTCTACCGCACCGACCAAAAAGGCACGATCACCATCACCACCGACGGCAAGGAACTGAAGGTAAGGTAGCACAGGCATTCGTGCCTGTGAAGAAAGCCTATGCCGTGCCGGGCCAGAAATACCGCCCGGCCTGCCAGCCAAGGTAAGCAGATTTGAAAAAAGCGGAAAAAACTGAAATGGCCGGGACCTGGGAAGAACTCAAGCGCCGGCAGCTCCGAAGGGATCGGCGGCTAAAGATCGCCGGAGCGGTGATCCTGCTTGCCGGCGGTTTTTTCCTGGCCCGTTTCCACCTCGCCAAAATCCCCGCCTACGAAAAGATCGAGGCCGATGTTGTCCGGACCTTGAAGCTCGACGTGGTCGGGGAGCAGGCGTCCCGGGTTCTCGGGCTGGACAAGAAGGACGAGGACCTGGCCAAAAGGATTGCGGAACGGGAAGAGCGGCG
>CAYXKT010000116.1:0-9109 GCA_964465735.1 uncultured bacterium
AGTTTGCCGAAGCCCTCCTGATCGGCTCCGCCGATAGCATCGATGTTCTCAACCCGGAGTATCACGGATTGCTCGGTGCCGGCCGCCTCAACGCCCACCGGGCCCTGACCCTGACCCTGGCGTTGATTCCGGGTCCGGGGTTTGTCTCCAGCGGTGAGCACGGCGGACCCTTTAATCCGTCGGCCAAAACTTATACCCTGAAAAACATCTCCGCGGCGGCCCTGGACTGGACGGCCTCGGTCAACGAGACCTGGGTCGTGGTTGCGCCCGCCGGTGGGAACCTGGCCCCGGATGCCGAGGTGAATATTGAGATTAGCCTGACCGCCGCCGCTGCCGCCCTCCCGTCCGGGGTTTACACCGATACGCTGACCGTGATCGACACCACCTCCGGTGACGAGTTCCAGCGTGAGATCCGGCTGGAGGCCAACCCGACGCTCTGCGAAGCTCTGGATAACTGCGGACTGACCTGGACTACCGGGGGGGCTGCCGGGTGGTTCGGCCAGATGGAGGAGTCTTACGACGGGGTGGACGCGGCCCAAAGCGGAGCGATTACCCACTATCAGGAGTCCTGGCTGGAGACCGAAGCGGAAGGACCGGGGGCGCTGTATTTCTGGTGGAAGGTCTCTTCCGAAAACGGTTGGGACAATCTGGAGTTCTACATCGATGGCGTCCTCCAGGAAGAAATCTCGGGGGAGACGGGATGGTTGAAACAGGTCTTCGAACTTGAAGCGGGTGCGCGGACCCTGCGCTGGGTATACAGCAAGGATGGATCGAGCAGTTCCGGCCGAGATTGCGGCTGGGTGGATCAGATCCGGATCGATCCACTCCAGGTACCCGATCAGAGCTTCTTCTCCTCCGGGGAGGAAGGCGGACCTTATTTCCCCGCGGCGAAGATCTTCCGGCTGACCAATCTGGGCGCGGCTCCCCTCAACTGGTCCGCCACCGCCTCCGAGAACTGGCTCGAGATCTCGCCCGCCGGGGGGACCCTGGCTGGGTCCGGGCACGTGGATGTCAGCGTCGGTCTCGCCGCCCCGGCGGCCACCCTTCCCTCCGGTCTTTATTCTGGCGTTATCGAATTTTTTAATCTCTCCTCGGGGATTACGCTTGAGCGGTCGGCCCGCTTGATCGTCGAGGCTCCGCTGCTTCACGATAACGGATCGATTATCACCCATCCCGGTGGGGGGGCGGATGGAAAAGATGCCGGCGTTCTCCAGACCGCCCTGGGGATGGATACTTACGGGTTCGGGCATCAATTGTCGTCAGGGAACCGGGTCGCCGACGATTTTACGATCGCCGGTCCCGACGGGTGGCGGATCGAAACCATTACCTTCCTCGCCTACCAGACCGGTTCCGGTCTCGTTTCCACGATCACCGGGCTCTGCCTGCAGATCTGGGACGGTCCTCCCGGCGCGCCCGGATCGTCAGTCGTCTTTGGCGATCTGACAACCAACCTTCTCGATTATACTCTCTGGAGCGATATCTACCGGTCGTTGGACTACGCGATCAATCAAACCGATCGACCGGTGATGGCCAGTACCGCGGAGGTGGGTTGTTATCTCTCGCCCGGGACCTATTGGCTTGACTGGATGGCCGACGGTTCGCTGGCCTCCGGTCCCTGGGCGGTGCCGATCACGATTCTCGGCGAGACCACCACTGGCAACGGACGCCGGTATTTCGGCAGCTGGGGGGAGATTCTGGACAGCGGGACTGAGACACCCCAGGGGCTCCCGTTTGTGATTCGGGGGAGAGTCATCCCGGCTCCGTCTGTACCTACCCCGAGCCCGTCGGCGACCCCTACGGTGAGCCCGGTTCCCACGGTGAGCCCGGTCCCCACGGCGAGCCCGGTTCCCACGGTAAGTCCGGTCATTACCCCCACTCCGCCGCCGCCGCCTTACCTGGTCCAGGCCGGGGGGGACTACAACGGTGACGGGACCAGCGAGATCGCGGTCTTCCGACCCGCCTCCGGTCTCTGGGCGGTGAGAGATCAGACTCGGGTATATTTCGGTAAAGCGGGCGATCTCCCCGTCCCCGGGGATTACCGGGGGAACGGGAAAACGGAGATCGCCGTCTTCCGTCCCGCCGCCGGACGTTGGTCGGTCCGGGGGTTGACTCGGACTTTCTTCGGTTCGTCCGCTGATATCCCGGTTCCGGCCGATTACAATGGAGATGGCAGCTGTGATATCGCGATCTTCCGTCCCGCCATTGGTCTCTGGGCCGTCCGGGGAGGGGAGAGGATTCACTTCGGAACCTCCGGCGATCTCCCGGTACCGGGTGATTATGGAGGTTGGGGGTTTTCCCAGCCCGGGATCTTTCGGCCCGCCTCCGGTCTCTGGGCGGTCCGGGAACTGACCCGGGTTTACTTTGGAGGAAGCGGAGACCGACCGGTGCCCGGTATCTACCAGTGGTATGGGTCGGCCAAGGAGGCGACCCAGTACAAGAGTCAGATCGCGGTCTTTCGTCCCGATACCGGCCTCTGGGCGATCCGGGGCTGGTCCCGGTATTACTTCGGGGTTCCGGGAGACTACCCGTTGGTCGGCCGTTTTACCGGGTACGTTCTCGAAGAAACCGGGATCTTCCGCTCCACCACCGGCCACTGGGCGATCCCGGGGGTGACCCGGGCCTACTTTGGCGGACCCGCCGACCTCCCGGCGACCCGGTAATCGGGGTCGGATTTAGCGCAGTGCAGCAGAAGCGATGTGCGGTAACCTGTCATTGCAAGCGGAGACGAAGCAATCTCATCACCAAACAAACAGATTGCTTCGTCGTCCCTGCCTGCAATGACCTGATTTTCGGGGTTTTCGTTCAGGCATTAATTAAGGTAATGCTTTGGCGCTGCCAGAATACGTTGCCACCGCCCCGGTGCCGAGGGAGCGATGCTTGAAAACCCGAAAAAGGCCCGTCCCCCTTATCTCCCCCTCCCCGTGGGGATGGGTTGGACACGTGAGATCTGAAAAGGCTGAAGTTCTACAAACTCAAAACCCCCAAAATCTCGGAATTTTCCCTCGGTGACGGGATAAAGTATCAACTCCTCTGGTCGATGGCAAACCAGTCCTGCTCGGACTGGTCAGGACAGACCCCTATCCCGTCTGGTCTTGCTTTCACTCCGATCCCGCTTCTGGCTGGCCTGCGTAGCATAATTCGTCTATAATAAAAAACTTAAGCCGGCTTCTTACCCTATAAATGGGGGCTTTATAACAAAACACGAAAAGCAAATTCCCATCAATCCCATTGTCCCTGATGGATCGAGCGGGATATCCACATTGGGGTATGTGTGGGGAGAAGATCACCCTGCTTGGTGCCCTTGTTAATAGTCCGAATTTGGCCCTGAGAATTGCGAAAATCCCGCGCTATGTATCGCACAATGAAACCAAGGAATATGGGGAAACAATAGCAGATCGTATGGAGACGAAAGAAACAATCACAGATGAAGATATGATTGTATGTCCGAATTGTATGACCCAGAACTCGACAATGACCGAGTTCTGTAAGAGTTGCGGATATCCAATCGGGCAATATGTCAATGTGGATCCGATAAACAGGATACTTTCGCAAGGATGGCTTTATAGAAAGGTTGTATCCGGACGGATATCTACCTTGGGATTCTGGGGGATGTGGATATTATTCGGATCTGGTTTTGTCTCTATGCTCATATATATGCTTCAGATCGGTATAGATAATGATGGGGGAATAAACCTGGGATTATGGGCGACTGGTTTGTATCTACTAATGTTTGGCGCATTCCTTTATCGTATCACCCAAAACCGCCTTAGAATTAAGATGAAAGCGGCAGCGACCGAGGCGAAATCAATGAAAACCCCCGGGGATGAATGGATCTGCACAGAATGTAACGCCAATGTAGAAGAGAATGCCACTATCTGCCCAAACTGTGGGGAAGATGTGAGTGAGATTGAAGAAGATTAACGGCAGAGATGATCCGGGGTCCTTCCGGGGATACTCAGCAAAGAGCAAAAGAAGACTTGCCCCCTAATTATTCTAATGAAAAATGAAATGAATGGGAGTTGGGAAGATCGTGCGGTTTTTCCAGGCTGAAGACAAACGGAGAAAGAACGCTTCTTCAGGGAATTAAAACACCCCAACTCGGTTCTCTTGGAATGCCCGACGGCGGGAACCGTCCAGATACGCTCATTTTTCCGGCGAAAATACTTATCCCCCAAGTTAAATGAGCCTTGAAGTGGTTGACCCAAGAACCTCAGCCCTCACTTCATTAGGGTGACGTAATATTTCAGTGAAAAAGTAGGGGCCAACCCTGGCGGGCTGTGCCCGTACAGATCGAAGGTATGTTTATGAGTATTTAGAGAATCCACCTCCGGAATTCGTTTTCGGATCGTTGGTCCCCGTGACTCGGCTTGGATAGATTCCCCGTTCTTCGCTTCTCGGGCCGGATGAAAATGACAATATTCAATGACCGGCACCTTTTTCTGGCTTGACCGGGGTGGTTGGGGTCGGTTAGTATTTGGTTATTATGAAAAGCACTACTGATAAGCCGAAATTTAGAACCGGGAAGTTTCTGCTTTCCGGCCTGATTCTCGCCGCTGCTATTGTCCTTTTTTCCGGGTGTGCCGTGCCTGAGGGGGGGTCTTCCATCCCCTGGGCGGAGCCGGAACCCTGGGAGAATCAGCCCAGCTTCGGCGTCCCTTATTGATCCGAGCCGGCTCGGATCATTCATCTTCGCATCCGGGGTGAAGGTTGTGAGCAGGTATCTCCTGATATTATCCCTTGTCTTTCTGCTGGCGGCGCCCGCCTCCTGTTCGCGGGCGGCTCCGCCCGTCCAGGAAACCCGGGGCCTCTGGGTGGAATGCGAGGGGACGGAGAAGACCCTCTCCACCCGGGACGGGATCGACCGGCTGGTCAAGCGGGCCGCGGCCGGCGGCTTTAACTTAATCCTGGTCCAGGTCTATCGCCACGACCGGGCCTGGTTCAACTCCGAATACGCGGACACCACACCCTACCGGGAGATTATGGCCCGGGAGAAGATCGACCCCCTGGCTTACCTGATCGAACGGGCCGGGCGATCGGGAATCCAGGTCCACGCCTGGCTGAATATGTTCCGGATTGGCCGGGATCGCGCCGCGCCGGTCCTGAAAAGGTTCGGAAAAGATATTATCACCCGGGACGGAAAGGGCGTCTCCCTCCTTGATTACTCCTCTGCCAACCTCCCCGACGGCGGTTACTGGCTCGACCCCGGCGATCTCAATGTGTCGCTTTACCTGCGGCATATCATCGCCGAGGTGATCAAGAAGTACCCCGGTCTGTCCGGGATCCATCTTGATTTCATCCGCTACCCCTTTAATTCTCCTTACGCCGGTTCCTTCTGGGCCAACCGTCACGATCTCGGCTATGGCAAGGAATCCGTCCGGCGCTATCAGCAGAGTACCGGGATCGATCCCTTGAAGATGGAGATCACCCGGGCCAACTGCCAATCCTGGGACAACTGGCGCCGGTTCCAGCTCAATAACTTTATTACCGCGGCGAAGGAGCTGGTTGAGAAGATGAACCCGACTCTCGTCTTCTCCGCGGCCGGGATTGCCTGGGCCGAACGGGCTTACCTCAGTTCCTTCCAGGACTGGCGCCGCTGGCTGGAGGAGGGGTCGGTGGACTTTATGGCGGTGATGAATTACAGCGTCGATCCCCGCCTGGCCCGTTACCTGACCTGGGGCGCGGTATCCTCGCGAGCGGACCGGCAGGTTTACATCGGCCTGGGAGAATATCTGCTCAAGGATCAGCCGGAGCTTCTGCTGGAGCAGATGACCGCCACCCGGAACGCCGGGGCCGACGGAATTGTCCTCTTCTCCTACGATTCAATGTGTCTCACCCCGGGGATCTTCAAGACTATCCGCCAGTCCCTCTTCAAACAACCGGCGGTGGTTCCGGAGATGAAGTGGAAAAGAATCGGTAAGCAGTGATTACCGCTTACCGGTCACTGCTTACCGATTACCGATCACTGATCACCGATTGCCGAATACTGGAGATTTTATGATTATTAAAAATGGCGCTGTGGTCCTTCCCGGGCGGGAAGAGGCGACCGCGGTTGATATCCGGATCCGCGGGGAGAAGATTGCTGAGCTGGGCCAGAACCTTGCCGGCGATGAGGAGATCATCGAGGCGCAGGGGATGCTGGTCCTCCCGGGGGGGATCGATCCCCACGTCCACTTTGACGACCCCGGCTTTACCGACCGGGAGGACTTTGCCTCCGGGAGCCGTTTTGCCGCTTCCGGGGGGGTCACCACTGTGATCGATATGCCCTGCACCTCGATCCCTCCGGTGACCACGGTCGCCAATCTGGAGGAGAAACTGACGGCGGTCAAGAAGAAGGCGGTGATCGATTATGGTTTCTACGGTGGGGTCTGTCCTCAGTCAATGGGGGAGGGGTACCCGGAAAACTTCCGGGAACTGGCCAAGATCGTCTTCGGCTTCAAGACCTACTTCATCTCGGGGATGGAGCTTTTTCATTCCCTCAACCACTTCCAGTTCTGTTCGGTCCTGAAACAGGCGCAGAAGTTCGGCACGACCATCCTCCTCCACGCCGAGGATCTCAGTTACGTCGCCGCCGCTACCGATTATTTTATGGGGAAAGGGAAAGAGCCGATCCATTATTACCGTTCCCGACCTGAGGTGACCGAGACCCTGGCGATCTGCGCTGCTCTTGATCTCCAGGACGAGACCGGTGCCGATCTCCACATTGTTCACGTCTCCACTGCCACTGCCGCTGAGATGATCGCCGACTCTCCCGTCACCTGCGAGACCGCTCCTCATTACCTTGAGTACGACCTCGACGATTTTATCCGGATCGGCGCCCCGCTGAAGACGACGCCCCCGGTCAAGCTGGCCGGCAATCGGGAACTCCTCTGGAATTATCTCGGTCGGGGGATGATCGACTTTGCCGCCTCCGATCACGCCCCTTGCCCGGCGGCCGGCAAGCAGACCGGCTCGATCTGGACCGATTACGCCGGGATGCCGGGGACGGGGATGTTGCTCCCTTATCTCTTCTCCGAAGGCTGCCGGAAGGGCCGTCTCAGTCTGCGGCGTCTGGTCGAGGTTACCTCGGAGTCCCCCGCCCGCCGCTACGGTCTCTATCCGGAGAAGGGCGCGATCAAGGTCGGGACCGACGGAGACCTGGTCCTGATCGATCCGAAGCAGAGTTGGAAGGTGGTCGGGGCGGATTTTCTCTCCCGGGGCCATATTACGCCCTTTGAGGGAAGAGAACTGCAGGGACGAGTGGAGAGAACTATCGTCCGGGGAAAGACCGTCTATCGAGCCGGTGCCGGGATTCTGGTGGAAGGCGGCTCCGGCCATTTCCTTACCCGGAGATGATCAGTCTAGAGAAAGCAGGGCAGAGATCAATCATTGAAGACACAATGGGCCGGGCGATAGAGGACGGTCACTCGGTCCTTCCTCTGCTCTAAAGGTATTGGACACTATAGTGGTAATTATCTCCGGCTCAGCGGAAAAAATCAGATGATTTTGTGGCGGATTGTCATTAATTGCCGCCCAAGCGGCAATTAATTCCCTTTTGGTCCATTTTTTCTGGTATAAATTTCCAAACAGCTTATACTTACCACTATAGCGGAAAGGATTCTACGTCATTTCGGGATATGGAGTTATCCGTATCAACCAATAAAGCCAAGGAGCCGATTGCTGGGACAATGACGGCTCGAAAGAGGTTATAATGGGCGAGATTCGAGAAATCCAGGAAGTGAAGCTGATCTGCGGCTTGCTGGCGGTCGGGGTCGGACGGTTGGACGAGGGCCAGGCAGCCCTGGAGGAACGGTTTGGGCCGGTTGATCTGGCGGGTGAGATCTTTCCCTTCGATTTCACCTCCTTCTACGAGCAAGAGCTGGGGGAGGGGATTCTCCGCCAATATCTTGCCTTTCGCCGGCTGATCGACCCCGGAGAACTGGCGGGGATCAAGCTGGAGACCAACCGGATGGAGGAGGAACTGGCCCAACCGGGGAAGCGGGAGGTTAACCTTGACCCCGGCTACCTCGACCTCTCCAAGATGGTCCTGGCCAGTACCAAGGACGCCACCTACCGAGTCTATCTCGGCCAGGGGATCTATGCTCAGTCGACTTACTATTTCCAAAATGGGAGCTACCACCCCTGGCAGTGGACCTATGCCGACTATCAGACCGCGATCGCGATCGGTTTTTTTAACCGGGTGCGGGAAAAGTATAAGCGCATTGATCGAAGTCTTGATCAATGCGTTTGACTGACTGTTATGGTGTATATGTTATACCATAATGGAATTCGAGCTTGAGTCGCGAAAAAGCCGTGCCCATCAGGTCAGATACGGGATCGACTTTGAAGCTGCGCGATCGGGGGAGTGCGGTCAGAGCTGGGGGGGTCAAACTCCTGAAATCTACAGAGAGAATTTTTAAGAGCCGAAGCTGGTGGCGGGGGACTGGTGGATGTTGACCGAGTCGATGTAACCGACGCAGACCGCCCGGACCACGCCTTTCGGTCCGGCCTGCAGGACCTGCCGGGCGCTGTTGCCTTCGTCAATCATCAAGACTACGTCACCCTCGCCCGCCGAGCAGCGATCAAAGGCGATGACGGTCTCGGCAGTCTCGGTACCGTCGGGGTTGAGAATCTTGGCCAAAAGCATTTTTTCACCGACGTAACCCTCCAGTTTCAGGGTGGAGACGACGGTTCCGATTATTTTGGCTATCTTCAAGGAATTCTCCTCCGGACAGATATTGTCAACACTGCTTACTGATTCCCGCTTACTGACTGATCACTGATCATTTCCCAGAGATACTTCATCCACGATGGATGTAATCGTCGCGTCGGAAGGGTTGAAGGGAACCGGCAGCGGAAGTGAGGCTTCCCGGCCGCCGATGAAGGTGACGATCTGGCCTTCCCCGGCCTGCTGGCTGTCAGTGGCGACCACCGGTTCGCCCAGGTCCTCCAGATTCTCGTCGAGCGGCTGGACGATCAGGAGTTTTACCCCGTCCAGGGACTTGACCTTCTGGCTGCTGATTACGGTTCCGATGACTCTTCCCAGATTCAAAATTATTCTCCGAAATATGTTGTTCTTGCCTTTTAATTCTGAAATTTATACCTAAGTTGAGCGATTATTGCGGATGAAATG
>CAYXKT010000117.1:0-8988 GCA_964465735.1 uncultured bacterium
CTCAAGCTCGCCGATACCCTGGCCCGCGGCGGTTGATCTTGGGTTATTGTCTTATTTTCCCGACACCCTCTCACCTCCGGACTGTCGGCTGCCTTGCGGCTCCGGTTTTGGCCGCGGTTCCGGCCTTTCCTTCCGGTTTGGTTCCCTCCGGATAAATTCAGATTTATCCAATACTCTTAGCTCCCCTCACAGACGGACAGCTTCCCCCCTGGTCGATATTGATATTCTACGAGGGGAAAGCAGCGGATAGGAGCGGAACCGGCAGGAAGGCCGAGGCGAAAGCGGAGATTATACTGACCGCGGAAGAGCAACAGCTCTACGAAAAACTCCGCAGCTGGCGGCGGGTGATTCTGGGGGTTGGGGTCTGGGGGGGGGGATTGGATATGGTGCCCGGCGGAAATTCGGAAACTGGTGTTCACTGACCGTTTGAGATTAAGGTGGGAGTTCGAGAGCTCTTTTCCAGGTCTGTTTCGGGGTAGATCGTTATAGCCCGAGCACGGTGGCGATGGCGGCGAGGAGGACTTCGGGGTCTTCGGTGTGGGCGATTATTTTTCGCAGTTCCCCCAGGCCGGGGGTGAAGGCGAGATAGCCGACCAGGTGGCCATAGAACTCGCGGCAGGCGGCCAGGCCGGCGAATGCCGGGTCACGGTCACGGATCCGGGCTTCGGCTTGTTTTGAACGGTAGAGATTTCTCAAGTGTTCGGCAATCACCTGGAAACGCTCCTTTTGGGTGGGGGGAGTGAAGGGTCTTCTCTCTAAGATAGCTTTCACTTCGGCGAAGATCCAGGGGTTGCCGATTGCCGCCTGGCCGATCATCACCCCGTCCACCCGGTAGCGATGGAGCTTTTCTATCGCCTCCTGAGCACTCTTTATCCCCCCGTTGCCGATCACCGGGATCGCGGCGATTGCCTTGATCTCCCCGATGGTTTCCCAGTCAGCTTCGCCCCCGTGGCGGTCGCGGGCGAAGCGGCCGTGGATGGTAAGCGCCGCCCCGCCGCCGTCTTCCACCGCCCGAAGAGTCTCCCGGATCCGGGGTTGGCCGGGGCTGATCCCCGTCCGGGTCTTAACCATAACCGGGAGCCGGGTTTCCTTCCTCATCGCTTTCAGAATTGCTTCGATCTTTCCCGGTTCTCGAATCAGGGCGACGCCCGATCCTTTCCGGGCGATCTTGGGAACCGGGCAGCCGCAGTTAAGGTCGAGCAGGTCGAAGCGGTCCAGTTCTTCAATTACTCGGGCACCATCGGCCAGGGCGGTGGGGTTGCCTCCGTAGAGATGGGCGGCGACCGGCCGCTCCTCTTGAGCCGACGCCAGATAGTGGAGGGTCTTGGGGGCCATCCGGCGGAGCCCCTCGGTACTGGCCATCTCGGTAAAGACCAGCCCGGCTCCCAGCCTCCGGCAGATCCGACGAAAGGCGCAGTCGGTAAAGCCAGCCATCGGGGCAAGGATGACGGGGGAGTCGATGGTGATCTCGGCAATTTTCAGAAGCGGTCCCATTGGCTTATTTGGATGTTTGGATCAAACGAGGAAGATGAGTTCAAGCAGTCGGATTGACGGTTATGATTTGATAGAGGGGGATCTCGAGTTCCGCTTTCTCACCGGGAGGCAGACCCCAGGGGCGGTCGCCCGAGTCGGCGCAGAGAGGTATCAAGAAAGGTGAGCTCGAAGAGGAAGTTGAGGGCGGCGACCACTGTCTCCCCGATGAATTCAATCGCCACTTCAGCCATCTCGGCAAAGGTGGGGGCGATCGCCGGTTTGGCGGGATCGACCCGATTGATAACGAGGGCGGTCTTGCTCACGGGGAAGGTAGGCCGAAAGAGGGGGGAGAAAGTGTCGGATGTTTCCCCCCGGGAGCAGTGGACCATTCCCAGTTCGATGACCTCGTGGCTATGGTCAGGATTGATCCCGGCAGTCTCGATGTCGAGGACGGTAAAGGCAATCTCGCAGAGCGGGGCTTCGGGAGGGCGGACGGCGGCCATTACATCATTCCGTGTTTAAGGATCGTGATCAGCAGCCAGAAACCCATCAGCCCGGCGACCAGAAAACCGACCAGACCGATCACGGGGATATTATTCCAGGTCGGAGGAATCCCCGAGAGGACGACCAGAGAGGAGCCGACGATCAAGGCGGCGAGGACGATGGCGTAGGCGACTCGGTTCCCGGTCTGATCGAGAGTAGCGCGAAGCTTTTCTAACCCCCGATGCTGGAAGACGACGTTTAATTTTCCGGCTCGGGTCTGGCGGAGGATCGAGCGGAATTCGTTTGGGATATCGTGGAACAGGGAGATCAGGTCGGTCCCGGAGGCCAGGATATCTTCTGACAGTCGCCGGGGGTGGAAACGAGCCCACTGGAGCCGTTCGACAAAGGGGCGGGCCCGAGAGATGATCTCGAATTCGGGATCTAGATCCGTCCCCAGGCTCTCCACCTGGCTGATCGCTTTCATCATCAGATAAAGGTTGGGTTTGATGTTCAGTCGGAAGGAAACCGCCAGGTCGAGCATCTTCGTCAGAACCTCTCCCATCCGGATATCTTTCAGGGGTCGGTAGAGGTAGCGGTCGATAAAACTCCCGATCTCCCGCTCGAGCCGGCTCCGATCCGGCTCGCCGTCGTGTTCGGTCAGTTCCAGGATCGCCGCCGCTGCCCGGGACTCGTCCTTTCGGACCACCGCCAGCAGGAGTTCGGCGAACCGTTCGCGCTCTTCCCGGCTGATGCGCCCCATCATCCCGTAGTCGAGATAGCAGACGATGTTATCCGGGAGGATGAAGACGTTGCCCGGGTGGGGATCAGCGTGGAAGAAGCCGTACTCGAAGATCTGAGCCATCATCAGGTCCGCCCCCCGCGCCGCCAGGAGTCGGCAGTCGTAATCTCCTTCGCGGAGGGCTTTCAGATCGGAGGCTTTGATCCCGTCGATATATTCCATAGTGAGGACATCCTCGCTGGAGAAGTCCCGGTAAATTTTAGGGACGACCAGTCCCTCCCGCCCCTGGAACTGAGCGGCGAACCGCTCCGCGTGCCCGGATTCGACAGTATAGTCAATCTCCTCTTCCAGTGTTCGGGCAAACTCTTGTACTATCCGCTGAGGCCGGATGATCTGGAATTCTGTCAGGTATCGTTCCATCAATCCGGCCAGGTAGTTCATAATCTCAAGGTCGATTTCGATCGTCTTGCGGATATGCGGCCGCCGGACCTTGACCGCGACCTCGGTCCCGTCGGGGAGACGGCCCCGATAGACCTGACCGATTGAGGCTGCCGCCAGCGGCTGCTTTTCGAACTCGGAAAAAATTTCTTCCGGACCCCGGCCCAGCGCCTCTCGGATAGCCTCGGCCGCCTCGGCGTAGGGGAAGGGAGGGATTTGGTCCTGGAGCCGAGCGAGTTCGTCGGCGAAGGGGAGAGGGATCAGGTCGGGACGGGTGGAGAGGATCTGGCCGAACTTGATGAAGGTCGGTCCCAGTTCCTCCAGAGCCAGGCGGAGCCGCTCGGGACCGGTCAGGCCCTCCACCCGCTTCCGCCGGGAGGAGGGAAACCTTCGTCGACCGAACTCCAGCAGCCGATTGATCTTCAGGACGTTGAGAATTTCATCAAAACCGTACTTGAAGAAAACCTGGAGGATTTGCTGGTAGCGGTTGAGGTGGAGATATGTTCGGCCGATTCTGCTCAGCTGGCGGATACTGAACATTTATTTTTTCGCCTTCCGGTCGGCAATCTTCTCGGAAAGCTTCTTCTCCACCGCGGCCAGGTCGTCCTTGGTCGCGACTTTCAGTCGGTCGAGGGCCTGCTTGACCAGTTTATCCACCTGAGTCTCCAGACTCTTTTTGGCCGATTTGGCTTTCCGGTCGAGTTCTTCCGCCAGGTCCCGACCTTCCTTTTCCGAAATTTCGCCCTTTTTGACCAGCTCCCTGGAGATTTCTTCCACCTTCTCCCGGGTCATTTCAGCCAGCCCCAGTCCCATATACATTGTTTTCTTGACCAGATCGATCATTGCCTGCCTCCTCAGTTGTGTTACCATTGATTATAACTTCGCTCGTATTACCAGCGAATTTATAATATTATTTGTTTCCCCGGCCACAAGGAAGGGGAAAATTGCTGAACTAAATGATACATTTTAATTATTTCCGGGTCAAGCATTGAGGCAATTATCCGGCGGAATACTATGAGTTGGAGAAGCCTGTTCATAATCAGCCTGTTTCTGGCGGTGGGGGTAACCGTCAGCGCGGCGGCGACCCTGAATATCGCCAGCTACTACAGTCCCCGCAACGCCGAGCGGCCGCCGCGCGCCACTACCGAGTTTATCATCCTTCACACTACCGAGGGGCCGGCCCGGGGCTCCTTAAGGAAACTTCACAGCCGGGGCGAAGCCCATTATTTTGTCAATACCGATGGCAAGGTTCTGCGGATCATCGATCGCAAACGGGTCGCTTTTCACGCCGGCCGGTCGATGTGGGGAGGGAAGACTGATCTTGACAACTGTTCGATCGGGATCGAGATGGTCGGCTACCACGACCGGGACATCACGGCTGCCCAGTACGTCGCGCTCAAGGAACTGCTCCGGCAGCTCCAGGGGATCTATAAAATCCCTGATGATAAGGTCCTGACCCATTCGATGGTGGCTTACGGCGCGCCCAATGTCTGGCATAAACGTTCTCACCGGGGGAGAAAGCGGTGCGGGATGCTCTTTGCCCGGGATTCCACCCGAAGAAAGATCGGCCTGGTGAAAAAGCCCGCCTTCGATCCCGATGTCCGGGCCGGGCGCTTGGTCAATGCCGACCCTCAGCTGGCCGGGATTCTTTACGGTCGGGAACTTGTAGCCGCTGTCCCTACTGCCGCCCCGACCCCCGGCAATGCCGTGGTCCTGACCGTCGGGAAGACGGCCTGGGATGTCGCTCGCGACCGCTACAATACCGCCGAGGTGGTTTACCGCTTCCCCGGCGGAAAAGAGGTCCGGGGCGACCGGGTCAAGAATTGGAGCAACATCCCGGCCGGGACGGTGGTGGTGCTGGGGGAGGCGGCGACGGAAAACCCCGTCGAAGTTATTCGGGAAATCGGGCGTGACGGGAGGAACGGACGGGAGGTCGCCGGGGAGGAGTTCGATCGGGCCACCACCATCTATTTTTTCCCCGACGGCCGGATCCGGCGGGGGGATGAACTGACCGTAGCCGAGATCGGATCTCTGCCCAACGATACCCGGGTCCTGGTCGGGTACGTTGACGGGGGTTATGTCAGCAAAGGCCGCAGTGCCTTTGAAATCTGCGGTCCGCGCTGGAACCGACCCGATACCTACTACCGCCTGGCCGACAGGTCGCTGGTCGCCGGCAGCGGCATCTCTGAAACCTCTATCCCCCGGGACACCCGGGTATTTTTCCGAAACTAAATATGATCACGAAAGAATTCATCCACGATATCCCCAAATCCGATCTGCACGTTCATCTCGACGGCTCGCTGAGGCTCTCGACTCTGATCGAGATTGCCCAACGAGAGAAGATCGAACTGCCCTCCTATACCGAGGAGGGTCTCAACGAAACAGTATTCAAGGCTCATTACGCCGGCCTGGAGGAATACCTGGCCGGCTTTGCCTACACCGTTGAGGCATTGCAGAACCCGGAGAACCTGGAACAGGTCGCCTACGAATTTGCTCGGGACAACCAGGATGAGGGGGTCCGTTACGTCGAGGTTCGTTTTGCTCCCCAGCTCCATATCAACGATCGGATGGATCTGGAGGCAGTCCTGGTCAGTGCCAACCGAGGGTTGGAACGGGCGGCAAGAGAATATAACTCCCGGCCGGAGGTCGTCAACGGATCCGAGCCCCGTTTTAACTACGGGATCATCACCTGTGCTCTCCGGTCTTTCGGGGAGATGTCCGGCTATTACCGGAGCTTTTTCCGGGCTCACCCTTACTCCAAGCTCAAATGGGTCTTTGGTTTAGCTTCCTACGAACTCTTCCAGGGGGTGGTCGAGGTCCGAGATCGGCTCGGTCTGCCACTGGTCGGCTGCGACCTGGCCGGGGCCGAGTACGGGTATCCGGCTGACGACCATTGGAAAGCCTTCCAGTTCGCCCAGAAGAAGTTTCTTCACAAGACCGTTCACGCCGGGGAGGCTTACGGGGCGGAGTCGATCTTCCAGGCCATCACCGATCTTTACGCCGAGCGGCTCGGCCACGGCTATTATCTTTTTGACGAGGATAAGATTACCAGTCCGGAGATCGTTGACAAGGCTCGTTATATCCGAAACCTGAGCGGCTACATCGCTGACAAGCGGATCACTATCGAAGTCTGCCTGACCAGCAACCTCCAGACCAACCCCTCAATCAAAAAACTCTCCAATCATCGGTTTACCCGGATGCGGGCAGCGGGACTCAGTACCACCTTCTGTACCGATAACCGCCTGATCAGCAAGACCACCGTCTCCCGGGAGAACTCCCTGGCGGTGGAAGCCTTCGGGATCACTCCCCGGGAACTGAAGAATCACACCATCTATGGCTTCAAGCGCTGCTTCTTCCCCGGGAATTACACCGAGAAGAGAAGTTACGTCCGCTCAGTGATCGATTACTACGAGGAGATAGAAAGAAAACACCACCTGGCCAAAAAGGGGGACGACCCGAGTTGCAGGAAATGAATTATTTCTCTCGGTCCGGGTCTAAATTGATGAGGACAGGATAGTTTCAGACAGTATAACAGGATAAATCAGGATTATATTTGAGAGATAACCGGATTCAGGAAATATAATCACAGGATGGTTTGCTGGAGCCACCCAGATAACCAGGAGGTTGGGAATGAAAAGGTATCTTATGATTGGGGCAGTGATGGGTCTGTTCCTGCCCGGCATTGCGGCTGGACAATACCAGGAAACAACCGGAACCACTCTGCCGGCCACGCCGTTTCCGGAACGGGGTCTGGTTCCGGTCCGGACTCCCGGTGAAGCCACCCGCCAGGCTGAGGTCGACCAGGCGGCGGCGAGGGAAGCGGCCCGGGAGCGGATGCTCTACGGGATCGGAGCCGAGGGCGCCGGGCAACCGGTCCGTCCCGATCTTCTTTTTGAGACCGAGACCCAGGGACGTCAGGCCCCGCCTTCCGATCAGCAGCAGCTTCTCTACGGGGTTGGGGAGGCGGCACTGGAGAAAGATCCGGTCCAACCGGGGACGGCCACCTATCAACGGGATGGCCGCACGGAAGGCCGGACTCAATCGGGCGAAGGGAGGACCACACTTTACGGACCCGACGGCAAGCCGGTCGGGCGGCTTCAGGACCGGTCGGGGACCACCCGGGTCTATGATCAGACCGGACGGGAGACCGGCCGAGTTCAGAAGACCGAGAGCGGAAGCGTCATCTATGGCCCCGACGGCCGGGTCTCCGGGCGGGTCCAGGAGTCAGGGGGCAGCACCCAGCTCTATGGGGTCCAGGGGGAGGTTATCGGGCGGACTCAGGTCTCCGGCGATACCACCCATCTCTACGATCAGCAGGGCAAGCCGGCAGGGCGGGTGGAAAAGCGCGGGGATACCACTTATTTTTACGGCCCGGACGGCCGGATCCAGGGAAGAAAGGAGACCCGGGGCGGTACCACCTATCATTACGATGAAAAGGGCCGGCAGACCGGGATGACCCGGGAGTAATCGGGGCGGGGAGATTCGAACTCCCGACTTCCTGCTCCCAAAGCAGGCGCGCTAACCGGACTGCGCCACGCCCCGTGGAAATATTCTGTCATTCTACACAAATTCGCCGGCAAGGCGAGATAATTTGCTGGTTGAAGGAATAAAGGTTCTCTTGCATTTAGTGTTAAGCTCGACCAAGTTTATTGGAGTCTGCAGTCCGGGGTGTTGGATTAAAGGAGTGTTAGAGTATCGTATTTACCCCCTATTACTCCATTATCGATTTCACGGCAATCTTTGGGACTAAATAAATACCGTTTATCCAGGCAAAACGGCAGAGAACCGAAACAAATAACCGGGGAGGAAGATGAGCATTCTCATTCTTCCAGGCCGATACTTTCTCGCTCGCTGGCGGTTTCTGAGATATCTGGCGGCGGTGACCGCTACGGTGGTAGCGGTCTGCTTTAAACGGGGAACCTTTCGGACGACGGTCCGCAACGTTTTGGCCCGGCAGGTCCTTTTCACCGGTTTTGAAGCGGTCAGTTTCGTCTCCCTGCTCGCTTTCCTGGTCGGGATCTCGGTGGTGGTCCAGGCTCAGGTCTGGTTGGTGCAGGCCGGACAGGCGGCGCTCTTAGGCCCGCTTCTGGTAATGGTGATTGTCCGGGAGATCGGCCCGCTCCTGGTCAACTTTGTGGTCATCGGCCGTTCGGGGACGGCGATCGCCACCGAACTGGGGAATATGAACGTCTCCGGCGAAGTCCGGCTCCTTGACAGTCTGGGGCTCGATCCTCTCATCTATCTGGTCGTTCCCCGGGTCCTCGGGGTGATGATCTCTGTCTTCTGCCTGACCATCCTCTTCATCACAGTCTCTTTCGGTAGCGGTTATCTCAGCGGGATCCTTCTGGGCGCTTCCACCGCCAGCTGGCGGTTCTTCGCCCGTTCGGTCTTCGCGGCTATACAACCGGAGGATATCCTTAACCTCCTGGCCAAGACCCTGATCCCCGGGTTGCTGACCGGAGTGATCTGTTCGGTGGAAGGTTTGGGTGTGAGCCGGGCGATTACCGAGGTGCCCCAGGCCGCTACCCGGGCCGTGGTCCGCTCGGTGACCGCTCTCTTTCTCACCTCGGTGATCAGCTCTGTCTTTACCTATCTTTAGGGGGGGGAAGGAAGTTCAAAGTTCGAAGTTTTCATCATCAGCGGCGGACAAAACATTAAGCGGTAAGCAGTGAGCACAGCCCTCGATCTCGATCGCTCAAATATTCGCGAAGATTAGTGGTTTAAAAAAGGGTCCGAGGCGGGGGATCTATTCGAGAGAATTGGTATAATCAGTGGATAAAAAAATGCCGGGGTAAGGGAGAGGTCCAGGCATTATTGGTACCTAAGTTGAGCGATTATTGCGGATGAAACGTGCT
>CAYXKT010000118.1:0-8830 GCA_964465735.1 uncultured bacterium
CGCAAAAGATTGGTGCAGTTCGCCGCATAGAATCGCTCAATTTAGGTTAAAGCAATTCGGGCAATTAGTGTCTGAACGAAAACCTCAAATCATATAGAATTTGCCGCCTGAATTATTCTAAAGGTGATTTCAGACCCGGCCGGAGAAAATGGAAAGAACCCCCGAGACCAGAAGCACGCCGAAAAGGCGTTCAGGATCTCGAGAGGCGGGCAACCAGACGGTTGACAGCGTTGAGATAGGCCTTGACGCTGGCTTCAATGATATCGGTGGAAGATGCCCGGCCATTGACGATCTGCCGCCCGGAACGGACGGATACCACCACTTCACCCAAGGCATCCTTGCCTCCGGTCACCCCTCTCAGCTCATACTTCAGCATCTCGCACTCGATCCCGGTGATCCGGTCGATCGCCCGGCAGGCGGCATCCACCGGACCGTCGCCGCAGGAAGCGTCCTGGAATAATTCTCCTTCTTTTTTCAAGCGGACCGTGGCGGTGGGAACGGTCCCGGTCCCGCTGCTGACGTGGAGATAATCCAGGACAAAGGCCTCCGGCAAGCCGGCAATCAGCTCGTTGACCAGTGTCTCCAGATCTTCGTCGAAGACGTGTTTCTTCTTATCCGCCAGGGTCTTGAACTTCTCAAACGAACGTTCCATTTCTTCCGCAGAAAGCTGATATCCAAGGGTCTGAAGCTTATCCTGGAAGGCGTGCCGACCGGAATGCTTGCCCAAAACGAGAAGGCTTTTAGAGACACCGACATCGGTAGGGCGCATTATCTCGTAAGTAGTCCGTTCCTTCAAGATCCCGTCCTGATGAATCCCCGCCTCGTGGGCAAAGGCATTCTCTCCGACGATCGCCTTGTTCGGCTGAACCGGAATCCCGGTCAACTGACTGACCAGACGGCTGGTCTTGAAGATCTGGCGGGTATCGACTCCGGTAGTCACCTTCCAGAAATCTTCACGGACCTTGAGGGCCATCACGATCTCCTCCAGAGAGGCGTTTCCGGCCCGTTCCCCGAGGCCGTTGATGCAACACTCCACCTGCCGGGCGCCATTGCGGATCGCGGAAAGGGAATTGGCAACCGCCAGGCCGAGGTCGTTGTGACAGTGGACGCTGAGGACCGCCTCCTGGATACTGGGAACATTCTCTTTAAGGTAGCGGATGATGGCCCCGAACTCTTCCGGGGTGGAATAGCCGACGGTATCCGGGATATTCACGGTCTTGGCCCCGGCCGTGATAACCGCCTCCGTTACCTCGGCCAGAAAAGGCAGTTCCGTCCGAGCGGCATCCTCGGCCGAAAACTCGACTGTATCAACATACTTCCTGGCCAGTTCAACCCCTTGAACTGCCTGCCGGATAATCTCCGACTTGCTCTTCTTGAGCTTGAATTCCCGATGGATCTTCGAGGTGGCAAGAAAAGTATGGATCACCGGCGATTCCGCCTTCTCCAATGCCCGGGCCGCAGTCTCAATATCTTTCTTCAGGCAGCGAGCCAGACCGGCTACCGCAACCCCCTTCAGAGAACCGGCCACGGACTGGACCGCCTCAAAGTCACCCTCGGAAGCAACCGGAAAACCGGCCTCGAGGACGTCCACCCGCAGTCGGGCGAGCTGACGGCCGATCCTCAGTTTCTCCCGGACAGTCAGACTGGCCCCCGGAGACTGTTCCCCATCTCGGAGAGTAGTATCAAAGATTATAATCCGATTTTCCATAATGCCCGACTCTCCTGGATAACGGATAAAAACATAAAGAATAGAAGTACTGGAGTATTGGAGTACTGGATTATTGTAACCCCATCTCAGTAACTCAGTTCCAGCCAACAGATAAAGTCGGCCAGGGTCGGCCAGGACATCTGGTAATCGGCGGCGTCAATCCGGACCAGGTTAATTTCCTGACTCAAATCCCGGATCACCTTCTCCTGATTGTATTCGCGGAAGGAGGAGCGGTCCCAGGAGATACACTCCCCCTGGCCGCACTCGGGTGACTTGGCAACCACTTTTCCCAGATTCCTCCGGCTGCAGAGCAGGATCAGGTGATCGGAATGGTCCTGAACGTGGAAGTGGACGTGGCCGGCCAGATCCAGACCTTCCCGAAAGATGGTTTGAAAAATCTGCTGGGCCAGAGTGCGGGAGGTCAGGGTAAAATGCGGATGACGGTAATAGAGCTTTGAACGCCGGAAACCAAACCGCGGTTTGTTGGTAGCGAAGCGGATCACTGCCTTGAGATGTTTAAACGCGAAGGGTTTGCGCAGAAACCCCCTCACTCCCAATTCCTGGATCCGTCTGCGTTCCCGGGGCGGGAAATCGTAAGCCGACATCATCACGATCGGGTTGGGATATTTTTTGTCTCGAAGACTTTCTACAATCTGCAGGCCGTCGAGCCCGGGCAACTGATTGTCGATAATGAGCAGATCGGGATCTTCCTTCAGGGCCAGGGCCAGACCATCATCCCCCCGGGCCGCCTGGAGAACCCGGTAGCCGTGCATACCAAGATAACGGGTAATCACCTGCCGATTGAGCGGCTCGTCTTCGATGATCAGGATCGACTTCCGCCGGTCACGGCCGCGGGGCGGGGATCTGTCCTGACTGGCACGAGGATAACTGGAGTTGGCAGGGCGGGGAGTGGCCCCCTCCCCCGGACTGGTTTCGTCTTTCATCTCGGAATCATTTATCCCCGGGCAATCGCGGCCTTGCCGGTTCTCACCAATTCCTTCACCCCGTAATGGGTGAGAAGGCCGAGGATCGCTTTGATTTTGTCGTCAGACCCGGTTACTTCCAGGACCAAGCTGGTGGTAGAGACATCGATAACCCGAGCCCGAAAGATCTGGGCGATCTCCAGAAGCTCGGAGCGGGTAGCGGGGGTGGTCTTAACCTTGACCAAAATCAACTCCCGAGCAACGGATTGTTCCCGGCTGAATTCCTGAACTCTAATCACGTTGATCAGTTTGTTCAGCTGCTTCTCTACCTGCTCCATAATCTGGGGCGACCCCTTGTCATCGACTACGATCGTCATCCGGGAAACAGTCGAATCCATCGTCTCCCCCACCGAAAGGCTGGTAATATTGAACCCCCGGCCGGAAAAAAGCCCCGCGATCCGGGCCAGAACCCCGAACCTATTCTCGACCAGTACTGATATAGTGTGTTTCATTATTTTTTCCAAAATGGGTTTTCGCCAGATAATTCATCAAGCCATTCCGCTGATCATCTGCCGGATATTGGAGCCGGCGGGGACCATCGGAAAGACATTCTCCTCCCCGGCCACCTTGAAGTCAAGAATCACCGGACCGGGATACTGAAGTGCCTTTTCCAGGGCCGGGAACACCTCTTTCTTCTCTTCCACCCGTATCCCCATCGCCCCGTATGCCTCCGCCAACTTAACAAAGTCCGGGTTGCCCTCAAGGATGGTTCCGGCATAGCGCTTTTTGTAGAAAAGTTCCTGCCACTGCCGAACCATCCCCAGATAACCATTATTGAGGATGGCGATCTTGACCGGGAGCTTGTTGACCACCGCGGTGGTCATTTCCTGGATGTTCATCTGGATCGACCCGTCACCGGCAATGTCAAAGACGATCCGGTCGGGGAAAGCGACCTGAACGCCGATCGCGGCCGGGAAGCCATAACCCATCGTCCCCAGACCGCCGGAAGAGAGAAAGGTCCGTGGCTCGGTGAATGGATAAAACTGGGCGGTCCACATCTGGTTCTGCCCGACTTCGGTACAGATGATGGCCTTTCCCCCCACGGCCTTATAGATCTGCTCGATCACGTACTGGGGCGGGATCGGTCCGGTATCCCGGTAGAATAGAGGGAATTCCTTTTTCCACGATTGGATCTGCTTCAGCCAGGGTCCGCATTTCCCCGGCTTGACGATCTTGTTCAGCGCTTGAAAGACCAGCCGGACGTCTCCAACCACCGGGATATCAACCCGGACGTTCTTCTTCAAAGAGGTGGGGTCAATATCGATATGGGCGATCTGGGCGTGAGGAGCGAATTCGCTGATCTTCCCGGTGATCCGATCGTCAAAACGGGCCCCGGCGGCAATGATCAGGTCGGAGTCCATAATCGCGTAGTTGGCGTATTGAGTCCCGTGCATCCCCAGCATACCCAGGGAGAGCGGGTGAGTCTCCGGAAAGACTCCCAGTGCCATCAGAGTGGTGGTCACCGGGATCGAGGTCTGCTCGACCAGCTTTAACAGTTCCGCCGTAGCCCCGGAGGCGATAGCTCCTCCCCCGACGTAGAGGACCGGTTTGCGGGCATCGGCGATCGCCCGGGCCAGATTGGCGATCTGGAGGGGGTGACCATTATAGACCGGTTGGTAACCGGGAACATCGGCCTGCTCGGGATAGGAACAGTCGGTATCAGCCTGCTGGACATCTTTGGGGATATCGATCAGCACCGGTCCCGGACGGCCGCTGGAGGCGATATGAAAGGCTTCCTTGATCACCCCGGGGAGATCGTCAACATTGGTGACCAGGTAGTTATGCTTGGTAATCGGCCGGGTAATCCCGACGATATCCGCTTCCTGGAAGGCGTCGTTCCCGATCATCGCGGTCGGGACCTGGCCGGTCAGGGCGACCATCGGGACCGAATCCATATAGGCGGTGGCGATACCGGTCACCAGGTTGGTCGCACCGGGACCGGAAGTAGCAATGCAGACCCCGGTCTTCCCGGAAGCCCGGGCATAGCCATCAGCGGCGTGGGCCGCCCCCTGTTCGTGCCTGGTGAGGATAAACTTGATCGGATAATTATGGAATTCGTCAAAGATATCGATCACCGCGCCGCCAGGGTAGCCGAAGATAACCTCGACCCCTTCCCTGACCAGGCCTTCAAATAACAGTTTTGCTCCCTTCATTTTAAAATATAGCTCCAGAATATTTTAGATTTCCGAATCCCTTTCTGACCGAGAAAATACAGAGTCAGCAATCCCGGTCCGCTCGATGATTATTCTCGCGGCAGAAGGATGGCACCGGTCGAGGCGGAAGTCACCTGGTCCGCGTAACGGGCCAGATAACCGGAGAGTTGCTTGCCCGAATATTCCCATTTCTTTTTCCGGGAGGCCAGTTCCTTTTCAGAGAGTTTAATCTGCAAGAGCCGACCGGGGATGTCAAGAGCTATCTCATCGCCGTCCTCGACTAAGGCGATCGGTCCGCCGGCGGCCGCCTCGGGGGAGATATGCCCGATGCAGGGACCCTTGGTCCCACCGGAGAAACGGCCATCAGTGATCAAAGACACCGACTCCCCCATCCCCATCCCGACGATGGCCGAGGTCAAAGAGAGCATCTCTCTCATCCCGGGTCCGCCTCGGGGCCCTTCGTAACGGATCACCACCACTGTCCCGGGCTTGATCTTCCCTTGCATCAAGGCCTTCATCCCGGCTTCTTCGGAATTAAAGACCTGGGCCTTGCCGGTAAATTTCCGCATCGACTCAGCAACCGCTGACTGCTTAACCACACCACCCTCCGGGGCCAAATTGCCCTGGAGAACGGCGATCCCGCCCTCTTTGCTGTAGGCCCGCTCGGGACTCCGGATAACTTCCGGATCGATGACCTTAGCGGAACGGCAGATCTGTTTCCAGCTCCGCCCGTTCACGGTCGGCAGGTCGTAAACCCGGTCACCGAGAACCTTCATCACCGCCGGGATTCCCCCGGCCAGATCAAGGTCTTGCATCATATGCTCCCCGCCCGGACGCATATCCGCCAGGTGCGGGGTGGCTCGGCTGATCCGGTCGAAGTCGGCCAGCTCCAGGCCGATACCCAGCTCCGAGGCGATCGCCATCAGGTGGAGGACAGTATTGGTCGAGCCGCCCAGGGTCATATCCACCGCGATCCCATTCTCCAGTGCCTTCCGGGTCATAATATCTCGAGGCCGGATATCTTCTTTGATTAGAGAGACGACCCGCTGCCCGCTGAGGTAGGCGATCCGCTTCTTGGCGGCCATAACCGCCGGGACGGTAGCGCAGCCGCTCAGACTCATCCCGATCGCCTCAGTGATGCAGGCCATCGTATTGGCAGTGTACATCCCCTGACAGGAACCGGGGCCGGGACAGGCCTCAATTTCCAGCTTCGAGACCGCGTCCTCACTGATCTGACCGGCCTGGGCTCGGCCAATCGCCTCGAAAGTGTCCCGAACCATAGAAAGCCGGCGGTTCTGATAATGCCCGGCCAGCATCGGCCCGGCGGTGACAACAATCGTAGGGATATTCAGCCGGGCGGCCGCCATCAGCATCCCCGGTGTGATCTTGTCGCAGTTGGTCAGAAGAACCAACCCATCCAGTGCGTGGCCAAGAGCGACCATCTCGATTATATCGGCGATCAGACCTCGAGTCGGCAGAGAACAGTACATCCCCGGATGACCCATCGCGATCCCGTCGCAGATCCCCGGCACGGTCAAAAGAAACGGCTTGCCACCGGCGGCATAAACCCCGTTCTCGATTGAACGTTCCAGATCCCGCATCCCCACGTGTCCGGGGATCAGATCGGTGAAACTGGAGACCAGGCCGATATAGGGCTTTTTCAGATCGGACGGATCAACCCCGGTGGCGTACATCAGACTGCGATGAGGGGCCCGTTCCAGACCGATCTTGGTTGCGTCGCTTCTTCTCAAATTTTTCGTTGTTGCTTTTTTCATCTCCTCCCTCCTGTTCCAGAGCGGCGTTCTGTCAGGAAATAAGCACAGAGGACACCGGACAAATTAAAATAGAATTCTTATACAGTCTCTGAACGAAAACCCCAGAAACCAGGTAATTTAGAGGGGAGACAACCAAGCAAGCTGTTTATTTTGCGAGAAGATTGCTCCGTCACTTCGTTCCCCGCAATGATAAATTCTCGGTAATTTAAGGTTTCCGTTCAGACACTATATGCCAAATTGCACAAGATATAGTTATTCCCTGGATGCCGCTTCCACTAAACAGCAACTACAACCCGAATCTTCGTCAAGTTATCCGATATTGGGCACAAGCAGTGCCGGCCAGAGCAGCCGAGATATTCTCAGCTCCCAGCGTAAATAAATTCGAGATGCAAAATTCAGATCTCGAATCTCAACATTCAGGATTCTCGGGGGTTGCTTGATTCCTCCTGAAGGTTTTAAAGTACCATAAGCCTGAGATTTTACAAGACCGGCCGACCGGGGAAAAGCAAAATCGCTTCAGCTCCGATTAGTTTTTGGGGATAAACGGTATCTGATTAATTCCGAGCAGTGCCGGAAAACCGACAATAAAGTGACGGAGTATTGTATTTGCCCCCACCACTCCACCACTTTATTCTCATCTATAGACCCGGGAGACCCGCTTCCCCAGCTGGGCCAGGACCTCGTAAGAGATAGTACCGATCCGGGAGGCGACTTCCTCAACAGTAATCTGCTCCTGCCCCTGAGCTCCGATCAGCACCGCCTCATCCCCCACTTCCACCCGCGGAACCGACCCGACATCAACCATCACCTGGTCCATCGTTACGATCCCGACAATCGGGGCCCGGACCCCCCGGATCAGGACTTCGCCCCGATTGGAATGGGCCCGGCTGAAACCATCCCCGTATCCGATCGGCAGGGTGGCGATCCGGGTCTTCTCCTTTACGGTATGGGTTCTCCCGTAACTGATCGTCCTTCCCGGTTCCACGGTCTTCAGGTAGGCCACCTGGGTCTTCAGCGCCAGGGCCGGCTTCAGTTCCACCGCCTGACGGAGATGCTCGGCCGGATAGACTCCGTAGAGCATTATCCCCGGCCGGACCATATCCAGCCGGGAGGCAGGCAGATTGATCAGGGCCCCGCTGTTGGCGATATGCCGCAACGGAACCTTTATACCTTTTCCGGCGAGACTCTCCGCCACCCGGCAAAAACGCTCCAATTGGAGCGCGCTGAAGGTGGTATCCTCCTCATCAGCGCTGGCAAAGTGCGAGGCTAACCCCTGGAGCCGGATCCCCTTGATCCGGGAGATATTCTCCAGCAGGGGAAGACAGTTTTCGTGCCAGACCCCGATCCGCCCCATCCCGGTATCGAGCATAAAGTGAATATCGGCCTTTTTTTCAGCGTTGAGGGCGGTCTGGGCCAGATCCCGGGCAATCTCCAGGGAAGAGACCACCGGGGTCAGGTTGTTGCGGACGATATACTCGGAATGCCCCCGCATCCCGGAACTGAGAATCAGGATCGGGGCGGTGGGAAAATAAGAGCGCAACTCTAACGCCTCTTTAACGTGAGAGACCCCCAGCCAGTGGGCCCCGGCTTTTAGGACGGTTTTGGAGATGGGGCCCGCGCCGTGACCGTAGGCGTCAGCCTTGACGCTGGCCAGGATCTTGACCTGACCCCCGACCAGCTCCCGGATCCGGGCCAGGTTGAAGCGGATCGCATCCAGGTCAATCTCCGCCCAGGTTTTAAAAATCGAATACATTTTGATTGAATTTTCGTGAGATCATCCGGATTCGGCGAAATGGAGATAAACTCGGGGGCAATAGATCCTGAATTTCACGACCCGAACTTATTTAGTGTCTGAACGAAAACCCCGAAAACCAGGTGATTGCGAGGAGGGGCGGCGAAGCAAGCTGTTTCTTCTGTGAAAAGATTGCTTCATCACTTCGTTTTTCGCAATGACAAGTTCTATATAATTTGAGATTTTCGTTCAGACACTATATATTACCTAAGTTGAGCGATTATTGCGGATGAAACGTGCTAAGATTTTGCTGGCCGACGGGTTGCGAAAACCGCAGCCATATCCAGGAGATATGGCGAGGATTTTCAATATCCGTTCGGACGCAAAAGATTGGTGCAGTTCGCCGCATAGAATCGCTCAATTTAGGTATTATGTTTTCCGGGCATAATTTAACCGGGAAAGGTAAAGCGGTTCAGCGG
>CAYXKT010000119.1:0-8763 GCA_964465735.1 uncultured bacterium
CGGCCGGCAAAATCTTAGCACATTTCATCCGCAATAATCGCTCAACTTAGGTATTGATTAATTGCCATTCCTGTCCCCGCCTCGCCCCTGATTATTGACGGGATAACAGAATTTACAGGATGGGTATGGTGGTTGGGTCTGAAACTGGGGCGGCGGCGAAAAACCCGATTCCTTTATCCTGATTTATCCTGTTATCCTGTCGAAAAGCATCCTGTTGATCATTTTTCCCCGGTCAGGATCGCGCGCGCGGCACAAGCGGCCCGTTCCGGGGTAGGGAAGGTGGGGATCTTGAGACTATTCATCTTCTTGTATTCAATCTCCTCCACTTTGCCGCCTCCGATATAGCAGGCGACCAGCGGCCGATCGAGGGCCGCCTTGATCTCCCGGCAATTCTCCGCCGCCCGGGGGATCGGGTCGCCAAAGATCAAAAGGTAGAGATCAATCCCCGGCTCGATCTCGGCCAGGGTCAGAACCGCTTCCCGATAGCGCTCGGCCGGGGTATCCCCGGTCAGATCCAGCGGGTTGCCGATCACGCAGTGAGAGGGGAGAGTCTCAGCTAATCGTTTCCGGGCGGCCTTTGAGAGAGGGGCGACATCGAGCCCCAGTTCCTCGAGGAGATCGACCGCCACGATCCCGCTCCCCCCCGAGGAGGTCAGGATCTGAACCCTTTTTCCCCGCCGTTTCTTCTCCGCGGAGAGGGCTTTGGCACAGTCATAGAGTTCATCGATCGACTCCACCTTCTCCAGGCCGATCTGGCGCAGGACAGCGTCAAAGATCTCCCCCCGGCCGGCGATTGATTTGGTGTGGGACTCCGCCGCCTGCCGACCGCGTTTGGTCCGGCCTCCCTTTAAGACCAGGACCGGCTTGATCTCCCCCACTCTTTTGCCCACTTCCATAAACTTCTTCCCGTCACGGACCCCTTCCAAGTAAACCGCGATCACGGCCGTGCCGGGGTCGTCACCGAAGAACTCGATCAGGTCCGACTCATCGATATCGCAGCGATTACCCAAAGCCGCCAGCCCGGAGATCCCGATCCCCTCCTTCTCCGCCCGGTCGCCCAGGGCGGCGGCGATCGTCCCGCTCTGACAGATCAGGGCCAGCCCCCCCGGCCGCTTGATCAGGGGCCAGCTGAGACAGAGCCGATTGGCCGGATAATTTATCCCCTGGCAGTTCGGGCCGATGATTCCTACCCCGCCATCGTGGGCGGCGGCAACCAGCGCCGCCTCCAAATCGTCGTTGCCGATCTCCCGGAAACCTCCCGAGATCACCACCGCGTTCTTCACCCCCAACCTCCCCGCCTCCTCAATCACTCCGGGGACGAACTTCCCGGGGACAATTACTCCGATCAGATCGATCGGTTCCCCGACGTCGGTCAAGGAGGGGTAAACCTTAAGGCCCAGAATCTCCTCGGCCCTGGGGTTGATCGGGTAGATCGGGCCGGAATAACCCATATTGATCAGGTTGCTGAGGATCTCATAGCCCAGCTTCTCGGGGTTGGCGGAAGCCCCGACCACGGCCACTGAGCGGGCATTGAAAAGGAGATCGAGATCGGGCGGCGGTTTGTTGATTCTCTCTGCATCCACTATGAGGTCCTCCGCGAAATATTTCTAAAATTGGGTGCCATCTGGAGTTTCACTTGAGAAGGGACTCTTTTTGGGGTATTTATTATTAAACCTAAATTGAGCGATTCTATGCGGCGAACTGCACCAATCTTTTGCGTCCGAACGGATATTGAAAATCCTCGCCATATCTCCTGGATATGGCTGCGGTTTTCGCAACCCGTCGGCCAGCAAAATCTTAGCACATTTCATCCGCAATAATCGCTCAACTTAGGTTAAAAGAATTTCAGGAATTATCAACCTCTTTATCAATAAATACCAAGGAGACCGGGATGAGCGAGCTGGCGAGGACTGTTTTCTATGACCGGCACGTTGAACTGCAAGCCAGGATAGTGGAGTTCGGAGGTTGGGAGATGCCGATCCAGTATCCGCAAGGGATCGTCCAGGAGCATCTCGCCACCCGACGGGAAGCCGGACTCTTCGACGTCTCCCATATGGGACGCTTTGTCTTCCGTGGTCCCGACACCCTCCCCTTCCTCCAGCACGTTTTGACCAATAACGCGGAGGCGGTCGAGATCGGCCAGAGCCAGTATACGATCATCGCCAACGAATCCGGAGGGGCGATCGACGACGCCTACCTCTGCCGGTTCGTTGAGGCCGAGTACCTCCTAATCGTCAATGCCGCTAATCGGATCAAGGACTGGGATTATTTTCAGACTCTCCTGCCCCAGTTTCCCGGCCTAGAGCTGACCGACCGGACGGAAGAACAGGCAATGGTCAGCCTCCAGGGACCGCGTTCACAGGAGATTCTGACCGCGGTAATCGAATCCGGCGGACTCCCGGAACCGGACCGCAACTCCCTCTCGGAAGCGGTCATTGGAGGAAACCAGGTCCTCCTCGCCCGGACCGGATACACCGGAGAACCGCTCTGCTTCGAACTTTTTATCCCCCGAGAAGGCGCGGTCCGGATCTGGGACCTCCTGCTGAAGAATGGCGCCTCACCGGTCGGGCTCGGGGCCCGGGACACCCTCCGGCTGGAGGCGGGACTTCCTCTCTACGGCCACGAGTTCGGCCTCGACCCGGAAGGGAAGGAGATCCCGATCTTCGCCCTCGGTCTGGCCAACGTGGCGGTCAGCTTCTCCCCGGGGAAAGGCGATTTTATCGGGAGGAAAGCTCTTCACCGGCAGCGGGAAGTCCGGCGGCGGATCCTGAAGGAAGGCGATCTCTCCCGGATCGCCGAACTGCCTCGATTCATCCGTCCGGTGGCGGTAACCGGGCGGGGGATCGCCCGGCCGGGAAACCCGATCTTCCAGGGGGAGAGATCGGTCGGCTTCGTCACCAGCGGGACGGCGGTCCCGAATTGGACCTGGGAGGGAGAGGGGTTGGCAAGCCGACTGGTCAACCAAAAGTCAACCCGGGCAATCGGCCTGGCCCTGATTGACAGCGACCTGCGCCGGGGCGACCGGATTGAGATCGAGTGCCGGGGAAAGCGGATCGATGCCCTTATCGTCCCCTATCATATGCGAAGTGAAGCCGCGCCCCACGCCCGGCTGACCCAGTACACCCCCTCTCCGCAATAATAAAACCCTAAACTGTCCGATTTTCAGGTTGTTGGCGATGAACCGACAACCCAGATGATTCCCGAAAACATCTTTTCCGGAATCATTTTGGTCAGGGACGATACTTCTCACCGATCGAGAAGGCCGGACCCAGAGGCTCCCCCAACCGGTAATACTTCCGATCCCCGGACGAAAATATGAACGGCCTGATTCGGCCCAGATCAAAAGTCTTTGCGTCCCTGAGCACCGACTCCTCGGCCTTGACATCCTTAATCTCGCCGACAAACATCGTGTGCAGCCCCAACTCGTAAACCCGGAAGAGAGAACACTCGAAGACCAGGGGGAACTCCTCGATATAAGGAGCATCAACCAGGCCGCTCTTCACCGCGGTCAGACCGGTGTCAGCCAGCTTGTCGGTATCCCGTCCGGAGACCAAACCGAAATAATCAGCGGCCGAAGCCTGGTCTTCCCCGGGGATGCTCACTGTAAATGCTTCCCTGGCCATTATATTATGATAGGAATAAGTGGCCTTCCGCAGGGAGACCGTCAGACAGGGGGGTTCGGAACAGCAGATCCCCGCCCAGGCAGCCACCATCACGTTCGCTCGATCCTGCTCATCGTAAGTTCCGACAATGTACATCGGCGCCGGCGCCAGAGTCTTCGCCCCCAGTGAAATCTTCATCTTAACCTCCTTTGTCTCTACAACGTTCTGTCAAAAAAAATAACCACAGAGAACACAGAGAGTATGGAAATAGAAGGGACTAAATAAAATCACTCTTTCCCTCCCTCAATGTTCTCTTACAATACCATCCTTTTAATCCCGTCCTTAAGCAAATGAACCTTAAACCTAAGTTAATGATTAGTCCGCCTTTCTTGCCGGCAGCATTTAAATCCGTTAATAATTGCGTCTCGATGGCGCGAGATATGTTTTTTCAGTTATTTCCGAATGAGGGTATATAATCCGCTTATGAGAACTTTAGTTTCTAGAGTTCACAGAGAAAGGCGCAAAACTTGATCCTGGATTTTCTCAGTGGTCTCTGTGGTGTCATTCTTTTCCATCAAATTTTGACAGCCCCCTCTAAAAGATTTGTTCCCTGAGGCTTTATTCTAACCCATCCTGGAAAAAATATCAGATCTTTCCCCGGCAGAGAAAACAAATCAGGCAACAACGTCCCCGTTCCCCGAATCGCGATCGTCACTCTTATGAACGGACTTTCGAAAATGACATCCCCCGAAACCGGCGAAGAGGCCCTTCTGACTCCAGCACAGCCCGTGGATAGATATCTTACATTAAATATTGAGAACCTGCTGACAAACGACATCCATCACGCTATCATATCCGAACACTTCAGCGCTGTCAAATGCCCCGCCACCGACCTTGTGGCGGGGCAACGATGACGGAACAACCCAGAAGGTCCGCCCCCTCTGTCACCCCCTCCCCGTGGGGAGGTGGGGCGGGGGGTGAAGCAGATTGAATTTTGCAGTCTCAACCTGGAGATTGCTTCGCCGCCTTTGGCTCCTCGCAATGACAATCGTAGGCTTATAAAACAGCAGAGACTTTTATCGAGCTGAAGTGGTACCGAAATAGCTAATTTTCAGCCATCGGCTGAAGCTGTGCGATCTGCTTCGCCTTATGATCTGGGAGGCTGGCCAATTTGAATTTAATCCCTTTATTTTCTGCACAACAGCGACTAACGTATTCAGCGCACGGATCTTCTAAAGTTACAACTTAGAGAAATATGGGGATACCCCGGACATCAGGTGAGATATTATGGCTTGGATCATTCTTTTTATTGCCGGTTTGCTGGAGGTTACCTGGGCAATCGGATTGAAATACACGGATGGCTTCACCAAACTCTGGCCCAGTATTGGAACTCTCGGTACGATGGCCGTAAGTTTTTTCCTGCTTTCTCGGGCACTCAAGACTATCCCAGTTGGAACAGGCTATGTAGTCTGGACAGGTATTGGCGCCGTTGGCACTGTTATCCTGGGTATGGCATTTTTAGGTGAACCACGCGACATCGGCCGGATCTTTTGCCTGTTAGTTGTCATTGCCGGCCTGATTGGCCTCAAAGTCGTCTCGCCTCACTGAAGCAATGAAGCGGGAATTCCCCAGGGACCGACCCGAGAAATAACCCGATCAACAATCGGCATAATCGCTAATCATCCCCCAGCGGCTTCTCCAAGATGTCCAGCGGACTCCTCATCGGAGTTGACAGATTGCCGACCACGTTAGTGTACATCATCGTGGTCTGCTGGTTTTTGCGGCCCAACGAGCCAGATGCGGTTGCGCCTTTTTTGGGGCGCTAACTACTTCCGGCGCAAACCCGCTTCAAACTTTTCCAAACCCCAGAAGTGCTCTCAGCCGATCCGGCATTAATTTCCCTCTCCGCTATGTATAAGTTCGCATATTATGATATGACAAAGCCCGCTGTCCAATAGCCGTGGCAAAACTACCCAGAACCTCAGATTACCCACCACCCCTTATTTGACAGATGAGGTATGACTTAGTCGGTAAAATAAGGATCCGGATCCGGCCATTCCGCGGGTATGTTGGCGTCAATAAACGGGATGTCCACCAACCGGACGGAGCCGCGGATGGCGGTCTCCAGCGCTGCGAGTACCCGACGCGGGCTGCGCTCTCCAGCTTGCCAAGCCACTCTCGCTCGGACGAGCGCCCAGACCTCCCAGACAGCACACAGCGGATGTGCGGCAAGACCTCGCGCTGACCTGACATCCCAGGCTCCTGGGATAAAATGCGGCCCAACCCGTTCCTGCGCCGCGACGGCCGCCAAGCCCGGACCGCGCGCCGCCGTTAACCGGGCGAGGGCGGCGGGGGTCAATCCGGTCAGATCAACCGCGGCGACCAGAAGCGGCCGCTCCGGAAAACGCCGGGCAACCGAAAGGATCGCTCCGAGGGGTCCGCGGCCCGGCTGGTCGTCGATCACGCAGGGAAAATCGGTAACGCTTGACCCACCCGTCCCCTCGAACTGGTCCGGACGCACGGACACCACGACTGTGCCGACAACCGAACCAAGCAGTGCGTACAGGTAACCCACGGCCGACTGACCTGCGATCGGCAAGGCGCCCTTATCGACGCCCATCCGGCGGCTGTAGCCGCCCGCGAGAACCACGCCGACCAAGTCGCCGCAGGCCTGAAACACATCCGTTGAGCTGCCCATCGGGCCGACGGCCTGGCTCACGGTGCGCCGGCCTCGACCGGCAGCCGCTCGATCCTCACCGCGGCATACTTGTACCCGGGCTGAAAACTGTAAGGATCATAAGTGGGAAACGTGACCAGGTTAGTTTCGAAGTAGTGCATCGGCAAAAAGAGTTGCCCGGGCATCACCTCGTGGGTCACGACAACCTTCGCCACGGCCCTCCCGCGACGCGATACCACCGCCACCCGGTCACCATTTGTCAACCCGAGCCGAGCGGCATCGACGGGCGACACCTGGACCGAAAGATCGGCGGGGTAGAGTTTGCGCAGCATCCCAACCTTCGATGTACGCGTCTGGGTGTGCCACTGGACGACGCTCCCGCGGCCGGTGAGAAGGATAAATGGATACTCGGCATCCGGCTTTTCCGGCGGTGGCGTGATCGGGTCGAAGAGGAGTTTGGCCCGACCGGACTGGGTGTAGAAACGTCCATCGGCAAAGAGCCGTCGCATAACGGCACCGTCCGGACTCTGTTTCGGATACGGCCACTGAATTCCCGGCCGGGCCCGAAGCATCTGGTAGCCTTCGATTCCGGTGATGTCACAGGCGCGCCCCTCGGTCGTGCGCTGGAGAATCCGGAAGACGGCTTCCGGGTCGGTCCACTCCGCAAACCGCTCACCACAGCCCCAGCGATCTGCGATCCGCCGGAAAATATCAAAATCAGACAGCGCTCGGCCGGGCGGATCGAGCACCTTCTGTACAACCCCCAGCCGACGTTCGGAGTTGATGAATGTGCCTGCCTTCTCGCCGCTGCCGGCTCCCGGGAGGAGCAGGTGCGCCAGATCCGCGGTTTCTGTGGTGGAATAGAGGTCCTGGACGACGAGAAAATCGAGCTTCTGGAGCGCTGCGAGCGCCGGCCCCTTGGCAATCCACGAATGGGCGGGATTGGTCGCGACCACCCACAGCCCCTTGATTGTCCCCTTCCCCATCTTATCCAGAATGCGGTGATACGGCAGGCTGTTCCGGTCGGGGATCGACTCAACCGGGAGACCAAGAAGGCCGGCCATTTTTGTTCGGTCGGCGGCATTGGTGAAGTCGTGCAGAGCGAACATCGCGGTCGTGTTGGAAAACAGGCGCGAGCCCATCGCGTCCGCCTGACCCGTAATCGAGTTGGGACCAGTTCCCGGCCGTCCGATATTGCCGGTGATGAGACAGAGGTTGATGATCGCGTGGGCGGTGCGGACAGCCTGATGGCCCTGGTTCACGCCCATAGTCCACCACATTGATACCGCCTTCGCCCGGTGAATCCGCTTGGCCAAATCTTCAATGGCCGCGATTTCCAGGCCGGTCGCAACTGCCGTGCATTCAAGGGTAAACTCTGCTATGTGGGCGGCAAACTCCTCGAATCCTTCGGTGTGTGCTTCGATGAATGGGCGATCGATCCAGCCGCGCTGGATCAACAGATTGGCTAACCCGTACAGCAGGATGATATCGGTCTTCGGCTGCAGCTGCAGGTGGACCTTGGCCACTTTCGCGGTCTTCGTGCGCCGCGGATCAATTACGACAATGTCACCGTCAGCCCGGTTCGCCTTGACGTGATTCCAGATGATCGGGTGCGCGATCACCGGGTTGGCGCCCACGAAGATCAGCAGATCGGAAAGCTCAAGGTCTTCATACGAGAACGGCGGCGCGTCAAACCCGAACGCCTGCTTGTATGCGACCGCGGCAGTGGCCATACACTGGCGCGTATTGCCATCGCTATGGAGAAACCCCATCCCGAACTTGAACAGCGCTCCAAGGAAAGCCATTTCCTCAAAGGGGATCTGGCCGGTAGAAAGGAGCGCAACCGATTCCGGTCCGTGCGCGGCCTTGATCGCCTTGAACCGATCCGCGAAAAGATCCAGCGCCGCGTCCCAACCGATCGCCGCCAACGTACCGTCCGGCTGACGAAGCATCGGCGCGGTAAGCCGGTCCGGTGCCGCGAACGGTTGCAGCAGGTAAAATCCCTTCGGACACGCCCTGCCAAGATTCACGGGATAGTCGGCCGTAGGCATAAACTTTTTGACGAGGCCGTTCTCCATCGTCGCGTCGAAGTTGCACCCCACAGAGCAGTAGCTGCACGTCGTTCGAATCGTTTGTTCCATTTCGTCCTCTTTTTTCGCCTGATCCATTCCATCCGCGATCCGGCTGAGGCAGCGGTCACTTGTCGGCATCAACCTCTCTCTCACCGGCCCCGCAAGTGATAGCATCCCGATATATATCGGGGGTAACCGGGGACGTTTCGGCTTTGGCATCGTTTATAGCTGGTAAACTTTTACTCCGTCCCGGTTGAATATTCGGGACCGGGGGTAACCAATCCACCGGGAGATAACCGATTGTTCAACCAACGCAAGAGTTTTTTTCAGTGATGGGCATTGCGACAGTTGGTATATATTATACCTAAATTGAGCGATTCTATGCGGCGAACTGCACCAATCTTTTGAGTCC
>CAYXKT010000120.1:0-8527 GCA_964465735.1 uncultured bacterium
TTAAACCTAAGTTGAGCGATTATTGCGGATGAAATGTGCTAAGATTTTGCTGGCCGACGGGTTGCGAAAACCACAGCCATATCCAGGAGATATGGCGAGGATTTTCAATATCCGTTCGGACGAAAAAGATTGGTGCAGTTCGCCGCCTAGAATCGCTCAATTTAGGTTAAACTCAAATTCATCCTTGTAGATTTCACTACGGCAACTATCCCAATTGGAGGAGGAAACGTTATGACCCTGGCAAATGTTCTTGAAGAATCCGAACTGAAGATGATAAAATCGGTTGAGGTGGTCAAGGGAGAGTTCGCTTCTATCCGGACCGGCAAAGCCTCCCCCGCCCTGGTCGAAGGCCTCCTGATCGATTATTACGGCTCCAAGACCCGGCTCCGGGACCTGGCCGGCATCTCCACGCCGGAAGCCCGGCTCCTGGTGATCCAGCCCTGGGACCCGGGGGCGCTGGAAGCCATAGCCAAGGCGATCCAGGCCGCCAATATCGGACTCAACCCGATGAACGATGGAAAGATTATCCGAGTCCCGATCCCGGAGATGAGCGAGGAACGGCGTCAGGATATGGTCAAGGTGATCAAAACGATCAGCGAAGAAGGAAGAGTCTCGATCCGGAACATCCGTCGGGAGGCCAACAGCGAACTGGAAAGCCTCTTTAAGGCCGGCACCCTTCCTGAAGACGACAAGTTCCGCGGCCTGAAAGAGGTCCAGGATAAGACCAACCAATATATCGAGGAGATCGACAGCACCCTCAAAGAGAAAGAAGAGGAACTTCTTCGGATTTAAAAATTCTCCGACCCATAATTCTCCCGATATTTTCTGTGGTTAATTCATACCTGAGTTGAGCGATTATTGCGGATGAAATGTGCTAAGATTTTGCCGGCCGACGGGTTGCGAAAACCGCAGCCATATCCAGGAGATATGGCGAGGATTTTCAATATCCGTTCGGACGCAAAAGATTGGTGCAGTTCGCCGCATAGAATCGCTCAATTTAGGTCATAACAAAGCGGAACAAATCGAGGAGAGGTTGACTATGAAAAATTGGGAAATATTTCTCTGCGCAACCGACTTCAGTGACTCCGCCCACCGGGCGATGGAGGTCACTTTCCAGATCGCCCGATGCTGTCAGGGCCGAGTGATTGTCCAGCACGTGGTCACCCCGATCCCGGTCCCGGGGCCTCCGGTCGGACCCGGCGGCCTGGTCGGCTCGATCCGCTTCGACACCGTCCTCTACCAGAAAGAACTGATGAAATCGGCCCGGACCCGCCTGGAGGAACTGGTCAGGAAACTCTCCGGCGAAGATCTCGATCTGGAGATCGTGGTCGGGATCGGACCCGCGGCCGGTGAGGTCGTCCGCCTGGCGGAAAAGAGAAAGGTCGATTTGATCGTAATTGGAGCTCACGGACACACCGGTTTTCGCCGCTGGGTCTCCGGCTCGGTAGCCGAAAAGGTAGTCCGAACCGCCAACTGCTCGGTCCTCACCATCCCCCTCCCCGACAAATAATAGTCTCGAGGGTTACACCATCTCCCCGGGGGCAATGTCTTCTCAGCTCCGTAAATGAACAAAACCCACCCGGAATCATCCGCTCTATTTGCCCACTGGGTGGACTATTGTCTTCCTGCCTCAGAGATCTGATTACCCCGCGAGAACCCTTATCGCCTCCTCTCGAGTCTCCGCCGCCAACAGTCGATCGACGACCGCCGGACGCCGCAGTGACCGGGCCAGTTCGGAGAGAGCCTGAAGGTGGGTCTCCGGAGCCGCGCCGCTGGGGCTTAACAGCAGGAAGAGCACCTTGGCGGGGCCGCTGGTATGGGGAAGATTCCAACCGTCCTGATTGATCCCCATAAATGCCATCGAGAACTTCACTTCCGAAACGTGGGAATGCAGAAGCACCGCCCCCGAGGTCAGCTCAACCGGTTCACTGGCTCCAATGGCGGAGAGGATCCCGGAGAGCTTCTCCACCGATTCTTCCCGGCCGGGGAAAGCAGGGCGCAGCAACCTCCGGAGCGCCGAGAGAAGGTCCTCCGCCGGAAGATCGATCTGGGTATTTTCAGCCGGGAGAAA
The DNA here is from genome assembly GCA_964465735.1 of uncultured bacterium. Lineage (GTDB taxonomy): Bacteria > Auribacterota > Erginobacteria > Erginobacterales > Erginobacteraceae > Erginobacter. Next base: position 2,072 of record CAYXKT010000120.1, read on the forward strand.
GTGAGTATAGAAGGCTGATTTGCCCTCCTGATTTAATTTTTCCGTCCCCCCCCACGACATCTCCGGGGGATAAATCACGACCAGATTCACCTCGGGAACTCCCTGGCTGATCAGCCGCGGCAGGCGGTTGAGGATCGGTTGCCAGGCCAACCGCCCCTTACGAACGTTGAGCAGAATAAGCAAGTCGTCGCCGGTTACCGACCCCTTCAGCCAATTCAGAATCAAGTCCCAATCCTTCAAGAGGTAATAGGAGATCGTTACAAGGGGCGAATGGGTTCCAATCATCTCCCGGGTCTGCTCCAACGTCTCGGCCGAACCAACGATCAGGAGGGACGCCCCCAGCTGGTCGGTTAGATTCTTGACTGACCGCAGGGTGATCTCCACCCCCAACTGCCTCTCCACCAGAGGCGGGAGGAGGAGAACCACCCTCTTGAGGGTATTGATCGGGACCGGGCAGCGGCTGATCACCACCATCTGGCGGCTCTCCTCGATTACCGGATCGAGAATCCTCCCGAAAGTCCGATGGTGAAAGGTAATCTCGGCGTTCCAGCCGGCGATAATCGTTGAGATCCGCAAATCGATCAACACCTGCAATATCCCTGAGTGAACATCGATCGCCGCCCGGGTAACCGGAACCACCGGAACCCCGGCCGCCGTCGCCCGAACCACGGCATAGCCAAGCAGCTTTTCACCGGCAGCGATCCTCTCCTCAACATAGGGACCGGACCGGGCCACGGTCAGTGGGTAGAGCGGTTCCGGGGAGTTCTGCCGTCGGAAGAGTAAAGCCAGGTTCATCAGCTCCGCAGCCGTCTCAGGGTTGGCCAACGGGATCAGGAAGCGGTGAGGAGCGGAGGAAGGCTGATATTCCCTGGACTCTTCCGCCAGAGCAACCTTGCGAGCAAAGCGATCGGTAACCCAGGACCCGACCAGACAGGTAACCAGGATCATCACCACCGTCCCGGTCACCACCGGCTCGCCGAAGATCCCGATCTTGTATCCGACCAGGACCACGGCCAGCGTGGCGGATGCCTGGTTGACGCTCAATCCGTAGATCAGGTTCCCCTCCTCCCGGCTGTAGGAGAACCACTTCCCGGTCACCCGGGCCGCCAGCCACTTGGCCAACAGACCGGCGACAACCATCGCAGAAGCGATCTTCCAGCTTCCGTTGGAAGCAAATAACATCGGAAGATTGACCAACATCCCCACCGAGATCAAAAAGAACGGGATAAAGAGCGACTCGCCGACGAACTGGATCCGATTCATCAAAGCGCTTTTCTCCGGAACCAGGTTGTTGAGAAACAACCCGGCCAGAAAGGCTCCGATGATCGGCTCCAGGCCGACCACTCTCGCGAAGTATGCGCTGATATAAACTGCCGCGAGCACCCCCATAAAGGCCATCACCCCATCACTGGCCACTGATCGGAAAAACCAGTTCCCCAGCCGAGGCAGGATCATCCACATCGCGGTGACATAGATAATCATCAGGGAGAATAATCTCAGCCAGAAAAACCAACCGGTCGCGCCCTGATAGGCAGCAGCGATCACCGCCAGAACCAGAATCGTCGCGGTGTCGGTAAAAAGGGTCCCCCCAATGGTGGTGGTCACCGCCCGGTTCCGGGACAGCCCTAACCGGCTGGCAATTGGGTAGGTCAGCAGAGTATGGGAGGAGAACATACTGGCCAGGAGGATCGCCGCCGGCCAGCTGAAGCCCAGATAATACTTACCCAGCAGACTCCCCAGCGTCAAAGGGGAAGCGAAACTAAGCAAGCCAAAAACCAGGCTGTGGCGGCGGTGGTGGAGGAACTGGACCAGGTCGAGCTCGATCCCGGACTGGAACTTGATGTAGAGCAGACCGATCGCGGCCAGAAGCTCGATCTCCAGGTGCCGATCGAGTATCCCCAGTCCGTGAGGTCCGAGGATGATCCCGGAGACGATCAGCCCGATCACCCCCGGCAGCTTCAATTTCCCGAAGAGGAGAGGGGCGACCAGGGCGATCGAGATCAGCAACCCAAAGATAAACACCGGATCCTGGATAGGGAAAAACTGTCTAAACATAGTATTATCTCTACCACAATTTCCCAACCCGGACCAAGAAGATTAATCCGGGGATATCTGTCTTCGCCGACATCTCTCAAAAAACCGAGGCGCAGTCTCCGATAATGATCATACCATAAGCTGAACTTACGTTTGAATTCTTTCTCAAACCTATTGCTTCTGACAATTTTATGTCCTTGCCCATCTCAAATAATTGTATTCTCTCTCTTGCATAAAATGCTAACGGCAGCAGTGGACCTCGGTGTAAATACGCGACATTACGGCCCCCCCGCCTTGTTAGCTTCTTCCCGATTTTGTTATACCAAATTTCTCTTATCGGATCTTCGCACAACTATATCTATCTTCTCTCTTCTTCGGTAGGAAAAGTTCGCGAATTGTATCCAAAGAACCTTAATATCCATACTGGTGTCGCGTCTCATAGTAGATGAGACTGGCGCCCCAGGTAAATGAGACCGGTATGTGATATAATGTATAAATTGCGCTGCTGAAATTACGCTGGTTCCCAAAGGAAATACTGTCTCGGATTATGATCTGGCACTCCGTTGGAATGCGGCTAAGAGTTGATGGCGGCGGCTTTTATCCCGGGGTTGCACCCCGGGCTCTGATGTTAAACGCCGTTCACCGCCGTAGCTGCCCTACTATGGCGAAGGAGGCTTGACGTCCCTTCAGTTACCCCAAAGGGGTAGAACATCATAGCCCGGCGAGAATCGCCGGGATCAAAATGGATCAGCAGCAATTAATCAGCCCCCTGAAGGGGGGCCAGATCAAAACCGAATTTCCAATTGAGATTGTCCTTGAGTTTAACCTAAGTTGAGCGATTATTGCGGATGAAATGTGCTAAGATTTTGCTGGCCGACGGGTTGCGAAAACCGCAGCCATATCCAGGAGATATGGCGAGGATTTTCAATATCCGTTCGGACGCAAAAGATTGGTGCAGTTCGCCGCATAGAATCGCTCAATTTAGGTTTAATATATTGACATATTTTTTTCAGAGAGTGAGACGTGAGTCTTATTTAAGGCGAAACGCCAGTCTCATTGAAAATGAAACGCGACAATATTGGCTTAGGCCGGATTTCTCAAAACAACTGTCGCGTCCCATCGCCAAGCAATAGTTTATCTCCCGGGTGGATTAGTTACCCCCGGCGACTTGAGCGAATTGTTCCCACAGGCTTTCATCTATAGCCGGATCTCTGACACGCCCGTGGCTAAGAATGGGTTGTCCGCTGCGCGGGCGGCTACTCTAATAATATCTGGGGATTCGGGATAACAGTGTCTGACCGAAAACCTCAAATCAGATAGATTCCGTCATTGCTGAGGAACGAAGTGACGGAGCAATCTCATCACAAACTAAACGGATTGCTTGGTCGTCCCTCAGCGCGATAACCTGTTTTCGGAGTTTCCGTTCAGACACTGAGCAGCCCCCACCGGGAACGACACGATTCTGACCTTGCTGATGAATATTTTCCTTGGCCAGGGGGAGTAATCAATAATCTTGATCATATTGGCGCTGAATCTTGTGCTGGGCAAACTTCTCTCAACAGCCCTTCATTATTGATTGCGGCACCAAATCGGTTTTTCAGAGATCCGGATATAGCACCTATTTTAAAATCTGATTTCCGTTTCAAAACACCCAGCCTAAATTTAAGGTCTTGTGTTTCCGGGGACAGTTTGCTACTTTCAATCCGTTAGAAATCAGCCGATAGGTCTTTAGATAACGCTTTGAGATGGAAAACCCATATCAGGGCGGCCGGATCCCATTGAAAGATTGATCCGGAGACAGAGAAAGAATATATTCCGGGGGCGTAGCTCAGTTGGCAGAGCAACGGCCTTTTAAGCCGTGGGTCGAAGGTTCGAATCCTTCCGCCCTCATAGACAATTTTTTTGAGAAAATTGTCTCCACCGGAATCGATCTTCTCAAGCATAATTTAATGACCCCGTCGTCCAGCGGTTAGGACTCAGGCCTTTCACGCCTGCAACACGGGTTCGATCCCCGTCGGGGTCGTGGACGGACATTCTGGGGCGCGGAAGTCTTCGCGCCCGGGATGTCCGTTTTGCTTTTGCGACGAAATAATCGGCAGGGCGAATAGCCGGAGATGGAACAGGCGGTGCCCGGCGAGAAGAGCGGCCGATTTGGACTTGCTTGACATATTTATTCCTGTATATGATAATACCCTCTGGTGGTATTTATGAATACAGGAACAAAACAATCGGCCAAGACGAGGTTGGGTCCGCTGGAGCAGAGGTTTCTTTCCTATGCCCAGTTGAAGAAGCTGTCGCCCGTCCGCTTCGGTCAGCTGCGCGAGGTCCTGGAACTGACCGCCGACCAGGAGCGCAAGCTCCTCTCCCGCCTGGCTCGGGGAGGGACCATCGTCCGCCTGAAGCGCGGGGTCTACCTGGTCCCCCCGCGACTGCCTCTGGGCGGGGTCTGGAACCCGGGCGAGACGGTCATCCTCCGGGAACTGATGCGGGCCTGCGACAACGGCCGCTGCCAGTTCTGCGGCTGGCCGGTCTTCAACCGTTACGGCTTCACCGAGCAGGTCCCCGCCCGGATCTCCGTCTATAACAACCGGATCTACGGCCCAAGGATTATCGCCGGCCGGGAGTTCATCTTCATCAAGGTGGCGGACCGCCGGCTGGGCGGGACGGAGCCGGAGAAGACCCCCGACGGCGAGAAAAGCTTGATGCCCACCAGGGCCCGGGCGCTGGTCGACGCGGTGGTCGACTGGTCCCGGTTCGGGACTCTCCCGGAAGCGTTCGGCTGGATCCGCGATTCGGCCGGCAAAGAGCCCGCCCTGGCTGTCGAGATCGCCGACGCGGCCGCGCGTTTCGGCAACCAGGGGGCGATCCGGAGGATCGGCTATGTTCTTGACCGGGGGGGACTCCCGAAGGCGGCCCGGGACCGGCTGAGGCGGAAGTTGCGGAGCAAGAAATCGATCATCCCGCTTGTCCCCTCCCGACCAACCCGCGGTTCCGTCAATACCGATTGGGGGATTATCGACAATGACTGAGGGCTTTCTCTGCGCGGCGGCCGATTGGCTGGAGGACGAGGAACTGTTCCGGCAAGCCCTGGAGCGGACCGCCCGCGATCACGGCTTCGCCGCCGCCTTGATCGAGAAGGACTTCTTCTGCTCGCTGGTCCTGGCGGCCCTGGCGGCCGAGGCGCCCGATTATCTGCTGTTCAAGGGCGGAACCTGCCTGAGCAAGGTCTACACAGACTTCTACCGTCTCAGCGAAGACCTTGATTTCTCGATCCCGGTGGAGCTAAGCTCGTCCCGGGCGGAACGCTGCCGGCTGATCAAGCCCATCCGGGCTCTCTGTTCCGATATATCCTCCCGCTTGCCCCAAATTTTCGTTCTTGAACCTCTCCGTGGGGCGAACCTGTCGAGACAGTATATCCAGACACTGGGTTACCGTTCACGGATCGGCGGGACGACGGCCCGGGTCCGGGTGGAGATCGGACTGCGCGAACCGGGCCTGATGGCGCCGCGGCTTGAACCGGCCGGCACCATCCTGGTGAATCCCCTGACCGGACGGACGACCCTCTCCCGGTTTCCGGTCCGGGTTATGGCTGAGGAAGAACTCTGGGCGGAGAAGGTCCGGGCCGCGTTCGGCCGGAGAGAACCCGCAATCCGGGATTTCTTCGACCTCGACTACGCCCTTCGGACCAAAACCCTGAACCTCTCCGCCCCAGATTTCATCGCCCTGGTCGGACGGAAACTCGCGGTGATGGGAACCGGCCCCGAGGAACTGACGGGACAGAAACGCGCCGAGCTCGAACGCCAGGTAGAAACCGATCTGAAACCGGTCCTCCGGACCCGGGATATCAAACGATTCGACCTGAACCGAACCTGGGCTGCGCTGACTGCCCTGGCTAACCGGCTACAGCAATCCTGATCTCCCGGTGCCCGTCCCGCACCGTCCTCAAGCAAATCCGCAAGAAATCCCAGATCAGCCACGCTCCCAGACATCCGTCAGAGTCGTTGAAGCCGGGAAGGGGGTATATTGTCAATATGACAACGGTCCAAGAAATTGAGCGTGCCATCGAGCAACTGCCGAGTGACCAGTTCTCCAGGATCCGTGATTGGATCGTGGAGAGGGATTGGGAGGCGTGGGATGCGCAGATTGAGCGTGACAGCGCCGCCGGCAAGCTTGACTTCCTCGTCGAAGAGGCTCGGCGTGATGCCGAATCCGGCAACACCAGACCCCTCTGATGCACCGGATAACCCGACGTTTCTGACGCTGTTACGAGACGCTGCCGCCGGAGCTACAAAGGGCAGCTGACCAGAGCTTCGCCTTGCTGAAGCGTAACCCTCGTCATTCAACCCCGGACGGAAGAGAGGTAGCGGTCGATGCCGCGGGCGGCTTTTTTCCCGGCGCCCATTGCCTCGATCACGGTGGCGG
>CAYXKT010000121.1:0-8520 GCA_964465735.1 uncultured bacterium
AAGGTCATTTGCTTGGGGACGGGATTAAAAGGATGGTATTTTAAGAGAACATTGAGGGGAAGAAAGAGTCATTTTATTTAATCCCTTCTGTTCCAATACTCTCTGTGTTCTCTGTGGTTATTGTTTTTGACAGAACGGTTGGGATAACCGGGAGGAGAAAGATGAAACCGCGACCGGTCAGAGTCGGTCCGAATCCCTACAAACAGGGTGCCTTCGGGGCCAGTGTCGGCATCGTTGTGAATGCGTTTTTTGCCCTGATCAAGTTAGTCGCTGGAGTCTGGGGCCAGTCGGCGGCGATGGTAGCCGATGGAGTCCACAGCTTCTCCGATATCTTAAGTTCAGTGGTTGTTCTGGTGGGGATGAAGGTAGCCCGTCAACCCCCTGATCAGGAACATCCCTACGGACACGGGAAGGCGGAGAGTGTGGCTGCTCAGGCGGTCTCCCTCTTCCTGGTCTTTCTCGGGGGGATGATCTTTTACAACGCAATCCGGGGACTCTCCCGCCCTGATTACGCGGTTCCGAATAGTTATGTTCTGGTGGTAGCTGCTTTCTCTATCGCGGTCAAGGAAGGCCTCTTCCAATACAAGAACCGGCTGGGCCGGAGGCTGAATTCCTCCTCCCTGCAGGCCGACGCCTGGCATCATCGATCCGATGCCTTTTCTTCGATCGCGGTTCTAATTGGGGTAGCCCTGACTGTTTTCGGTGGACCCCCCTTCCGGGTCGCCGACGACCTGGCGGCGATGGTGGTGGCCGGAATTATCTGCTATACCGGGGGCCGGATGCTTCTGAAGACCAGCTCGGAATTGATGGACCAGGCGGTGGATGGACCGGTGACCGAGGAGATAAAAAGGCTGGCTTCCTCGATCCCCGGGGTGGAGAAGGTGGAGAAACTGCTGGTTCGGAAGTCGGGGATGGAGATGATGCTCGACATCCATATCGAGGTTGAGCCGGATCTCTCCGTGGTCGAGGGGCATAGGATCGCCACGAGGGTGAAAAGGGACCTGATGGGACAGATGCCGGCGTTGAAGTCTGCCCTGGTCCATATCGAGCCCCATCTGCCTTGGGTAGCGGAGAAATAAAAAAGCACCCTGACCGAGTCCCCGGATGGGGGCCGGTCGGGGTGCTTTGATCTCCGATGCTGTCAGCCGAGTGCTGAGATCAATCCTTCGATTGATCCCAGAGTCTCGACCGGGACACAGGTCACTTTCCGGTTGGTCTTCTTCAGCAGACCGGTCAGGACTCTGCCCGGTCCCACCTCAATGAAGGTATCGATCCCCCGGCCGATCATATACTCGATGGTCTCGGTCCAACGGACCGGCCCGTTGATCTGGGCGATCAGGTTCTTCCGGATCTCGCCGGCCGCAGTCTGAGGCCGGGCGGTGACGTTGGCGACCACCTCGATGGCGGCGTCGTTGACCGCGGCTGCCTCCAGTTCCGGCTTGAACTGGCCGGCCACCGGATCCATCAGACTGGAGTGGAAGGGGGCGCTGACCGGGAGCATCATCGCCCGCCGAGCGCCCTGCGCGGTCGCCAGTTCAATGGCTTTCTTCAAGCCGGCCTGATCGCCGGAGATCGCGGTCTGCACGGGAGAATTGTAGTTGGCCGCCTGTACGATCCCGGATGCCGAGGCTTGACGGCAGATCTCCTCCACCTCGGAGGGGCTCAGGCCGATGATGGCGGCCATCCCTCCGGAGACCGAACTGGTGGCGTCGTGCATCAGCTGTCCCCGGGTCCGTACCAGGCAAATGGCGTCGAGGAAGGAGAGGGCGCCGGCAGCGACGAGAGCGCTGTATTCTCCCAGGCTGTGGCCGGCCGTTATTTCCGGCTTGATCCCCTGTTCGGCCAAAAGCCGGCCGACGATCAGGCTGACAACGACGATCGCCGGCTGCGTGTTGTAGGTCAGGGTGAGTTCCTCGGCCGGTCCCTCGAAGCAGAGGCTGCTCAGGGAGAAGCCGAGGGCCTTATCGGCCTGAGAAAGGAGTTTTTCTCCGATCGGGGTTTTGGCGATTTCCCGGCCCATCCCCACGTATTGCGAGCCCTGGCCGGGGAAGATAAAGGCGATTTTAGACATTATTTTTCCTCAATTCAAGGTCATCAATTTTAGAATTTATGGCCTGGTGTGTGTCGTTCACCTCTGAAAAAAAGGAGATTGAGTGCCCCCGACCAATCGGGGGCACTCAATCTCCGGAGTGCGGGGTGCTCCGCCGGGTTACTTCCGGTACTTGATCCGACGGGCCGGTTCAAAAGAGCTTTTCCGGTACTTCATAATGTCACCGTAAAGTTCTATCCGGCGATCCTCGAGATGGTCGAACTCCATCGGGCTTTGCGTCCCGTACGTAATCAGCTTTAAGGGTTCGGGGTCGAGTTCGGCGCTGATGATCTCTTCCGTGCCCCGGGCCTGAGCAATCTTCTGCCCGATCGGATTGATGATCATCGAGTGGCCGAAGTTGTAATTGCCTCCGCCGTCAGGGCCGCCGAGCGCGTTGACTCCCAGGAGATAGACGTGGTTGTCGTAAGCCCGGGCCCGATTGGTGAAATCCCAGATCTCAAAAGAGCGCAGCAGCGCCGAGGGGCGGACAATCAGCTCTGCCCCCTTGAGGGCCAGGATCCGGGAGAGCTCGGGGAAGTCACCCTCATAACAGATGGTGATTCCCATCTTAACAAAGCCGAGATCAAAGACCGGGAGGTCGTCGCCCGGCGTGGTCCAAGCCCGTTCCCCGGGGAAAGGGTGGGTTTTGCGATAAACCCCGGCCAGATTACCTTGCGGGCTGATTACCAGGGCGGAGTTGAAGATCTGATTCTTCTCCCGACCTTTCTCATACATCGGGAAGACCACCCAGACTCCGAGTCTTTTGGCCAGGCGGCCGACTGCCTTGGGCGAGGCACCGTCAAGCGGTTCCACCAATTCATAGAATTCTTCCGTCGGCATCCCGGGGACAAAACCGGTGGTGATCGTCTCCGGGAGAACGATCAGTTTCGGCTGGTCCTGAAGATAGGCTTCCTCGATCTTCTTGAGGCATTTCTCGGTGTTTTCGGCGATCTGGTTTGTCTTGATACCGAACTGGGCACCACTGACCACTATTCTCTCCATCACCTTTTCCTCCTAATACACATTGATTGATATGAGACTATATTATATTCGCAGTTCCGGCGGAGGTCAAGACAGTTTTCTCTCTCCGGTTTCCCCTCCAAGTTCTTTTCTCCTTTGGTCCGGCTTGTCCGCGGAGAAAACCCGGACCGGGAAAGCTCCTGTCGGAAAGACCAACCTTGACCGGGTGAAGGGGGATGGAATAGTATTACCCGTCGTGAGCGGGCAACGGTCCGCCCCGGAGTGCTCAAAATCCAATTTTCCAGAGGAGACGAAGATGACAATGCCCCTGCAGGGAGTTAAGGTACTTGATTTTACCCGGGTCCTCGCCGGACCCTATTGTACAATGATGCTCGCCGATCTCGGCGCCGAAGTTATTAAGATCGAAGCCCCGGGCACGGGTGACGATGCCCGCCACTTCAGTCCCCCGGAGATTGAGGGGGAGTCGATTTATTTTCTTTCTATCAACCGAGGCAAGCAGTCGGTCGTCATCGACCTCAAGAGCGATCGCGGCCGGGAGATTGCCCAGGGACTGGCCGCCAAATGCGACGTAGTTGTCGAGAACTTCCGCCCCGGGGCAATGGCTCGCCTGGGCCTGGACTGGAAGACGCTGAAAAAGATCAACCCTCGCCTGGTTTATGCCGCCGTCAGCGGCTTCGGCCAGTACGGACCCGACAGTCTCAAGCCCGGTTACGACCTGATCATCCAGGCCCTGGGAGGAATTATGTCGATTACCAGCCCGGAAGAAAACGGTCCCTTTACCCGGGTCGGGGTCTCGGAGGGTGATATCGTCGCCGGGATGATCACCGCTTTCTCGATTGTCGCCGGCCTTTACCGCCGGGCGCTGACCGGAAAAGGGGATTTTATTGATGTTTCAATGTTGGACTGCCAGTTTGCCTTTCTCACCCCGATGATGGCCAGTTACCTGAATAAATCAATTGTCTCCCGCCCGGTGGGAAACCGTCACGCGCTGATTGCCCCCTTTGCCGTCTTCAAGACCGCCGACCGGGAAGTGGTCATCACTGCCGGTAACAATAAACTCTTCGTCCGGCTCTGTGAAGTTTTGGGGGTGGAAGAGATGGCGCGGGATCCGCGGTTTGTCAATAACCCTGATCGCATCACCAATTATCGGGAACTTTACGCGGCTCTGGAAACCAAGACTCGGGAATGGCCGGCCAAGAAACTCCTGGCCGTCTGTCACAAGCAGGGAATACCGGCCGGCCTGATCAATACCGTGAAAGAGACTGCTCAGGAACCGCAGATCCTGGCCCGGAATATGATCCAGACGGTTGATCACCCCGCCACCGGCCCGGTCAAATTTCAGGGGATCCCGACCAAGTTCGCCTCCGGTGATGACCGCCTGAGAAAACCCGCTCCTCTCCTTGGTGAGCATACCGCGCGGGTGCTGAAGCGGGAACTGGGGCTGACCGGGGCGGAGATCTCCGCCCTGGGTCGGGAGAATGTCGTTGGCTTGCCGGAGAAGAAGAAAACCGGCCAGAAGCCAGCCGGACCAGTGAAGAAGGGTTAGATTTTCGAGGTTGACTCTGGTAATCCGGTAGAGTGCAAGATATCTGGAAGCTTATTGTTGTGTTCCAGAAAGAAGGGACGATAATCTGTAATTGCGAGCGAAACGAAGTAATCTCAATCCATTGGCAGGGATGAGATTGCTTCGTTACTTTGTCCGCCGCAATGACAAAGTCCATCTGATTTGAGGTTTTCGCTCAGCCGCTAATTATGCAACACTATAGCGGTAGACTATTGCCTATCCAGGATCACGAAGGCCCGCAGGGCAGTCCGGATCGCGTTTTCGGGGTCAACCGATTTAACGATCGGCTTTCCGGCCCAGGTCTGGCCGATGACCGTGGCCAGGGCTCCGACCCGGACATTCCTTAAGGTACCGATCACGAAGAGGGCGGCCTCCTCCATTGAGGTTGAGATAACATTAGCTCTCAGCCAGGTCTGCCAGAGATCCTGGTTTACTTCCTCCTGGGCGGCGTAACCATCGTGCTCGGAGTAGAAGGCGTCTTTGCAGTGAGTAATCCCCAGATGGGCGGGGTAGCCCAGTTCACTCGCCGCCTGTTTCAGGGCGAAGAGAACCTCGGGATTGGAGACGGCGGGGTAGGAGAGGGGGATGTACTGCCGGGTGGTCCCTTCTTCCCGGATCGCGCTGGTGGCGATCGCCAGGTGGCCGACCTCGACCTTCTCCTGGAGCGACCCGGCGGTTCCCACCCGGATGAAGGTATCCGCTCCCACCGCGACCAGTTCCTCGAGGGCGATTGCCGCTGAGGGACAACCGATTCCGGTCGAGGTGACCGAGACCTGGATCCCTTCCACTGTGCCGGTGAAAGTCCGGAATTCGCGTTTGCAGGCGACCTCCCGCGGATCATCAAAGTAGGCCGCGATTTTCTCCGCCCGGGCGGGATCGCCGGGGAGCAGGACATAACGCCCGATGTCGCCGGGGGCGAGATCGATGTGATATTGTTTCTCTGTCATCTGTTTTATTCTCCTTAAGATGGTGGTTTTGGTGACGAGTTTATAATAATGGAATTCCGGAAATAATCAAGCTTCAGTCATTGCCTAACAGTTCCAGGTTCCTCCGGAGGCCCGGGTGGCCGGGGTCGAGTTGCCGGGCTCGTTCCCAGTAGAACCGGGCCCGGTCTCTTTCCCCCCGCTGGTAATGACAGTAACCGAGTCCGGTCAGGGCGGGGAGGGAAGCGGGGTCGAGAGCGAGAGCTTTCTCATAATCGGCGATTGCCGAGAGGTAGTCGTTTTGGGCCAGCACAATTTCTCCCCGGTTGAGGTAACCGTCGGGGTCGAGGGGCCGGGCGGCGATGTAATGGTCGATCTCTTGCCGGGCCTGTTCGGTATCCCCGGCCCGAAGAAAGAGGGTGGAGAGGTTGAGGCGGACCAGGGGATCGCCCGGGTTGAGAGCGGCCGAGCGCTGGAACTGGCGGAGCGATTCAGCGAACTCTCCCTTCTCGCCGTAGGCGACGCCGAGAGAGTTGTAGTAGAGGGGTTCGCGGGGGAAGATGGAGATTGCCCGCTGAAATTCCTCGATCGCCGGGGTGGTTTGGCCAAGGCGGAAATACTCGTTACCCAGACCGTGGTGAGCCTTGGAGCTGTCGGGGCTGACCTCGACCGCTCGCTTAAAGAGGATAAAGTTATTGGCCCAGTCGCGGTTGCGGCTGACCGTGCCTGCCCCCAGGGCGATGAGAAAGAGCAGAGCGGCCGGGATGACTATTCCCTGTCGGCCGCGGCCGACGGACAATTGTCCCAGGGTTTCGGCCGCCCAGACCGCGAAGCCCAGCAGCGGCAGGTAGATGAACCGCTCGGCACCGAGCCGGGCGGTCGGGACGAGGTTCAGGACCGGGAGCAGGGTGAGAAAGAAGAAAGCCGGGCCAAAGGTTCCCGCCCGGTTCTTTCCCTTCCGTCCGGCCGCCAGGAGAAAGCCGGCAGTGAGCAGGGCCGGGAGCAGGAGGTAATTCGACCAGATAGTCGGGGGGAGGGGGTCCGCGTACTCGACGGTCAGGCGGAGGGGGAAGAACGCCAGCTGTCCGTAGAGACCGAGGCTTTTCAGGATCAGGACCAACCGCCCGAACGGATCGCCGAACTCGGGGGCGGCGGGGAGGGTCTCGGGCTGGAACAGGATCAGCATCCGGGCCGCTCCGTAAAAGGCGGCGATCAGGAAGAAGAGCAGGATCCGGGCCTGAAGAAGTTCGCTCGCGGGTCGCCGCCGGAGGATCAGAAGGTAGGCGGCGATGACCAGCGGCAGGCTGACCGCCATCTCCTTGGACAGCAGGGCGAGAACGAAGAAGAGGAGGGAAAGTATATAAGGCCGGGAAGTATAATCTGGGCGGTCAATGTCCGTGATAATGTCGCCGGTATTTTCCGGTCTTTTATTCCGTTGTTCGCTTCTGACGAACATCAGGAGGGAAAGAAAGAAGAAAAGGGAGCAGAGCAGATCCTCCCGGAACGAGATCCCGTTGACCGCCTCGGTCTGGGCCGGGTGGATGATAAAGATCAAGGCGGCGAGAAACCCGATGCCGGGGGATGAACAGAACCGCCTTCCCAGTCCGTAAACCGCCAGACCGGTCAGGCAGTGGAGGAGGAGGTTGGTCAGGTGATAACCCCGGGGGTCGGTCTGGAAGATCGCCCAGTCGGCAAAGTAGCTCAGGGTGACCAGGGGCCGGAAGGAATATTCCTGGGAGTGGAGATAATAATCGGCGCTGAAGAATTTACTTAAGTTCCTCCAGTCCCGGATGAAGAGGTTCTGCTCTACCGTGACCAGGTCGTCATAGACGAACCCGTTCTCCAGTGAATTGCAGTAAACGCCGATCCCCACCAGGATCAGGAGCAGGATCATTCCCAGATTTTTGGCCTCTCGGGACATAATCGGCAAACAAAGAGCGGGCCGGCGGATCGCACCGGCCCGCTCTTTCGCCTCGGATCCTTTTTAGGGGACCATCGCGATGATCCGGCAGCCGGAAGATTCCATCTCTATCCCCCGCCAGGGGAAGGCCCCGATCCAGCAGCGCTGGTTGCTCAGCTTCGCAATGTCGCCTCCCAGGCACTCAGCGTGGACGATCCGCTTCGGGAAGAGCTTGAGGTGCATCACCTGGTAGTAGTAGTCAGGGGGGAAGAGTTCGTCCCACTTCTTCCCGTATTCCTTCTCCAGCTTGGCCTCGGCCTTGGCAAAGTGCTCAGGCTGCCATTTCCGGATGATGGTGTTCATCGGGTGGTCGGCGCTGCCGCAGTCAACCCCGATCCATTTGAACTTCATCTTCCGGCACCATTTGTCGAAGCTGGGGTCGGGACCGGGATGCATAATCATATAGCGGACCTCGTCGGCGGTCTTGTTGGTCCAGTCGAAGCGGTGATAGCCGGTTTTGATGATCAGGATATCACCTTCGCGGATATCGGCTTTGCTCATCAGCAGTTCCGGGGAGTAAAGGCTGTAGTCGGAGACCTCTTTGGAGATATCGACTACTACCCCGCTGCCGATCCATTCCTGGATCGGGACGGTCCCGATCGGTCGGCCGGACCCGTAGAAATGGATCTCCCCGTCCATATGAGTTCCGATATGGTTGCTGAGCTTGATCACCTGACCGTTGGCCCCCGGTCCGCCGCCGTGGCAGCCGGCGATCCGTTTAAAGTACTGGATCTGCAGCGGCATATAGCTGGGCCAGGGCGGGGTATGGATGGAGAGGGGCATTGTCAGGTCGTAAACCTTGACCCCGTCCATAAAGCTCAAGAAATTATCCATTGACATCTTCGCCGGCATCTTCTGTCCTCCTTTTCAGTTCACGAGTTCTGTCAAAACATTAACCACAGAGAACCCAGAGTTAATTGGAATACAAAATAACTTGAGAGAAATTACTCTAACCTAAGTTGAGCGATTATTGCGGATGAAATGTGCTAAGATTTTGCCGGCC
>CAYXKT010000122.1:0-8442 GCA_964465735.1 uncultured bacterium
TGGCTGCGGTTTTCGCAACCCGTCGGCCAGCAAAATCTTAGCACATTTCATCCGAAATAATCGCTCAACTTAGGTAATAATTTTTCACCACAGAGACACCGAGGTCACAGAGTACAGTAAAATCTGTGGTCCAATGGTTAAATAGTGTCTGAAAGAAAAACTCAAATCATACAGATTTCGCCAGCTGAACAGATTGCTTCATCGTCTCTGCGCGCAATATCCTGATTGGGGGGGTTCGCTCCAGCACTAAATATTATCCCCTCGGTGGTTCAATTAATTTAGAGAGGTTTATATGGATACTATAAAGATCGCGGTGGTCGGTGTCGGGCATCTCGGTTCCCTTCACGCCCGAATTTATTCCGAACTCGACCGGGTCAAACTGGTCGGGGTGGTAGACAACGATTTCTCCCGGGCAAAAGAGATAGCCGGGAAGTACGGCTGCCTGGCCTTCAAGCGACTGGAGGACCTGCCTTTAGAAATAGAGGCCGCCAGCGTGGTGGTCCCCACCGACCGGCATTACGAAGTCGCCGTCGCCCTGATGGAGCGAGGGTGTCATCTTTTAGTCGAAAAACCGATCACCGACAACATCATCACTGCCCGGGAACTGCTCCGCCTGGCGGAGAAGCGATCGCTGCTCCTTCAGGTCGGGCACGTCGAACGGTTCAACACCGGCATCCTGGCCCTGGAGAAGATCATCAAGGAGCCGCGGTTCATTGAATGTCACCGGAACGCCCCCTTCCAACTGCGGGGGACCGAGGTTGGAGTGGTCCTGGACCTGATGATCCACGATCTGGATATTATCCTCCACCTGGTGGCCTCGCCTGTAGAGAGTTTGGAAGCAGTTGGAGCAACCGTTCTCTCCCAACACGAGGATATCGCCAACGCTCGGATCAGGTTTAAAAATGGCTGTATCGCCAACATTACCACCAGCCGGATCAGCCCGGAACGGTTGCGAAAGATTCGAATCTTTCAAGACGACGCCTACATCTCTCTCGATTATATGAATCGAACGGGGAGAATCTTCCAAAAGCAAGCCGGTCGCATTGTTGACGACCCTCTACCCATCATTGAGGGTGAACCGCTCAAGCTGGAGCTGGAATCCTTCCTCGAAGCAGTTCGGCTGGGAGGCAAACCCCAGGTCCCGGCGGAAGACAGCCTGGAGGCACTAAAGGTGGCGCTCGAGGTGACCCGGGAAGTGGAGAAATGCGAGAAGAAACTGAAAAAGCTCCAGGAGAAAGTCGCCGGAGAATACTCTTCCGGCCAACTTCTGATCCCGACGATAGGGAATGGAGAGTAGAGAGTCGAGAATAGAGAATAGGATCAATCCCCAATCCCCAATCCCCAAGTTATGACCAGCAACAATGACATTATGATCCTCGCCGGCGAACCTTCCGGAGATATCCACGGTGGGCGCCTCTGCTGCGAGCTGAAAGCCCTGGCCCCTGATCTGAAGCTCTTTGGGATGGGAGGAGGGCGGATGGAAGCGGCCGGCGTGGAAGTAGTCCAGCCAATCGAGAAGACCGGGGTGGTCGGATTCTGGGAAGTCTACAAGGATATCGGACGCTACCGGAAGATCTTCAGCGATCTGGTTCGGGTTATGGATGAGCGCCAGCCCCGGGCAGTGATCCTGATCGACTATCCCGGTTTCAATCTCCGGTTTGCCCGCCGGGCCCACCGCCGGGGGATCAAGGTTATCTATTATATCAGCCCCCAGCTCTGGGCCTGGGGCAAACGGCGGATCAAGAAAGTCCAACGCTCTGTCGATCTGATGGTGGTAATTTTCAGGTTCGAAAAAGAGTTTTATCGTGATTACGGGGTCAACGCTGTCTGGGTCGGTCATCCGCTTTCGGGAACAATCGACCGCTCCCTCGACCGGACTTCAGCCCGGAAAGTCCTGAAGACAACCGGTGACCCGATAATCGGCCTCCTCCCCGGTTCCCGAAAGGCGGAGATCAATAAGATCCTCCCGGTCCTGCTGGCAACCGCCGCCAGAATCCGGTCCGACTTCCCTTCAGCCGAGTTTTTTCTCCCAATCGCCGCTGACGATCTCCGACCTCTAACAGAGAGTTGGCTTCAATCGTCTTCGGTCCCGATCCGGACCGAAGACGATTGCGGCCCGGAGATCATCGCTGCCGCCGATCTTCTCCTCGCCGCCTCGGGAACTGTGACTTTAGAAGCAGCGCTCTGCGCCACCCCGTTGCTGATCGTCTACAAGCTAAGTTTTTTAAGCTGGTTATTCGCTCGAATGATGATTAGGATACCTCATATTGGATTAGTCAATATCGTAGCCGGCCGAGAAGTCGCCCCCGAGTTTATCCAGCACCGGGCCCGTCCGGATCTGATAGCCCGAACGGCCCGGGAGATTCTCACCCACCGGGAAACCCGGGAACGAATGACCCGGGACCTAAAGACCGTCGCTCTGGCACTCGGTAAACCCGGATCGAGCCGGCGGGCCGCCCAGGCAATCTGGAAAAATATTTCAGAAATTCCTGCCACCTGAGAAAATGAAAAGTTACCTGGTAATGCTGAAACTGGTTCGCCGCTACTGGTTTTTCCTGTTTCTATCTGTCTTGTTCTCGGCCCTGACCAGTATCACGATGGGGGGTAATTTTGCCGCCGTCATCCCCTTCTGGTCAAAGATCGTCGAGGGTGATCCTTTCATCCCCCAGATCTCGATCCCTCTTCCCGGCGGGATCAACTCCCTGGTGGATAATTTCGCCGACTGGATCAACAACCTTCCCAATCAGAAACTGCTCTTTTTTATCTTCTATTTCGTGATCGCCAATACCCTGATCCGGGGAGCTTTACAGTTCGCCTCCGACGTCACGTTACAGTTCATCGGCAATAGTGTCGTCCGCAATGTCCGCTCCCGCCTCTATCGCCACCTCCAGGGTCTCTCAATGGATTACTTCAGCGAACAGAAAACCGGGGAATTGATGGCCCGGATCACCTTTGACGCCGACCTCCTGCATCGGGGCGTCGCCGACGGCCTGACCCGACTCTTCTCCCATACCTTCGACCTGATACTCTACCTCTCGGTACCGATCATTCTCCGCTGGGAACTTTCCCTGATCGTCTTCGCGGTCTTTTTGCTGATCTTGCCCCCGGTAGTCCTGATCGGAAACTTCATTAAAAAACTCTCCTCCCACTGTCAGGAAAGAATCGGAACCATCTCCACGCTGCTCCAGGAGACGCTCTCGGGTATCCGAGTGGTCAAGGCCTTCTCAATGGAAGATTATGAAACCCGGCGGTTCGACCGGCATAACCGCCGGTTCTACCGAATTATGATGAAGATGGCCCGCCGGGACGCGATCCTCTCTCCGATCACCGAGTTCGTGGTCCTGCTGGCCGCGGGGATCGTTTTTGTCTTTATGGGCCGGGCAATGCTGTCGGGAGATATGGGCTCCGGCGGCTCGTTCATCCTCTACGTAGTCTGCCTCGGCTCCATACCCCGCCCAGTCAAGCAGCTGGGCAAGGCCAATAACCTGATCCAGCGGGCCGTCGCCGCCGCCAACCGGATCCAGTCGGTCCTGGATTTAAAGAGCAGTATCCAGGAAAAACCGGACGCCGCCATCCTCCCCGATTTCTCTGATTCGGTCCGGATGGAAAACGTCGGTTTTTCCTATAACGGCGGGCCGACAGTCTTAAGAGATATCAACCTGGAGATAAAAAGGGGG
The DNA here is from genome assembly GCA_964465735.1 of uncultured bacterium. Classification (GTDB taxonomy): domain Bacteria; phylum Auribacterota; class Erginobacteria; order Erginobacterales; family Erginobacteraceae; genus Erginobacter. The sequence continues at coordinate 3,678 of CAYXKT010000122.1, forward strand.
GAGGTCCTGGCCGTTGTCGGATCCAGCGGATCCGGCAAGAGTTCCCTGGTCAACCTCCTGCCCCGGTTTTACGATCCCACCGTCGGCCGAATCCTGATCGACGGATATAATTTAAGAGACGTAACCCTAAAATCGCTTCGTTCTCAGATCGGGATCGTCACCCAGGAGACCATTCTCTTCAACGATTCGGTGGCCCGAAATATCTCTTACGGGATGAAAACCCCCCCCCGGGAGAAGATTGAGGCTGCCGCCCGGATGGCCAACGCTCACGATTTCATCGCCCGAATGCCCCACGGCTACGATACCACGATCGGAGAGCGGGGCTTTATGCTTTCGGGCGGAGAACGGCAGCGATTGGCCCTGGCCCGGGCGATCCTTAAGGATCCTCCGGTTCTGGTTCTCGATGAGGCAACCTCAGCCCTCGACGCCGAATCCGAAAAACTGGTCCAGGAGGCGATCGCCCGCCTGATGGTTCAACGAACTGTCTTCGTAATCGCGCATCGCCTTTCCACGATCAAGAATGCTTCCCGAATCATTGTTCTCGACGGCGGCCGGATCGTCCAGGAAGGTAACCACGACGAACTGATCCAGACGGAAGGCCTCTACAAGAAACTATACGAGATGCAGTTCAGCGACTGATCTTGACAATCTCCGCTGTAGTTTTAACCAGAGGTAAGATCCCGCCTCACTCATTTAGCCAATAGCTGTAACGACTCAGGCGGATAGCCTGTAGGCGGAAGAACTCTCCGGACAAAATATCTGCATTACATAAGCTCTGTCATTGCGAGGAGGAACGACGAAGCAATAACCTGGTTTTCGGAGTTTTCATTCAGACACTAACTAAGCAGTTACTTCAGCCTTCAACCTAATCACCTGATCAGTTACCAATGGCCTCCGATTTCATCAACTCACTTGCCCCCACCCTGGCGGCCGGCTATAGCCGTCTGGTAGGAGCTACCTCCCACTGGGAATATGAGGGGTTTGAAGCCATCGACGAGATCCTCCGCGACGGGCGGCACGTCATCTTCGCCTTCTGGCATAACCGCTTTCTCCTGATGCCCTATTTTTATCTCCATCGCTTGGGCAAGGAACGAATCGCGGTAATGGTCAGTCAGAGCCGCGACGGTCGAATCGTAGAAGGTTTCCTTGATTGTTTCCGATTCCAAACGGTCCGCGGCTCGACCAGCCGGGGCGGAAGACGGGCAATTATGGAACTGCTCCGTCTCCTGAAGGATGACTGGGACGTCGCCGTCACCCCCGATGGCCCACGGGGACCCCGCTACCAGGTCCAGGACGGAGTTCTGGCCCTGGCCTCGATTTCGCGCCTCCCGATTGTCCCCGTCTCCTCCGCCTCCTCCCTCGGTTATATCTTTCAAGGAAGCTGGGATCATTTTCGTCTCCCCTTCCCCGGTTCCAGAATCTACCTGGTCTTCGGCAGACCCCTGACCGTAGAAAGGAAACTGAGCGAGAGCAAACGGCAACATTATCGTGAAGAGCTTCGCCGGCGGATGCGGCAAGTCGACCTCCGGGCGGAAAAGCTTGCCGGCCGCTGATCGGGGAAGGAGATAAATTCCTTGCCCGCTCTCGGCGGTTTGCTGTATTATCTGTCCTTGATATTGGGCCTGGCCTGTCGATCATAAGTGCGGGCCAGATAACAAAAGGTCCCGCGGTTGAGGAGTGTCCCCAACCGGTGGCGGGAGAAGAACCGTAATTCTAATTATTACCCAACATTCCCGGCATCGGTCCGGGAGACAACTATAAGTCGGAAGCAAAAACAATCCGATTTAGCCAAGGAGGAAAAGTGATTTCAGTTACAATCAAGGAACTGCTGGACGCGGGGGTCCATTTCGGCCATCAAACCCGGCGCTGGAACCCGAAGATGGAGGACTATATCTTCGAAGCTCGCAGCAAGATCCACATCATAGATGTCCGCAAGTCCCAGAAACAACTTGTGGCGGCGCTCGATTTCATTCGAGAGAAAGTGGCCGACGGGAAAGACATACTCTGCGTTGGAACCAAGAAGCAGGCCCGTGATATATTGAAAGAAAGTGCCGAACGGCTACAGATGCACTATGTAACCGACCGCTGGTTGGGGGGGGCCCTGACCAATTTCCGGACCATCCGCCTCAGCATCAACCGCCTGATCGAACTGGAAGCGCTCCGCGACGAGACGGCCCTGGCGGGTCGGTCGAAAAAAGAGGTAGCATCGCTGCGTCGGGAAGAACAAAAACTCCACCGCAATCTGGATGGAATCCGGCGGATGGAGAACCTTCCGGGAGTTATGATAGTCTTCGATATCGGCCGTGAACTGAACGCGGTTCGGGAAGCTCGCAAGCTCTCGATCCCGATTGTTGGCGTAGTTGACACCAACTGCGATCCGACTCTGGTCGATTTTGCCATCCCTTGCAACGACGACGGTATCCGAGCCATCAAGCTGATAGTCTCCAAGATCGAAGAAGCTACTCTGCAAGGCATTGAGCTCCGCAAGCAGAGGATCGGAACAGAGAAAGCGGAAAAGGAAAAGAAACGGAAAGAAAGCGGGGCCGAACACAAACGCAAATCCCCTCCGGCCAAACCCAGCGCGACAGCGGGAAAAAAGAAGACAAAACCGGCCCCGGCACCCAAGCCCCTCCCCTCTACCGACGATGCAACCGAAGTGAAAGCCGAATCAACCAAAATAATCGCCCCGGATCAGGGTCAAGACAGTGCCGGAAGCGAGGAGTCAAAATCATAAATGAAAATCAGTCCGCAACAGGTAAAAGAATTAAGAGATAGAACCGCAGCAGGGATTTTAGCCTGCAAGAAAGCTCTCCAGCAAGCCGGGGGATCGATTGAAAAAGCGATCGATATTCTCCGGGCGGAAGGGGTGGCTAAGGCCGCCCGGCGAGAGAGCCGGGAAGCTCGGGAAGGAGTGATCCGTCTCCGGGTCAGCGATAATGGCCGGGATGCCGCTCTTCTGGAACTGAACTGTGAAACCGACTTTGTCGCCCGAACGGAAGATTTCCTCAAGCTGGCTGACGAACTGGTTGACCGCCTGCTCAAGGACGGGGAGGAAGCCCTCCAGGGAGAAGAGGTACAGTCCCGGATCTCGGAATTAGCGGCGACCATCGGGGAAAAGATCTCTCTGAGCCGGGCGGTCCGCCTGCAGAAGGAAGGCTGGATCGGAAGCTACCTCCACCACAATGCAAAAGTAGCCGCCCTGGTTGAAATCACCGAGAATCTCCCGCAAATCGCCGAGGAACTGGCAATGCAGGCAGCGGCCACCAACCCGCCCTACCTCTCCGAGGCCGAGGTCCCAGCCGAAGAGAAGGAACGGGAATGGGAGATCTTCCGGCAGCAAGTCCAGGACAAGCCGGAAGCGATCCAGGATAAGATCATCACCGGCAAATGGCGCAAGCGACTGACCGAACTCTGCCTGGTAAATTCGCCTTTTCTCCGCGACGACAAGATCAGCGTCACCCAGTACCTGGATAAGCAATCCGCACCCTCGGGAAAACCCCTGGAGATCAAAGACTTCATCCGCTGGGAATTGGGAGAATCTTAATTCCGCCACTTGATCTTGTCGGCATTCCGCCAACCTGGGGGATGGAACTGAGTACGAGATCAGAGGATAAGTGACGATATTAGAGCAGCTGATTTAGGGTTTCGTAATTAGTCTCTGAACGAAAACCCCCACAATCAGGTCATAGCGAGGAGGGATGACGAAGCAATCTCTTCCCGGAAAATAAGCTAAGATTGCTTCCTGCCCCGTTTTTCCCAGCTGAAGGCTATCGCCTGCAATGACAGGCTAATGCCCATCATTTCTGTAGAACTGTAACAAAGTGAGCAACGAGAATCACCTACCCGGAGAACAATATGTCCGACCGTCGGCCGGCTTATGATCGAGTTATCCTGAAGATCAGCGGCGAGACTCTGGGACGCTCCGGAGGACCTCCGTTTGACCCGGAAGCTTTATCCCTCCTCATCTCCCGAATCCGGGAAGGGATCGAGGCCGGGGCTGCCTTTAGCATTGTCTGCGGTGGCGGAAACATCATCCGGGGGGGGCGCTTAACCGACACCGGACTGCTCGACCGGACTACCGCTGATGGGATGGGAATGCTGGCCACGGTGATCAACAGCCTGGCCATCCGCGACGGGCTCGAACGCTCGGGAATCCCGGCCCGAATTTTTTCCTGCCTCCCGGTCGGCTCCCTGACCGAACCCTATTCCGCCCGCGCCGGACGGGCAGCCCTGGAAAATGGAGAAGTGGTGATTCTCTCCGGAGGAATCGGAAACCCTTATGTCTCCACCGATACCGCGGCCGTGCTTCGGGCTTGCGAACTGGACGCCGGGGCGGTTTTCAAGGCCACCACAGTGGACGGAATATACAGTGCCGACCCGAAACTCGATCCCGCCGCCCGGAAGTTTGATCGGATATCTTACGAACAAGCGCTGGCGGAAGGCTTGGGGATTATGGACGGGCCGGCTATCGCTCTCGCCCGGGAGAACCGGATCGCCGTGATCGTCTTTGATTTCCGGGAGAAAAATGCTATCCGCCGGGCCCTGGCCGGGGAAACGGTTGGGACCTTCCTTGGCTAAGGTTGCCCGATGTTTTGATCGGGAAGATAATATTGCCCGAATTCAGAGCTCGATTGGAGCATTACTTCTGGAGAGTTGGAGCAACTGAATGTTGCAGCCGGAAGGGACACACCACCACATTTCAGTACTCTGATTTCTTAAACCTAAGTTGAGCGATTATTGCGGATGAAATGTGCTAAGATTTTGC
>CAYXKT010000123.1:0-8434 GCA_964465735.1 uncultured bacterium
CGGACTCAAAAGATTGGTGCAGTTCGCCGCATAGAATCGCTCAATTTAGGTTGAAAGTATAGGTCTCGTCTGTGAGACGGTACCCGTGCCGGGCGGTATCTTATTCCAGCGGGGCCCGCTCCTCGTCCCGCAGGAAGTCCAGGTCCCGCGCCACCGTGCGCCGGATGACGCCGAACTCTTTGATAAAGTCCGTGCTGCTGGGCGGATTCACGGAAGCTTCGCCCTCCCGCACCATCCCGACGATGCGCCGGATCCGGTAATCCTGCGGCCGTGAAGCAGCCTTCATTTTTTCTCCATTTCTTTCGGGGTGTGCCGTTAGATGACACACCCTATTTCATAAATTGGGGGATATGGTCGCGCAAGCCTATTGTGCCCGCCAGCCCAAAGCCTCGCCGCTGTGGCAGTGCCTGTCCCGGCACTTCGATGCGTTTCTCGAGATCTACGAGGAGCGGTATCAATCCCGGTACGGCTGCCTGCGTTTCGTCATCCCGGAGGTGGTGAGGAAGTTTCTCGAGTGACGAAGTTCCTGAGCCTGTCGAAGGGCGGCGACCTGGCCAAGGGATTCGCCAGGGTTCGTTGCGATCGCTGCAAGCACGAATACATCCTGGTGTTCTCCTGCAAGGGGCGCTGGTTCTGCCCCTCCTGCCACCAGAAGAAGGTCCAGCTCTTCGGCGAGCTTTTGAGCGGGACCATCCTCTACCCGGTTCCCCACCGGCATTGCACCTTCACCATCCCCAAGATGACGAAGTCCCTGAGCTTGCCGAAGGGCTGCGCCCCTACTTTCGCTTTGACCTCGAGCTGTTGAAGGAGCTGTGCCGAATCGCCAACCGCTGCCTGGTCGAGTTTATGCAAACCGCGCTGGGTCTGCCCGAGGGGATCGCCGGCTCCGTGATGGTGATCCACACCTTCGGGGAGTACCTCGACTTCCATCCTCACCTCGACGCCCTGGTGGCCGACGGCCTCTTCACGCGTTCCGGGGTCTTCCACGTCCTGCCCGATGTCAGCCTCCGGCCCCTGGAGGAACTCTTCCGGGCCCGGGTCATCACGTTTCTGATCGAGAAAGGCCTGCTCCCCCCGGAACGGGCCCGGATGCTGCGCAACTGGAAACACTCCGGCTTCAATATCCACCAGAGCCGGCGGGTGGGTCCCGATGAAGACCAGGCCCGGGAGCGGCTCGCCCAGTACATCATCCGCAGCCCCTTCTCCCTGGAGAAAATGCGCCTCACCGACCCCGCCGGCTCCATCGTCTATCGCTCCGGGATCAACCCCAAGATCAAGCGCAGCTTTGAGGTCTTCAGCCCCGCCGACTTCATCGCCGCCGTCACCCAGCACATCCCCGACAAGAACTTCCAGCTGGTCCGCTACTACGGTTGGTACTCCAACAAGATGCGAGGCCAGCGGGAAAAGCGTGTGGCTCAAAAGGGAGAGGGGGAAGGCTCGACGAACGTCGAGGTGATCGATGTCTCGGGGCAGCAGCCCCGCCGCATTCCCTCGAAAAAATGGCGGGAGCTGATCAAAAAGGTCTGGGAGGCGGACCCTCTCCTCTGCCCCCAATGCGGAGGGGAGATGAGGATTGTCGGACTGATCAACGAGCGCGGCGTGATCGAGCGCATTCTCCGCCACCTCGGGCGGTGGGAGCCTTCTGTCCGGGCGGTCCCCACCCGGGATCCACCCGGCGAGGAATTTGTCCGGGCCGGCAGCGATCCCTGGATTGATGAAGATCCCTTCGCGGATTGCGGACAGGAACCGGTAATTATGGCTTCGTAAGCCGCCGGCGGGACCGGTATAGAGCTCGTGCGTCCGCCGCCCGCCGGTTTCTCCCTTTATCCGCCATCTTGCCCCGTCGAAACCCGGGCAAAAACCACGGGTTCCTGCCTGAAGGTTTCCGTTATGGTTTTTTGTTTGCCTTCCGGGCGGGTTTCAGTAAGAATGCAACCTGCAAATATGCCCTTCACCTTGTAAACGGGTGATCGCCGGAAAATCGCAGAAAGCAATTTCTTATCAATATGACCGGAACGATCCCCACTCCTGTTGCCGTCTCGACCTGGCGATCTCCGAGTTTGGCTGCCAGGGTTTGGAGCTCGATCTCCCCATCGTCTGCTGGGGGCCGGACCTAATCTGGGAAGATGTAAAATGGGAACCCCGCATTGGCCGCGCGCGGGTGGTCAAGGATCCAAAACGACTTCGATTTAACGCCTACCGGGTCCTCCTGACCAGGGGCCGAGATGGTGTGCTGATATACGTTCCCCGACTCGATACCCTGGACCAGACTTATTCCGCTCTCCTTCGGTCCGGCGCTCAAGAGTTGTAATCACCAGCTATTTTTATTTGCCAGGGGCACCAGTATAATCTACGATTGGATGTGGCCGGTGGTGCCATCCGGCTTCCGGTGGCTAAGCAACAAGTCCGGCGCGGGGAGACGGAAAAAAAACCGATGATTGACGAACGACAACTGATCGAGAAACTTCGGAGCATCGAGAGGCTCTATGCCGCCGCGACCACTCCGGGGGAAAAGGTCGCGGCGGCGAATGCCCGGGAAAGGATCCAGCAGCGCCTTGAGGGATTTGTCCGGACCGAACCACCCGTCGAATACAAATTCAGTATGGCTGATATGTGGTCCCGGCGGCTATTCGTTGCCCTTCTACGCCGCTACGGTATTCGCCCTTACCGATATTGGCGGCAGCGCCATACAACTGTGATGGCGAAGGTGCCCAGAGATTTTATCGAAGAAACTCTCTGGCCGGAGTTCCAGGAACTGAACGTAACGCTCCGCCAGTACCTTGATGAAATCACGAACCGGGTCATCACGGAAGGGGTCCACACCGATAGCTCTGAGGCCGAAGTTATCCCTGAACTTCTAAAGAGAATCGGGGAATAATATTCCGGTGAGGTCTCGAGAGGAAACTTTCTGAAAATTCCGGTAAAAAACCAGAGAAAGGGAAACAGGTTGGGATGTTTTTAAACCGGGGAAGAAATAACCGTGGACGGGCATCTCGGTGCGGTTATAATTAACGGTTCAGCTATGTGAAACTACATCGATATAAGTTCCGGGATCAGAATTCTGGGGAGGTATTATGAAAGAGAAAGAGATAGTTATTATCGGGGCTGGTCCCGGCGGTCTGACTGCGGCGATGATTCTCTCCCACCGTGGTTTTAAGGTGACCGTCTGCGAGAAGCAGGACAGGGTCGGGGGAAGGAATGCGGCTCTCCATCTCGGGGAATACACCTTCGATACCGGCCCTACCTTCCTGATGATGAAGGAAATCCTGGAAGAGGTCTTTAACGAAGCCGGGAGCGAGGCCTCTGACCATCTGGAGTTCCGTCGTCTCGAACCGATGTATCGACTCCAGTTTAACGACCTCCGTCTGGAGCCCACCACCGACCGCGATAAAATGCGGGCGGCGATAGAGACGGCCTTCCCGGGGTACGGGTCCGGCCTCGACCGCTATCTCGATCGGGAGAAAGTCCGCTTTGAAAGACTCTATCCCTGTCTGCAAAAGCCTTACAGTTCGCTATCTTCTCTCTTCTCGCTCAATCTGCTCCGGGCTGTCCCCCACTTGAGCCTGACGAAGAAACTCTTCAGCCTTCTCCAGAAATATTTCGGCAACGAGAGGCTGGCTCTCTCCTTTACCTTCCAGGCCAAGTATCTGGGGATGTCTCCCTGGGAGTGCCCCGGTTTTTTCGCGATCCTCTCCTATATTGAGCACGCCTTCGGGGTTTATCATACGATGGGAGGGCTTTCGGAGATATCCCGGGCAATGGCGGATGTGGCCCGGACCAATGGAGCCACCATCCGGCTGGAATCCCCGGTCCGCCGGATTGTCTTTTCCGGCCGGAAGGCTGTGGGGGTGGAACTGGAGTCGGGCGAGTTAATAAAAGGCGACGAGGTGGCGATCAACGCCGACTTCGGCTACGCGATGGAGAACCTCTTCCCGGAAGGCTTTTTAAAGAAATACTCACCCCGGAAGCTGCAGAAGCGAAAGTTCTCCTGCTCCATCTTTATGCTCTATCTCGGCCTCGACCGGGTCTATGATCTCCCCCACCACACCATCCTCTTTGCCGACGACTACCGACGGAATGTTGAGGAGGTTTTCGGGGCGAAGGTCCTTTCCCGGGATATTTCTTTTTATATTCGGAACGCTTCGGTTACCGATCCCGCGCTGGCCCCAAAAAACTCTTCGGCGGTATATGTCCTCGTTCCGGTCCCCAACCAGAGTGGAGAGATCGATTGGGAGAAGAAGAAGGCGGAGTTTCGGGATCTGGTTCTCGACCAGATGGAGAAGAGAGGAGGGATGGAAGGTCTCCGAGCCGCTATCCGCCAGGAGAAGGTGATTACACCGCTGGACTGGGAGGGAGACTACAATGTCCATCTCGGGGCGGTCTTCAATCTGGCTCACACCCTTGACCAGGTGATCTACCTCCGGCCCCGGAACCGCTTTGAGGAGTGCCAGTGCTGTTATCTGGTCGGGGGAGGCACCCACCCCGGGAGCGGTCTCCCCACCATCTACGAGTCCGGGAGGATCGCCGCCGATATGATCTCCCGCAAATATGGGGTCACCTCGGAACCGATCCGGAGGAGGATATGAATGGCGGTTCTCCTCGCCGGGTTGTGGTGATCGGTGCCGGCCTCGGCGGTCTGGCCGCCGCCGCCGCCCTCGCCGGTGACGGTTATCGGGTCACGGTCTGCGAGAAGAACCATCGCCCCGGAGGGAAGCTGAACCTCCTGGAGATGGATGGTTTCTCTTTTGATATGGGGCCTTCGATCCTGACGCTCCCCCGGATCTTCGACGAAGTCTTTACCCGGGCCGGGCGGAAGCGGGAGGATTATCTCAGTTTCGTTCCGGTTTTCCCGCACTGGCGGAATTTCTTCGAGGACGGGAAGGTCTTCGATCTTACCCCGGACCGAGCAGAGACCGATCGGCAACTCTCTCGTCTCGGAGAAGGTCTGGAGGCGCCTTTTGAGCGGTTTCTCCGTTACTCAAAGCGCCAGTACGACGCCGTTGATCAGACCTTTTTTCAAACCGCGGCTGACAACCTCGGCCAGATGATCCGGCGCTCCTCAATCTCGGAGATTCTGAAACTCGACTTCTGGGGGTCGATGGACCGATCAGTCCGCCGAAAACTCCCCGAGGCTCATCTCCGCGACACGATGGATTTCTTTATCAAGTATGTGGGGAGCTCCGCTCTCCGGGCCCCGGGTTTTATGAATATGCTCCCGAATGTCCAATACGAGTTTGGCCTCTGGTATGTGGCAGGAGGGATGTACGCGATTGCCCGGGCCCTGGAGAAAATTTTGCGAGAGCTGAAAGTCGAACTCCTTTACCGCTCCCGGGTAGTCGGGATATCGGTGAAGGGAGGCAAGGCGGGCGGAGTGGTCCTGGAGGATGGCCGCCGCCTGGAAAGCGATTTTGTGGTATCGAATATGGAAGTTATCCCGGCCTACGGAAAGCTGCTTCCGCCCGACCCCGGGTATCTGCGCCGACTGAAAAGAAAATATCCCCCGGCCTGTTCCGGGTTGGTGATCCATCTGGGAACCGATCGGATCTATCCACAGTTGGCTCACCATAACTTCTTCTTCTCCCAGAACCAGAAGAAACATTTTAGGAGCGTCTTCACGGAAGGAAAAATCCCCGATGATCCTACTTTATACGTGGTCGCCCCCTCCCGGACCGACCCCTCGGTCTGCCCGGAAGGAAAAGACAACATCAAGATCCTTCCCCATATTCCCCCCTTGATTGAAGGCCATCCAATTGACGAAGAAGTGTATCTCCGGCTCAAGGATCGGGTTCTGGAGAAACTCGAGCGGATGGGACTGGAGGGGTTGCGGGAATCGACGGTGGTCGAGCACGTCTGGACCCCGAAAGATATCCTCGAGAATTATCTTTCCACCGGCGGTTCTATTTATGGGGTGGTTACCGATATCTGGAAGAATTTCGGCTTCAAGGCACCCAAGGTCAGTCCCCGGTATCCTAATCTGTATTTTGTCGGGGGCTCGGTTAACCCGGGTGGGGGGATGCCGATGGTCCTGATGAGCGGGTTGCGGGCCGCCGACGCTATCCGGAATTCCCAACTCTGAGCCCGGTTTTTTCCGTAACATAATTTTATCCAGGGTTGTTTCGGCATATGATAATGCGGATTAAGCAGTGGGGTAGGATACTCTCGACATCTGTTATTTTGATAGTATCTCCGCTGCCCTTCTCCGTCCCGTCTTCCAGCGCTCTGGATTCTTCTTCGGCCAACAATCCCATCCCAACGCCGGGGGGCGGAAAGAACGAAGCTGAATCTTTTTCGACCCGCTATCTGGCAGCCCGGAAACTTTACTTCACAGGGGCGGCGGGAAATACAGAGGACGCCGCCCAGGCCCGGGAAGCATTCCAGGAGTTATCCCACCAGGATCCTGACAACCCATTGGTGATCGCTTATCTGGGGAGTTCCCGGGTTCTGGAGGCGAAGGAAGCATTCCTCCCCTGGAAAAAAAAGGAGCTGGCCCGGGAAGGGCTCAAACTGCTTGAACAGGCGGTCGCGCTGGCCCCGGGTAACCTGGAGATTCTTTTTCTCCGGGGGGTTTCCAGTTATCCGCTGCCATTATTCTTCGGAGTGCGGGATCAGGCAGAAGTGGATTTCGCCTTTGCCGCCGCCCGCCTTAAAGAAGCTCCCTCTGCCGCCCCGCCGGAAATTGCCGCCGGGGTTTTTTATTATCACGGACTTTGTCTGGCAGATGGCGACCAGAAAGATCAGGCGATCCGTTTCTGGAAAAAAGCAATAACTCTGGCGCCTGTCTCCTCTTTTGCCCGCCGGGCGAGAGAAAAGTTGGAGGAACTGGAGTAAAGATTATGGATGAAGCAATTCATCGGCTGGTCAGCGAACAGAAGGACTATTTCGCTCAAAGAAAAACCCTCAACCTGGATCGGCGGAAAGAGGCTCTCCGGACCCTCAAGACCGCTTTGATCGAACGGGAGGGTGAGTTTCTGGAGGCTCTCCGGAGCGACCTCTCCAAGCCCCCGGCGGAAGCGTATCTGAGCGAGATCGGCCTGGTGCGCGGGGAGATCAATTATATCATCCGCCATCTTCACTCCTGGGTCCGTCCCCAGAGAGTCCGGACCCCGCTTTTAAGCCGGCCCGCTTCCAGCCGGATCTATCCCGAACCATACGGAGTAGTTCTGATTGTCTCCCCCTGGAACTATCCGATTCAGCTTGCTCTGGCTCCTCTGGCGGCCGCTCTGGCGGCCGGCAACTGCGTTCTCCTCAAGCCCTCCGAAATCGCCCCGGCCTCCTCCCGGGTTCTGGCCCGGGTTCTGGGCGATATATTTGAACCCGGTCTGGTAAAAACGGTGGAAGGCGGTGCCGATACGGCTCGGGCGCTTCTGGAAGAAAATTTTGATTATATTTTCTTTACCGGCGGGAAACGGGTGGGGAAACTGGTGATGGCAGCGGCCTCTCGGAATCTCACCCCGGTCACCCTGGAGCTGGGAGGTAAAAACCCCTGTCTGGTGGATCAGGATATCGCGGTCGAAACCGCCGCCCGGCGGATTGTCTGGGGGAAATTTTTTAACGCCGGCCAGACCTGCGTGGCCCCCGATTACCTTCTGGTTCATCAGGATATCCGGGATGATATCCTGGCCGCGATGAAAAAGGCGATCGGGGATTTTTATGGGACCGATCCCCGGAGGAGCACCGATTACGGACGGATCATCAACCAGGACCATTATCTCCGGCTGCTCCGGATGCTGGACGGCGTGAAGCCGGAAATTGGCGGCGAATGCGATCCGGAGGCAAAATATCTGGCCCCGACGGTGGTTTCTCTGGAATCGCCGGATCATCCCCTGATGGAAGAAGAGATCTTTGGTCCGATTCTCCCGGTTCTGACCTATCGGCATCTGGACCAGGCATTGGCAATTACCGGCCGCTATCCCAAACCTCTGGCTTTTTACCTCTTTACCCGGAACCGCCGTGTCCGGCAGCGGATCATCCGGGAGACATCTTCCGGGGGGATCTGCGTCAACGACACCATCTCCCAGATCATTAATCCTGAACTGCCTTTCGGGGGAGTTGGCCAGAGCGGGATGGGGAACTACCACGGGGCGGCCGGGTTCCGGACCTTTTCCCATCACAAAAGCGTGATGCGGAGGTCTTTCTGCTGCGATCTGAAATTAAAATATCCGCCCTATCGGACCCCGCTCAAAACCCTGAAAAAAATCATCCGCTTTATGTTCTGAAAACGGGAGGTAGTCATTCGGCGGATTTTTCAGCGGCCGGGACTGTCTCCAGAGGTTTGGCCCGGTACCAGGCGTTGACGATTTTACCCTTCTCATCGATCAGGAACGATGACCGGATGATCCCCTCGTTCTTTTTCCCGAAATGAGAGAAGAGGAACAGGATTCGGGGGCGGTCTTGATCGATATCGGCGGGGGAACTACCGATTACGCTTTTTTTC
>CAYXKT010000124.1:0-8394 GCA_964465735.1 uncultured bacterium
TCTCCTGGATATGGCTGCGGTTTTCGCGACCCGTCGGCCAGCAAAATCTTAGCACGTTTCATCCGCAATAATCGCTCAACTTAGGCCTTTAATTTTAATCCCGGTTTCCGCCTTCTGTAAACCAGACCCGAAAGAAGTCCTCGTGAGACTCGACATTAACTAATTTCCGGTTATTCTGGGAGAGAAATATGTCGATCTTGCCAAAAAACTGATGCCGGACGGGGGGGATCGACTTCAGTCTTCCCCGAGCGGACAGGGGAGAAGGCCGGAAAGAGAAATCTTTGTAATCGAGCTTCCCCATCTTCAACCTCTCTCCTCTTTCATCGTTAGCACCCGCTCGATCAGCCGGGCCGCCAGTTCGTCCTTGCTCAGCAGCGGCCACTCCTCCCCGGAGCTGTCGCCTCCGATCACAATCACCTGGTTGGTCGCTGAGCCAAACCCGGAACCGGGAGCGGAGATATCGTTGGCGACGATCAGGTCAAGGTGCTTACTCTTAAACTTTTTCGCGGCGTTGTCAACGATATTTTCCGTCTCGGCGGAAAATCCGACCAGGATCAAGTCGCCCTTTTTCTCGCCCAGTCCCTGGAGAAGGTCGGGGTTACGGACCAGGGAGATTGTCTTTGAGTCACCCCCTTTCTTCATCTTCCGGGGAGAATAGCGGGCCGGACGGTAATCACTGACCGCGGCAGCCATAATCACCGCCCCGGTTCCGGGAAGATGCTTGAGGATCGCCTCCCCCATCTGGCGGGCGGAAACTACCGGAACAAATTCCACCCCGGAAACCGGGGGAAGAGAGACCGGACCCGAGATCAATATCACTTCCGCTCCCCGGTCCCGGGCGGCCCGGGCGAGAGCAAAGCCCATCCGGCCGGAAGCCGGATTGGAGATGAACCGGAAGGGATCGAAGAACTCCCGGGTCGGACCGGCGGTGATGATGAATTTCATCCTAATCCCGCCCCCCCGCGGGGGCTTTCCCGTTCTCTCAGCCATTGCCTTCTACCCACCCGTGGTTAATCGTGTTTTGCCCCCTGCGGGGAGTTAAATAGGGTCAACGCGCCAACCCCCGAAACCAGGTCATTGCCGGCAGAGACGGCGAAGCAATCTGTTCAGCTGACGGATTCTATGTGATTTGAGGTTTTCGTTTTGAGGCTGAGTATATATACGTTTTCCCGCGGCTGACCAGAAGTTCGGATCCTCTCCAGCGTGATAAGCGTCCGGGTCAGAGACGGGAGAGCCGGGCGGTGATCGCGGCGAAGATATTCTCAACCGAGGACAGGCGGCCGCTACCCCGCTCGCCGCAAGCCAGGTAACCGCTCTCCGGACCGACCAGCTCCATTTTATACTTCCGCAGACGCTGGATATTCTCCTGGACAATCGGATTTTCGTACATCCTGCTATTCATTCCCGGGGCGAGGAGCACCGGGGCCCGGGTGGCCATCACTATGGCGGAGAGCAGATCGTCGGCCAGCCCGGCGGCCAACCGGCCGATGAAGTCGGCGGAAGCCGGGGCGATCACGACCAGTTGAGGGAACCGGGCCAGGGAGATATGAACCGGATCGCCTGATCGCTGATCTTCGAATATCCCAGTATAAACCGGGTTCCCGGTCAATGCCTGGAAAGTCAATGGAGTGATGAATTCGCTCCCGGCAGCGGTGAGAACAGTCCGGACCTCGGCCCCGGCTTGAACTAACCGGCTGGCCAGGTCCGCTGCCTTATAGGCGGCGATCGAACCGGTGACTCCGAGCAGGATCGGGACCCCCGGGAGAGCGGGATCAGAGGATTTTATCTGCGGGACTTTCTTCAAGGACATCCGGGATTTCCTCGGGCGGGGCGATCGTGATCTTGCCGGACGCGATCTCGTCAAGGGCGACCATCATCGGTTTGCGATGCCGGGGTTCTTCCAGGAGGGGTTTTTCGCCCCGGGTCAGACCCACTGTCCGCTTGGCGGCGAGAATCACCAGAGAATAAACATTTTGGATTTTTTCCAGGTACCTTTCCGTGGTCAGGTTCTGCATAGTATTCTTCCTTTTCAGCTTTCACCTAAATTGAGCGATTCTATGCGGCGAACTGCACCAATCTTTTGAGTCCGAACGGATATTGAAAATTCTCGCCATATCTCCTGGATATGGCTGCGGTTTTCGCAACCCGTCGGCCGGCAGAATCTTAGCACGTTTCATCCGCAATAATCGCTCAACTTAGGTCTCAGTAATCTCTCTGACAATATCCGGGTAATATTTCACCCGGCAGCGCTCGGCGCGGATCACCGCGTCCAGATCAGCGACGGCAGTCTCAAGGTCGTCGTTAATCACGCAGTAATCATAATCCCGATAATGGTCCAGTTCTTCCCGGGCCCGGGAGAAGCGCTTCTCAATCACCTCGGGCCGGTCGGTCTGGCGTCCCTCCAGCCGACGCCGGAGTTCCGACAGCGAGGGCGGAAGCAGATAAACAAAGGCCGCCTCCACCCCCAGTTTCCGGATCGAGCGGGCACCCTGGACATCAACCACCAGAATTACATCATACCCTGCTTCCAGCTGAGTTTCAACATAATCCCGTCCGGAACCGTAGTAGTAATCATAAACCAGGGCATACTCAAAGAACCGACCCCTCTGCAGCTTCTCTTTGAACGCCGCCTCGGAGAGAAAGAAGTAATCCACCCCATCCGCCTCCCCGAGCCGGGGGGGCCGGGTGGTGGTGGTGATGGCTTGTTTTACCCGATCGGTCCCTGCGACCAATGCCTCACAGACCGTGGTCTTTCCCGCTCCCGAAGGAGCCGAGAGAACAAAGAGCAGTCCTTTCATTCCACGTTCCTCGCCTGTTCCCGGAGACTTTCCAGTTCCGACTTCATCAAAACCACCTGGCTGGAGATCAGCGAATCTCCGGCCTTATCTCCCAGGGTGGTCACCTCCCGCTGCATCTCCTGGAGGAGAAACTCCAGTGTCTTGCCCACCGGCTGGGCGGAGTCCAGGTACCCGGAAAACTGCTCCAGATGTCCCTCGAGACGAGAGATCTCCTCTTCGACATTGGGCGGATAATTCCCCGCCGCCAAGCAGTTCTTCCCCGCTCGTTCCCGGGGCACCGGTTCCAGTGCCCTCTTCTCGATCCGATCTTTTGTTTTCTTAAACGAGCGGATAAAGATTTTCAGATGCCGGTTGAGGTCGGCCCGAAGCCGGGTGCCTTCCTTCTCCCTCATCCCGACCAGTTTTTCCAGGGCCTCCTCCAGACTGACCGTCAGCTGTTTTCTAAAGCTGGTCATCGATGGTTGTCCGGAGACAGTCTCCAGCACCCCCGGCAGGCCGATCAGGACCTCGGGGTTGAAGTCGGATTTGGCCTGGACCGCCCCCTGGAGGCGCTGGAAGGCCTTCCAGTATTTCCGGGCCAGGTCCTCGTTGACCCGAACCTTGTAGCGGTCCCCGCTCTGCTGAAACCCGACAAAGACATTGACCCGGCCCCGGGATACCCGGCGGGAGATCTTCTTGCACAGCCAGTTCTCCAGCCGGCCGTATTCGTTGGGCAGCCGGACCTTGACATCAAGAAAACGATGATTATAGGACTGCAGTTCCGTCTTGACGGTGAAATCCTTGCCCTGGGCGCTGCCCTGGCCGTATCCGGTCATACTGTACATATGAACTTCCTTTGTCTGGTTTTCCCGTCTCCCGCGGCTAAAAGGGGATCATAACAATTAGCCGGCTAATGTCAAGCTCGAGGGCCGGCCATCACCGGGAGGATCCTTCCCGCAGCCGGGAGATGACCTTGGCCATATCTTCCGCCAACGGCGCGGTCCACTTCAGACGGCGGCGGTCTTCGGGGTGGTCGATCCCCAGAGAAGATGAGTGGAGCATCTGTCGAGGTACCACAGGGAAATCCCCTCCCCGCTGCTTCCCATAAACCTGGTCACCCAGTACCGGGCAGCCGATCTGGGCCAGGTGCACCCGGATCTGGTGGGTCCGACCGGTCTGGATCGTCAGGCGGAGGAGAGAGACCCCGGGGAACTCTTCTTCCACTCGATAGCTGGTTTGAGCCGAACGGCCGCCGGAGTATCGCACCGACATCGTGGTCCTCCGTTTCCGGGAACGACCGATCGGGAAGAGGCATTCTCCCTCCTTTCGCGGCGGCCTCCCCCGGACCAGGGCCAGGTATTCCTTATCCACGGTCCGGTTGCGAAACTGCCGGAACAGGTTGAGATAAGCCGGCAGGGAACGCACGGCGACCATCACCCCCGAGGTATCCCGGTCCAGGCGATGGACAATGCCGGGGCGGAGGGAGTTTCCGGTCTCGGGCAGGGAGTCGAGATGATAGAGCAGCCCGTTAACCAGGGTTCCGCCCTGTCCGCGACGGACCGGATGGACCAGGAGTCCGGGGGGCTTGTTGATCACGGCGATCGAGGCATCCAGATAGAGAAAATCCAGGGGAAGCTCCTCCGGACGAGGTCGATCCTCTTTTAAACCCGGCAGACAGACGGCAATCCGCTCTCCGCCAGTCAGCCGGTAACCCGGTTTCGCCGTCTGTCCTTCCACCAGAACAGCGCCCTCTTTAATCATCCTCTGCAACCGGCTCCGAGAGAACGCTTCCAGCCGGAAGGTCAAAAAGAGATCGAGCCGAGTCCCAGTAGATTCCGGGTCGGCGATAATTTCAACGGTTGGGGGCATTGGGTCTTCAAGCCGGGAGCGGCGTCGGGAAGGGAGCCGAAACCAAATTTATTCCCCGGGGATGACGGGACCCGGTCCGGACCCGACTTTCCCGAAAAGGACAGCGGCCAGCAAGAGCGCGACCCCGACGCAGATCGCGCTATCGGCGATATTAAAGGCCGGCCAATGGTAGTTGCCGAACTGAAAATCAAAGAAGTCGACCACCTTCTGGTACCGCAACCGATCGATCAGGTTCCCGATCGCCCCGCCGAGAATCAGCCCGCCGGCGAACCGGGATAGCCGGGCGGCGGCAAAGAAACTCCGGAAAAATACCAGGAGAGCGGCCACGGTCAGGATCGAGAGGATAACAAAGAGATGATTGTACTGGGGAAGGATCCCGAAAGCCGCCCCCGGGTTATAGACCAGGGTCAGGGCGAAAAAATGTTTGATGAGTACAATCCTCTCCCCGGGCTCGGCGGAGAGGATATCGATAGCCGCCCATTTGCTGACCTGGTCAGCCACGATAATTAACAGAGCTGTAATCGCCGTCAGCATCACCCCATCTGTCCCCGGCACTCGGCGCAGACCCCGGGATGCTCCGGCCAATCACCGACCGTGGTCGAATACTTCCAGCAGCGCAGACACTTCGCTCCCGCAGCTCGGGCGGCCTGGAGGCGAATCGAGGGAATTTCCGTGGACCGGGCCGAAGGGCTGAAATCTTCCCCGGTTACCGCGCGCAGCTTCACTCCGGAGACAATACAGATCTTGTCCAGAATATCCCGATAAGCGGAGAGGAGGCTCTCCCACTCCGGGTCGGAGACCTCGACCGTGATCTCCGCCTCCAGAGAAGTCCCGATCTTTCCCGTTCCGCGGACCTCTTCGAGTAATTTCAAAACTTCCTGCCGAAAGGAGAGAAGTTTCTCCCAGCGGCACTGCAATTCTTCGTCCCGCCACTCCGGCCGCGGGGCCGGCCAATCGATCAGGTGAACACTTTCACCCGGAGCTTCAGGGGAGGCGAGATGTCCCCAGACCTCCTCGGCGGTAAAGACCAGAATTGGTGCCAGCAGACGGGTCAGGAGGTTGGTGACCTCGCGGAGCGCCGTCTGAGTGCTCCTCCGCTCCCGGCCTTTGGCGGCATAGGTATAGAGGCGATCCTTGAGAACATCCATATAAAAAGAGGACATCGGGATAACGCAGAAATTATGGATCTCCCGGTAAACCCGGTGAAACTCGAACTTCCGGTAGGCCTCGGTTACCCGTTCTTTGAGTTCCTCGGCCTGGATAAGGATCCAACGGTCAATCTCGTCCATCTCCTCGAGGGCAACGGCGTCAGCAGCGGGATCAAAATCACCGAGGTTACCCAGACAGTACTTAAAGGTATTGCGGATCTTCCGGTAGGCCTCGGCGGTCTGCTTGATCAAATCAAGGGAGACCGAGATATCCTTGCGATAATCGATGGAAGCAAACCAGAGCCGGAGAATATCGGCCGGAAATTTCTTCAAAGCGGCGGCGACCGAGATAAAATTGCCCCGCGACTTCGACATCTTCTCCCCGTTTTGATCAACCACAAAGCCGTGGGTAAGGACCGAGCGAAAGGGGGCCCGGTCGGTGGTCGCCACCGAGAGCAGAAGCGAAAGCTGGAACCAACCCCGGTGCTGATCGGTCCCCTCAAGATAAAGGTCGGCCGGGAAGGAAAGCCGGGGGTCCTCGATCACCACCGCCCGGTGGGATGACCCCGACTCGAACCAGACATCGAAGATATCATTTTCCTTGTTGAATTCTCCGCCGCCGCAGCCGGGGCAGGTCTGACCCTCCGGGAGCAGTTCGGCCGAAGAGAGCTCGAACCAGGAATCGGAACCTCTCTTCCGAAAAATCTCGATCACATAATCAATCACTTCCAGATCCAGCATTTCCTTCCCGCAAGAACGGCAATAAAAAGCCGGGATCGGCACCCCCCAGGTCCGCTGCCGGGAGATACACCAGTCAGGCCGGCTCTCCAGCATCCCCCGGATCCGGGTATGGCCCCAGTCCGGCAGCCATTGCACCTGTTCAATCTCCTGGAGCAGTTGCTGGCGGAGATCCCGATGCTCCAGTGAGACAAACCACTGCCGGGTAGCCCGGAAAATCACCGGTTGGCGGCACCGCCAGCAATGGGGATAGGAGTGAACGATATCCCGCCGGGCCAGAAGAAGTTTTTTCTTCTCCAGTTCCTCAACAATCCGCTCGTTGGCCGCCAGCACCGGGAGCCCGCAAAGCCCGCTGACCTCATCAGTGAATACTCCCCGCTCGTCAACCGGACTGACGATCTCCAGGCCATATTTTCTCCCCGAAATATAGTCTTCCTGGCCGTGGCCGGGGGCGGTATGGACGCATCCGGTCCCCTCCTCCAGGTTGACGTAGTCGGCACCAATCACCGGGCATTCCCGCTCCTCCCAGGGGTGGAGGTAGCGGAGATCAAGCAGGTTTTTTCCGGAGATTTTCGCCCGGACGGTCCAGGAATCGATCCCCGTCTCCCGGGCGACCCGTTCTACCGCTTCGGCGGCCAGGATCATTGTCCGCTCCCGGCCACCGGTGGAATCCCGATAGGAGATCAGGGAGTAGGTGAAGTTCGGATTGACCGCCACCGCCCGATTGGCGGGGAGGGTCCAGGGGGTGGTGGTCCAGACCAGGATCGAGGCCGGACCGTCTTCCTCTCCGGGGAAGAAATCGGAAAGCGGCGAGGAAAGGGGGAGATGGAGATAGATCGAGATATCCTTCCGATCCTGGTACTCCAGTTCCGCCTCGGCCAGGGCGGTGCGGCAGGAACCGCACCAGTGGATGGGTTTGAGCTGCCGGTAAACATAACCCCGCTCGACCATCATCCGAAAGACTTCCAGAACCGCCACCTCATAGGCGGGGTTGATGGTCAGGTAAGGATCTTCCCAATCTCCCAGACAGCCCAGACGCTGGAACTCTTTCCGATTCGTTTCGACATAACCAAGGGCGAATTCCCGGCAGCGGCGACGGATCTCGGCCGGAGGAAGCTGCTCCGCCTGCTCGCCTAAAGCGGTCATCACCTTGTGCTCGATCGGAAGACCGTGGCAGTCCCAGCCGGGGATATAGGGGGCGTCGAATCCGTTCATTGTCTGGAAATGGACAATAAAATCCTTCAGGATCTTGTTCATCCCGGTCCCGATATGGAGATCGCCGGTGGGATAGGGAGGACCATCGTGGAGGGTATATTTTTCCCGGCCCGCCCGGGCCCGGCGGATCCGGCCGTAGAGGTCCTGCTCCGCCCAGCGGGCGAGATATTCCGGCTCCTTCCGGGCCAGATCGGCCCGCATCCCGAACGAAGTCCGGGGAAGGTTCAAAGTCGGCTTGTAATCGTGTTTCTGGGTCATCGTACTCTCTTTGGTAAAAGGAAATTATCGAGGGTTAAAATCTTGCCCGGCAAGGCTCGGGTAAGGAATGGAGATATTAACAAAGCCGGTTAAACCCTGTCAAACCAAAGTTAGCCGGCCAGGCCGAGGCGGAGAGGAGGATAGTTTCTGGTGCGGCGGCGGCGAAAACGAGATATGATATTCAGGTTTCCGGTCCGTTCCGGAGATAATACTTTAACCTAAGTTGAGCGATTATTGCGGATGAAATGCGCTAAGATTTTGCCGGCCGACGGGTTGCGAAAACCGCAGCCATATCCAGGAGATATGGCGAGGATTTTCAATATCCGTTCGGACTCAAAAGATTGGTGCAGTTCGCCGCATAGAATCGCTCAATTTAGGTTTAACCTAAG
>CAYXKT010000125.1:0-8350 GCA_964465735.1 uncultured bacterium
CTTAGGTTTAACCTAAATTGAGCGATTCTATGCGGCGAACTGCACCAATCTTTTGAGTCCGAACGGATATTGAAAATCCTCGCCATATCTCCTGGATATGGCTGCGGTTTTCGCAACCCGTCGGCCGGCAAAATCTTAGCACATTTCATCCGCAATAATCGCTCAACTTAGGTTAAAACAATCCCCTAGATCCTGTTATCCTGCCTGGAGATATTCTGTCCCTTCGGTCCGGAAACAATTTATGTTCCTATCAAAATGCGAAAATTTCGATATCAACTCTGGGGTCTGGCCGGTCTATTCTTGTTCCTGGCCGGATGCGCGACAGCCCCGCCTACGAATATCAACGATCTCTGCTCGATCTTTGCCGAACGACCGCAATGGTATCGGCAAGCCAAGGATTCCTACCTCAAGTGGCGGGTACCGATCCCGACCCTGATGTCGATCATCCACCAGGAATCTTCTTTCCGGTCGAACGCGCGCCCGAAGCGGAAGAAAATCCTCGGTTTTATCCCCGGTTCCCGGCCCTCGACCGCTTATGGTTATCCTCAGGCTCTCGATGGTACCTGGGATATCTATCGTAGTGAAACCGGGAATACATCTGCTGTCCGGAACCGGTTTGGTGACGCGGTGGATTTCATCGGCTGGTACTGTGACCGCAGCCAGAAGCTCTGCGGAATCTCAAAAAATGACCCCTATAAGCTTTACCTGGCCTATCACGAAGGACACGGGGGGTACAATCGGAGATCTTATCGGGATAAAACTTGGCTGCTGGAGACCGCCAGACGGGTCAGGGGACGCTCAGCGCTCTACAGTCGACAGCTCAACCGTTGTCGTGAGAGTTTGGAGCGGGAGAAGCGGAAGAAGTTTCTTGGGATATTTTAACCGGGGGAAACCGGAGACCACTACCAGACATCCAGGACCTGCTCGGTCTCGTATTCCACGACATCTGATTCGGACCAGTAAACGTTCTTGTTGACCAGGACTATGGCCGTGCCGGTGAGGACAAAGAAACCGATCAGGATCGCCCAGAGGGCGCCTCGGGAAATATTCATCTCCAGCCTCCTTGTAGAGTGGCTTGTTCGATCAAAAATTTAAGCGGGAGTGAAATCGTATTCGGCCGCCTGAATCCTTAAACTTTTGAACACTTACTTTACCCTATGCGTCTAATTATGTAAATAACCGATTTTAGCCTTTGACTTCCAAGCAGTGAGATGGTAGATATTTACCTTTGTCGAATTGGGGAATTATAACAGCAATAGTTGATAATCAGCTAAGGAGCAAATATGAAAAAGACAGCGCGCGTATTGATGATGGTTACATTAGCCTCCGGGATTTTATTTTCCGGATGCGGCAAAAAAGAAGAAGCGGCCCCCCTGCCTTCGGAGTCACTCCAGGAGGGTGGAACGCTTTCCCCGGAAGCCGTAGTCGCCCGGGTGAATGGGACGGTGATCACCGGTCAGATGCTCAATCAGCAGCTCGCTGCTCTCCTTCAGCAGTATGCCGCCCAGGTTCCTGCCGAGCAGCTCCAGCAGCTCCAGCCGATGCTCCGCCAGCAGGCCGTCGAAGCCCTGGTCAACCAAGATCTGTTATACCGGGAAGCCGTCAGACAGGAGATTAATCCCACCGGTGAAGAGGTCGATGCCCAGCTTGAAGAGATCGTGGCCCAGTTTCCCAGCCGGGCGGCCTTTGAATCCCAGTTGGGGCTGTCCGGTCTGACTCCCGATGTCTTAAAGGATGATATCCGGCGTAACCTGATGATTCAGCAGCTGGTTGAGGCTCAGTTTCCTGAGGATCTGGAGTCAACTGATGAAGAGATTGAAGAATTTTATGCCGCCAATACGGACCAGTTTGAGCAGCCGGAGCAGGTTGAAGCCAGCCATATCCTGATCCAGGCCGCGACCAGCGAGGACGAGGAAGAGAAGAGCGCCAAGCTGGCCCAGATCGAGGCGATCCAGGCCCGGATCGAAGCGGGAGAGGATTTCGCGGAAGTCGCCAGTGAGACTTCACAGGATACCGGTTCCGCCTCCCAGGGCGGAAGCCTGGGGTACTTTGGTCGTGGTCAGATGATCCCGGCCTTTGAAGAGGTGGCCTTTGCCCTGGAGCCCGGGGAGATCAGCGATATCGTTGAGACCCAGTTTGGCTATCACCTGATCCAGGTCAGTGATAAGCGCGAAGCCGGTACGGTCCCGCTGGAGGAAATCTCGGAACAGATCGGGATTTACCTGACCAACCAGAAACAGCAGCAGGTGATCGGGGATTATCTGAGAAACCTCCGGAAGGGCGCCGACATCCAGTATGAGCCGGGTTTTCAGCCGGTTGCGCCGCCGCCAGTCGGCCAGGGGCAGTTTCCCCCCGCCGCCGCGCAGGAATAAAACTGACCGGGAAGAAGTCGCGTGAAGAATCCCCGGACCGAAAGGCTGCGGAAAAGGATCGAGGCGCACTCGGCCTCGGTCGGCGTGATTGGTCTGGGTTATGTCGGCCTTCCCTTGGCGATTGAGTTCGCCCGGGCTCGGTTCCCGGTAACTGGTTTCGATCTCGACCGGGAGAAGGTGGAGGATATTCTGGCCGGCCGGAGCTATATTAAGCACATCCAACCGGCTGCCATCCGCGAGCTTCACCAGGAGGATGTGGTCTCGGCCACTGACGACTTTCGGCTTTTGCGGCAGATGGATTGCATCCTGATCTGTGTCCCTACCCCGCTGACCCCCCATCAGGACCCGGATATGAGTTATATCCAGGCCACGGTTGAGACCATTGCTCAGTATCTTACCCCGGGCCAATTGATTGTTCTCGAGAGTACCACCTATCCCGGGACAACCCGGGAGGTGGTGAAACCCGGCCTGGAAAAAACCGGATTGAAGGCAGGGAAGGATTTCTTCCTCGCGTTTTCTCCGGAGCGGGAAGATCCCGGCAATCCGGATTTTGCTACCGCTTCCATCCCCAAGGTGGTGGGCGGTCTGAACCGGGATTCCCTGATCCTGGCCCGAAGACTGTATGACGTCATTGTCCCGAAGACGATCCCGGTTTCCAGTCCCGATGTCGCGGAAGCGACCAAACTGCTGGAGAATATCTATCGCTCGGTCAACATTGCCCTGGTCAACGAGCTGAAGATTGTCTTTGAAAAGATGGGGATCGATATCTGGGAAGTGATCGCGGCCGCCTCGTCCAAACCCTTTGGCTATACCCCCTTCTACCCCGGCCCCGGTCTCGGCGGGCATTGTATCCCGATCGATCCTTTTTATCTGACCTGGCGGGCCAAAGAATTTGATATCCCTACCCGGTTCATCCAGCTGGCCGGGGAGATCAATACCGCGATGCCGGATCGGGTGATCGACCGCCTTCAGAAAGCTCTCAACCAGGACGAAAAGAGTCTGAAAAAAAGCCGGGTGCTCATCCTCGGGGTGGCCTATAAGCGAGATGTTGACGATCTTCGCGAGTCTCCCGCCTTGAGACTGATCGAGCTGCTCCGAGCCGCCGGGGCCCGGGTCAGCTATCACGACCCCTATGTCCCGGTCCTCCCCCGGACCCGGAAGTATCGCTTTCGGAAGCGTTCCCAGGACCTGACCCCGGAACTGCTTGAGGAGTTGGACGCCGTTTTGATCGCCACCGACCATCGCTCAGTCGATTACCGTCTGATCGGTCGCCACGCCAGGCTGGTGGTCGATACCCGCAACGCGATGGCCTCAGCCGGCCGGACCAAAGCGCGGATTGTGCGGGCCTGACTCGGCTGTTTGCCCGGCTCTCAAGCCGAACCCCTCTCAAGATAATTCTTCGCGGCTGCCAGCAAGCCTCTATATACGACAAAGTCTATAGAGATAGTATTATTATCTTGCATTGACCCCCCTATTTCCTTAGAGTGACCATTGTGAAACTTTCAAAAAAAGGTGAATACGCCCTCCGGGCCTTAAGCTGTCTGGTTCGGCATTGGGGGCAAGGACCGTTGGCGATCCGGGTGATCGCCGAGGAAGAGCAGATCCCAAGGAAATTTCTCGAGCAGATTCTTCTCGAACTGCGGAGAGCCGGGTTAGTGGAGAGCACCCGGGGCGCTGCCGGTGGTTACCGCCTGCTGAAGGACCCCAAGACTGTCTCGGTCGCCCGGGTAGTTAGATTGATCGATGGGCCGCTGGCTCCCTTGCGCTGTGTCTCCCGGACGGCCCTGATCCGTTGTCCTCGGGAGGAAGGCTGTGGGCTGAGGCTGGTGATGGGGGAGGTCCGGGAGGCGATCGCTGACATTCTGGAAGCGAGGACTCTGGCCGATATCGCCGGCCGCTGATGAATATTCCGACCTGTAATGTCGGGAGACTATAAAGGGTCTGAACGCAAACCCCGCAATGACCAATGCGATGCGATTGGAGGTTTTCGTTTAGACACTAATTCTCCCTGTGAATTTTGTGTTCTCGGCGGTTATTATTTTGACGCGATGAAAGGGGAGGGGATCAGGATGAAAGGAATAATAAAAAGCGGGATTGCCGTTATCACCACCGCGATTTTGCTGGTCTTGACTCCCGGATGCGGTCCTCGGACTGCTCCGGGCGAACTGGAGGGGACGATCACTGTCTCCGGGGCCTGGGCGCTTTACCCGCTGATGGTTCGCTGGTCTGAGGAGTTTAAAAAGCTCTACCCCGCGGTCCGTATTGATGTCTCGGCCGGCGGGGCGGGCAAAGGAATGGCCGATGCCCTGGGTGGGATCGCCGACCTGGGTATGGTCTCCCGGGAAGTCCACCCGGCCGAATTTGAGCAGGGGGCGGTGGCGGTGGCGGTGGCCCGAGACGCGGTGGTCCCGGTGATGAACCTGGAGAATCCGGTCGCGGATCTGATCCGCCGGCGGGGGATGACTCGAGAGGAGTTCATCGCGGTCTGGATCCGGGGCGAGAAGAAAGATTGGCCGGCTCCGCCGGAGCTGAGACGGGTCCCGGAGCTGACCGTTTATACCCGTTCTGATGCCTGCGGGGCGGCCGCGATCTGGGCCAACTATTTAGGCGGGGAACAGGAGGATCTCCAGGGAGTGGGGGTCTTCGGTGACCCTGGTCTGGCCCAGGCGATCCGGCGTGATTTCGGCGGGATCGGTTTCAATAATATTAACTATGTCTATGATCTGAAGACCGGGTTGCCGGTCGGGGGTTTGATGGTGATCCCGATCGATCTGGACGGTAACGGCCGGGTGGATCCGGAGGAAGATTTCTACAGCGAGCTGGCCCAGATCACCTCGGCTATCGCCGCTGGCCGCTATCCGTCGCCTCCGGCCCGCGATCTTTACCTGGTCTCCCGGGGACTGCCGAAAAGAGAGCCGGTCCGGGTCTTTCTGGACTGGGCCCTCAGTCAAGGCCAGGTTTATGTCGAGGAGGCCGGCTACATCGATCTGGCGATGGAGAAACTAAAAGCCGGCCGGGAAAAACTCGCCTTCCCCGGATCGGAGACGGAACCGGACTGATGGCGCGTCAGAAAAAGAGGATATTTTTTGACCGGTTGGCGGGGAGGTTTCTGCTCTTTCTCACCATAGTCGGCTCTCTGCTGATAGTGATTATCGGCGTTGGGCTCTACATCCGGTCGCGGCCGGTTCTGGCCGACTACTCCCTTGTTGACCTCCTCTTCTCTTCCTCCTGGCGGCCGCTGAAGGGGGAGTTTGGCTTCTTCCCCTTTATCGCCGGCACTTTCTGGGTGACCGGGGTGGCAGTCCTGATCGCTGTTCCCCTCTGCCTGCTGACCGCGATCTTTCTTTCCGAGTATTCCCCCCTCCGTTTCCGTGAGTGGGTCAAGCCCCTGATTGATCTTCTGGCCGGGATCCCCTCGGTGGTCTTCGGGATCTGGGGGGTACTGGTGATCGTCCCCCTGATCCAGAAGCGGCTCGCCCCCTTTTTTGGAGTTTCCTCCAGCGGATATACCGTACTGGCCGCCGGAGTGGTCCTGGCGATTATGATCTTTCCGGTGATCATTCACGTTTCTTTGGAGGTACTCGGTTCCGTCCGCCAGGGGGTGCGGGAAGCTTCCCTGGCTTTAGGGGCGACTAACTGGCAGACGGTCAAGCACGTGGTGGTCCGGCGAGCCTTTCCCGGGATCATCGCCGCCGTTGTCCTCGGGGTATCGCGGGCCCTGGGGGAGACGATGGCCGTGCTGATGGTGGCCGGGAATGTCGCCCGGGTCCCCCATTCTGTCTTTGACCCGGCCTATCCGCTTCCGGCCCTGATTGCCAACAACTACGGCGAGATGCTCTCGATCCCGCTCTACGATTCGGCACTGCTCTTCTCGGCCCTGGTCCTGCTGCTGGTGGTGGTCTTCTTTAACGTGCTCTCCCGGATGGTCCTGGTCCAGGTAGAGAAAAGGATTGAATAAAATGTCCCGCCGCTCCATAGAAGAGATCGTGGCCCGGATCCTGATGGTCACCGCGACCGCGGTTGTTCTGGGATGTCTGCTCTGGATCCTGATTACGGTCCTGGTCAAGGGCCTCTCCTCCCTCGATCTGGCGATGATCACTCAGACCCCCCAGGGTGGATATTACTTAGGAAAGGAGGGAGGGATCCTCAATGCTATTGTCGGCTCCCTCTATCTGACCGGTGGGGCGACTGTCCTGGCCCTTCTGTTCAGCCTGCCGGTGGCGATCTATCTCAATCTTTATATCCGGCGGGGTTCCCGGCTGGCGGCCGCGGTCCGTTTCTCTCTTGACGTCCTCTGGGGGGTTCCCTCGATTGTTTACGGAGCTTTCGGTTTTACTCTCCTGCTCGCCTTTGGCCTGCGGGCCTCGCTTCTGGGGGGGATTATCGCTGTCGCTTTGCTGATCTTCCCGATTATGTGCCGGGCAATGGACGAATCGATCCGGATGATGCCGGTGGGTCTCTTTACCGCCTCCTACTCGCTTGGGGCCACCAGGTTGGAGACCTCCTTCAAGGTAGTGATCCGGCAGTGTCTGCCGGGGATTCTGACCGCGATCCTGATTGCTTTCGGCCGGGGGATTGGAGACGCCGCCTCGGTCATCTTCACCGCCGGTTTCTCCGATTCTATCCCGGTCTCGCTTTTTCGGCCGGCGGCTACCCTGCCCCTGGCGGTCTTCTTTCAGCTCGGCACCCCCTTTCCCGAGGTTCAGGACCGAGCCTACGCTTCGGCTCTGATCCTGACCGCGATCATCCTCGCGATCAGTCTTATCGCCCGCCGGCTGACCAGGAAATTTACGAGAAATATCGTCAAGTAAGCTGGAGCCCGGCCGATGGGGTTAACTGGATGGAGTGATGGAGTGGCAGAGTGCTGGAGTGCCGGGGATCAAGGCGGTAATCGATGATCCCTCCGCTTCCAGACACCGGTTCTAATATACCAACAACGCAGTCGGAGAGCAAAATATGAATCAAATCCCTCATCTTCGGGTCAGGAACCTTAACGTCTATTATGGCCGGGAACAGGCCTTGAAAGAAATCAACCTCTCCATCCCCGCCCGGAAGATCACCGCGATCATCGGGCCTTCCGGCTGCGGGAAGTCCACCTTGCTCAAGTCCTTTAACCGGATGCTGGAACTGGTCGAGGGCGTTTGCATTACCGGGGCGATCGAGGTGGATGGGGAGGATATCTACCGGCCGGGGGCCGAGGTGACCGAGGTCCGCAAGAAAATGGGCCTGCTCTCCCAGACCCCCTATGTCCTCCCGATGTCGATCTTTGATAACGTCGCCTATGGTCCCCGGATCCACGGACTGAAGGATAAAACCCGGCTCGGCGCCCTGGTCGAGAACCGGCTCCGGGAGGCCCAGCTCTGGGAGGAGGTCCGGGGGAAACTCCATAGCCCCGCCTCCCGCCTTTCGGTTGGTCAGCAGCAGCGCCTCTGTCTGGCTCGGGGGCTGGCGGTGGAACCGGAGATCATCCTTGGAGACGAGCCGACCTCGGCCCTTGATCCCCGATCCAGCGCCGCGGTCGAGGAGCGGTTCCGAGTTCTGAAGAAGGACTACACGATCGTGATCGTCACCCACATCCTCCGCCAGGCCCGCCGGTTGGCCGATTACGTGATCTTTCTCTATCTGGGCGAGGTGATAGAGGCCGGCTTGTCCGAAGAGTTTTTCTCCGCCCCCCGCCGGGAACTGACCCGGAGCTATATCGAGGGGGCAATCAGCTGAATTGGAGAAAATAGTTTTGGTCCCGGCAGTTCTTCCGCTATAATCAGTGCCTGGAGGCAACCCTCAAATTGAATGGAATATGTCATAGCGAGGAACGGAGTGACGAAGCAATCTAATCACAGATTAAACAGATTACTTTGTCGTCCCTCCTGGCAACGACCTGGTCGCGTTTTATTTTCAATGAGAATCACGCCTCACTCTCTTGAAAAAATATGTCAATATATTAAACTCAAGGACAATCTCAATTGGAAATTCGGTTT
>CAYXKT010000126.1:0-8332 GCA_964465735.1 uncultured bacterium
AGATCGACCGGGCCCAGAAAGAATGGGACCGGGCTTTTAAGGACTACGGCCGGATGAAGGACGAGAAGAAATCCGGTACAACCGAAAAAGCTTGGGAGAAGATGAAATCGGCCGCCGCCGCCGCCGCCAACTCAGCCGAGCAGGCCTATAACGACGCGGCCGTTTACCTGGGACTGAAATCCAGCCAGACAGACGCGGAAGCCAAGGCCGGCTTGGAGAAACGGATTGACAATTATATGGACGGTTTCAAAAACAAACTCCAGGCCATCCGGAAAAATGCGAAAGACCTGTCAGCGGATAGCCGGGCCGAGGGGAAAGCCCTGGTGGATACTCTCCGGGAGAAGTGGAGCCGGGCGGAGAAGGAGTTGGCCCGGATGAAAGCCCAAGGCGCCGCTGCCGGGGAAGAAGGCTGGAATGAGATCAAGTCGGCAATGAGCACCGCGATCGAGGAGTTGAACCAGGCGTATCAATCGGTAGAGGATTACCTCGACGGAGAGAATTCCTGATCTCTGGCGCCCGATCCGGCCGACCGGGGATAAACTGAAAATCGAAAACCGGAAAGGAGATACTATGGACACCAAGGCAGCCTATCAGAAGAAGATGCAGGCCCAGCTGGATGAGTGGAACGCAAAAATCGACGAGCTGCAGGCCCGGGCCGACAAGAAAGCGGCCGAAGGCGAGATTGAAGTCTATCGCCACCTCGATCACTTGAAAGCGAAGCGGGACGAGGTGGTCGCGAAGATGAAGGGAATGGAATCCGCCGGCGAAGGAAGCTGGGAGAGTTTGAAAGCTTCGGTATCCGACGCCGCCGAGAAGTTCAAGGTCAAGCTGGACGATCTTTTCGCCCGGGGATAATCCGGGATGGGCATAGGTATAGGGATAAGATATGGTCCGGGAAGGGACTGAGTTGAACCGGTTGCCGCCACTGCCGGTACTTCCCGGCTAAGAAGGGAAAGGCTATAGCCATCGATGAAAGCAGGCAGATCGCTTCCGGCCAAGGGCACGGAGAGACGGCCGTTCCCATAATGGACAGGCTTCTGACGGCGGACAACGGCGACCAATCGAAAAAGGCCCTGCGGGCGACCTCAACGGATAGAGAAGTCAGGATCAGGACGATCTTCTCCGAACTGCGGGTCCAAATGGGGATTAACGCGAATATCTGAGAATAAAGGAGACAGAAAATGGATCGGGTAAAGGATAAAGTCGCCCTGGTGACCGGCAGCAAGCTGGTGATCGACGGGGGCTACACCGCCCGCTGAGTCCGGGTCCGGCGTGAAACTATGACGGAAATCGCGGCCATAGTCTTCGATCTCGACGGCACCCTGGTCGATACCCTGCCGGCGATCGTCCGGGGGGTGAATTACGCCCTGGAGCGGCTCGTCCTTCCCCCCCGACGGCCGGAAGAGGTGAGAAGTTTTGTCGGGGGCGGGGTAAGGGATATGCTCCGGCAGGCGGTGGGGAGGGATCGCGACGACCTGGTCGAGGGGGCGGTGAAATATTTCACCGAGTACCGTTTCCAGGACCCGGAAGGCGCCGGCGAGCTCTACCCGGAGGTAACGGAAACCCTCGAACGCCTGGAGGGGAAGAGACTGGCCGTCCTCTCCAACGGCCGGAAGAAATTGGTCGATTATATCCTCGACCGCCTGGGGATCGCGGAGTATTTCTCGATCGTCGTCGGCGGCGACGAAGAAGACTGTCGCAAGCCCTCCCCCTGTCCCCTGGCGGATACCCTACAACGACTGGAGTTAAACCCCGGCCGTACCCTGATGGTGGGGGATATGTCCGAGGATATCCAAGCTGGGAAGGAGGCCGGTACCGCCACCGCCGCTGCCCTCTACGGATACGGGGAAAGAGCAGAACTGGAGGAGCTCGATCCCGATTACCTGCTGGAAAAGATCGGCGGGTTATTCGGAATAGAGGGTATCTGATCCAAGAGGAATAAGATGAAAAAAACAAGATGGCTAAACTACGCTTGCTCTCCCTGGAAGGCCTGCTGGAGATGAAACTGAACGAGGAACCTTTCCAGCTGGCGGAGGTGCTTTCCGCCGACCAGTACCGCGACCGCCACATCCCCGGGGAGATAAATCTCCCCCTGGAGGAGTTGGCTAAAACCGCCGGCTCCCGGCTAAAACCGGGGATGACCGTGGTGGTATACTGCGGGAAGAATTCCTGTCCGGCCAGCACCAACGCGGCCCGGAAGCTTCTCTTTCAGTTCTTCCTCCTTGCTCTTTCCGGTCAGGCCGATGATCTTGACAAAGCCTTTAGGAAAAGCAAGGGAAGTGATCAGGTCCGAG
The DNA here is from genome assembly GCA_964465735.1 of uncultured bacterium. Lineage (GTDB taxonomy): Bacteria > Auribacterota > Erginobacteria > Erginobacterales > Erginobacteraceae > Erginobacter. The sequence goes on from CAYXKT010000126.1 coordinate 2,295, forward strand.
AAACCAGCTATTTTCCCCGGATCTTCGGCGGATACCAGAAGGTCCGCTTTCCAGCTGCGTTCTTGGGAGACGGTGATTTGGTTGACTTTTTTTGGCCGCCAACTCCGCCAGCACCACCCAGAGACCGCTGCGGCCATCGCCGTGCGGCGCCCGGAGATGTCTTCTGATCAGGAGACCGTGAATGACCAGGATCGCTATCAGGCAGATAATAGTCAGTAAATGAGAAAAAACGGATCTGTGCGGGATTGGCCTCATTCGGGATCATAACCGGTAATGAAACGATTCCAGCCCAAAAGGCGTTTGGGCCAAAAATGAAGACTCAGTACTCGACAACGGAAAACTGTCTCGTTCAAGTAAAATAGATTTCCGGGGGAGAGAAGCAATGGCGGAAAAGAAAATTACTATTGTTGAAATGAACGATTTTCACGGCTACCTCGAAGAACACTGGGAACACTTCTGGGATGGCGGACGCCCTCAGTACATCCGCGCCGGAGGCCTAGCCCGGATTGCCCGCTATCTGAAAGATATCCGTCGGGAAAGGAAAGACGCCGTATTATTCCTGGACGGCGGGGATACTTTTCACGGCACCTATCCTGTGGTTAAAACCAGAGGCGAAGCCTGTATTCCCCTCTTGCGAGAGTTGGGAATCGCCGCGATGACGGCCCATTGGGAGTTCGCCTACGGCCTGCAACGATTCAAGGAGATCGTGAAAGATCTCAACTATCCGATGTTGGCCATCAACTGCTACTCTCGGGAAACCGGCGATCTGGTTTTTCCTCCCTACCTCATTAAAGTGGTCAACGGGATGAAGGTGGCGGTGATCGGGATCGCCGCCACGATCGTGGATAAAGTTATGCCCGATCACTACAGCGAGGGGATATACTTCACGCTGGGAAATGAAGAGTTGCCCCACTATATAGAGAAGGTCAGGAAGGAGGAACAGGCGGATCTGGTGGTGATTATCTCTCATCTGGGTTTCCCTCAGGAGTTAAAGCTGGCGGGCGAAGTTGACGGGATAGATATCCTACTCAGCGCCCACACCCACAACCGAGTGTATGAACCTGCGAAAGTAAACGAGACCATCATCATCCAGTCGGGCTGCCACGGGTCGTTTTTGGGCAGGCTGGACGTGTCCGTCGAAGATAAAAAAGTTAAGGAATATAGGCACGAATTGGTAGTGCTGGACGAGACGATCCCAGAAGATGAACAAATGAAGGCCCTGGTAGATAAAACGCTGGCTCCCTACCGGGAAAAACTGAACCGGGTTCTGGGCAGGACCAGGACCGGTTTGAACCGAAATCTGGTCTTGGAAAGCACGATGGATAATCTTTTGCTGAAGAGTCTGTCTGATTATACGGGTGCGGGACTGGCCTTCTCCAACGGCTGGAGATATGGCGCTCCTATTCCTCCCGGAGACATAACCGAAAACGATCTCTGGAACATAATCCCCGTCAACCCGCCGATTTCCCGGGTAAAAATCACCGGACGTGAACTTGAGGAGATGATGGAGGAGAATTTAGAGAGAACTTTCGCCAGAGACCCTTACGAACAGATGGGAGGATACGTGAAGCGTTGCCTGGGTATCAACCTCTACTTCAAGATCGAAAACCCCTTCGGTGAGAGAATCCAGACTTTCTTTATTCAAGGGAGACTTCTGGAGAAGGACCGAACGTATGACGCGGTATTTGTTACCGCTCAGGGGGTACCGGCCAAGTACGGCCACGACCGCGAAAAGCTCGACGTTAATGCCATTGACACGTTGAAAAAATATATAAAAAAAAACAAGACAGTCAGTGCTCCCCTCACGGGAACCATCGTGGCGGTCTGAGGAAAGAACTCAACCGTCCCGAGGGGGCATTCGCTCCGGCAGAGCAAAATCACCATTCCGCGCCGCGGATTCCACCCGTCGATTATAGCAAGTTCTTCCCGAAAACTTCTCCGTTGCGCAGGGAGCTTGGCGGCCGGGTTAACGATGATTTTTTTAGAAGCAGGTCTCGAACAACCCCCCCGCTTATCCTCCAAGCTTTAAGCGCGGTAGGCGGACATAAAGTGGAGATACTGGAGCGGTCCCGGAAAAAGCTTGGTTTCAACCAGACCTGAGCAATGGCCGTAGGTGGGATGGTCGGCGGTGGCATCTTCTCGACTCTCGGGGTGCTGATCCGGACAGCAGAGGCCTGGGCCTGGCTCAGTTTTGTGGGACGCGGGGCCGGTCGCCTGGGGGATAGCTCACTGGGATCCGCCGCTGTTATCACGTGGTGTACCTGTTTTTGGCCTCGGCGCAGCATTATTTGGAGCGGCCTCCGTCTTTATGGCCTATGAATATTTTCAACTCCTTGCTTATGACTAAGAGGATATCGATCGACCCAATGTAGTCCTGCCCAAGGTGGTTTTGACCGCCATCATCGCCGTAATCGCCGTCTATGTGACCGCGGCACTCGGCACCACTATGTTGATCGGAGCTGACCGGGTGGTCCAAAACGAGAAAGTCGCGCTCAACATCGCCGGCAAGCAGGCTTTTGGAATCATCGGGCTGATCGTCGTCACTGTCGCCGCCGCCTTCTTTACAGGTTCCGCCATTAACTCTACCCTCTTCGCAATCGCCCGGCTCACCCACGAAGCAGCGACGGACGGGAGACTGCCGGCTGTCCTGGATCACCGGAATCGCAACGGGATCCCTGATCGGGCAGTGAACGGTCTGGGGATAATGGCGGCGGATCTGGCCACTGTCGAGACCTTATCCATACTGGTAGAAGCGGCCAGTCTGGCCTTTCTTTTCACCTTTGCCATTGTCTACGCGATCGCCTTTCGGGAACGGGCCGAAAAACGATTAATAACGGGAATGGGCGCCCTGGCCGATGCCGCCGCCTCGGCCGCGCTCATCGACCGCTTGCTGGATACCGACCCTTACGCCCTGATCTTCCTCGCTTTCCTGGTCCTCACGTCCGGACTGGGGAGGCCGCTATTGCTGCGTCATATCCCCGCGGAATCCCCCCGGGACTGACCGCGAAGGAACCCCCTTGCTCATTTCATTCCGGACCGGAGTAGAATAAAGTCAACAAAAAGGGGAACGCAACTATCGACGGCAGGCCGAAGATAAGAGATATTTAAAAGTGATAACTCCCGGTTCCGGAATCCATAATACCTAAGTTGAGCGATTATTGCGGATGAAATGTGCTAAGATTTTGCTGGCCGACGGGTTGCGAAAACCGCAGCCATATCCAGGAGATATGGCGAGGATTTTCAATATCCGTTCGGACGCAAAAGATTGGTGCAGTTCGCCGCATAGAATCGCTCAATTTAGGTAATAACAAACTGCCGAAATAGATAAATTCTCATTAAAGAAGGGGGTGATACTTGATGTTTCTGAAAAAGATCAAATCGGAAGGACTGGCCCATCTCTCCTATATAATCGGTGACGGCAATGTTGCCGCGGTTATCGATCCGCGGCGGGACTGTGAAATTTATCGAGAGATCGCGGAGAGGGAAGGAGTGCGGATCGCCAGGATCTTTGAAACCCATCGCAATGAGGATTACGTCATCGGCTCTTCGGATCTGGCCGCCCGGACCGGGGCGAGTATTCACCACGGAAGCGCGCTGGACTTCAAATACGGAGAAGGGGTAAGGGAAGGAGATGTCTTCGATATCGGCGATCTGCGATTACGGATACTGGAGACTCCGGGCCACACTATGGAGAGCATCTCCATCGTGATCGAGGACCGCAATTTCGGGGAGACTCCGGTCGGTGTATTCACCGGCGACGCGCTCTTCATCGGCGATGTGGGGCGGACCGATTTCTACCCCGACCGGGCCCGAATAGTCGCCGGGATGCTCTATGACAGCATCTTTGATAAGCTCTTTCCCTTGGGAGATCAGGCCATCATCTATCCCGCCCACGGGGCGGGCTCCGTCTGCGGAGAAAGTATGGCGGCCCGGGAGTTTTCCACGATCGGTCACGAAAGACGGCATAATCCGGTGTTGAGGAAGACCGACCGCGAGGCCTTCATCAATCATAAGGTGGATGAGCATCATTACCAGCCGAAGTATTTCCGCCTGATGGAGGATTACAACCAAAATGGATCCCCCCCCCTGAATGTAATTCCCCGGCCCCGCCCCCTGAAGCCGGCCGAGGCCGAAGCGGCGGTCGAGAACGGGGCGATCTTGATCGACCTGCGGAGTCCGGAGGCGTTTGCCGGAGCCTTTATCCCCGGCAGCCTGGCCATCCCGCTGGAACTTCTTTCGGCCTACATCGGTTATCTGCTGGACTGTGACCGTGAACTCATCTTGATCCCGGAGACGCGCGAACAGGTCCCGACAGCGGTCCGCCACTTGATCCGCATCGGTTATGACCGGATCTCGGGCTATCTCAAGGACGGGATGCTTTCCTGGGAGGTAAGCGGACGTTTTTATGATCAGATCGGGGCCGTCCACGCCGGCGATCTTAACGATCGCCTCAAGAGCGGCGATGACTTTACCCTGCTCGACGTCCGGAAAATCACGGAATTCGAAGATTCCCATCTCGAAGGCGCCATCCATATCTTCCTGGGCGAGCTGCCCGATCGCATCGATGAGATTACCCGGGACAAACCCGTGGTTACCTTCTGCGGCAGCGGCGAGAGAGCGATCATCGCCGCTTCGATCCTGAAGCGAAACGGCTTCGAAATGGTTGAAGACAGCCTGGGTTCGATGGAAGCCTGCGAAAATAGCGGCTGCACCCTGATTAAGAGATGAGGCGGATTAGATGACCCCGGCGCTCGACATTATCACGGCTCCAGCCTGGTCGCCCTACCTGGTCGGGGTCGGGATCGGTATTATTTCCTGGCTGACATTTCTCCTCTCGAACCATCCCCTGGGAGTCTCGACGGCTTTCGCCAAGTCCGCCGGGATGATCGAAAAGAAACTCCGCGGCCCCCAGGTCACCGCCAAGCCTTACTACCGGGAGAACAAGCCCGCTATTGATTGGGAATGGATGCTGGTGCTGGGCCTCTTCCTCGGCGCTCTGGCGTCGGCGGCTCTCTCGGGGACCATCCGTTGGGAGTCGGTGCCATCGATGTGGGAGGCCTCCTTCGGATCCAATGTCGTTATCCGCTTCATTGCGGCAATATTCGGCGGCATCGGCGTCGGTTTCGGGGCGCGGTGGGGGTGCGGATGCACCAGCGGACACGGGATCAGCGGGGCGTTACAGCTGGTTGTGAGCAGCTGGCTGGCGGCGATCTGCTTTTTCCTCGGCGGCGTGGCGACGGCAACCGTGATTTATCGAATCCTTTAACCCGCAACAATCACCGAAAAGCGAGATGACTGAACTCCAGTTTAACAACCTCCATCATCGGAAGTATCTCCAGTATGGACTCGGTCTGATCTTTGGTTTCGCGTTCGGATTTCTTCTGCAGAGGGGCCGAGTCTGCTATTACGATGTCATCCTCGGGCAGTTGCTCCTCAATGATTTTACCGTATTGAAGGTGATGTTGAGCGCGATTGTAACCGGTATGATCGGGATATACGCGATGAAAGCGGCGGGCTGGGTCAAACTTCACAAGAAATCCGGTTCCCTGGGAACCAGCCTGCCCGGACCGCTGATCTTCGGGGTCGGATTCGGAATTCTGGGCTACTGTCCCGGGACATCGGTGGGAGCGGTCGCCCACGGATCTCTCGACGCCCTGATCGGCGGGGTTTTCGGGATTACTCTCGGGGCCGGTCTCTATGCCGCCATCTATCCTCACCTGGAAAGAGTACTGGCAATCGGGTCTTTCGGCGATATAACCCTGATTGATCTCTTCCGGGCCCGCAATCCCTGGTCAGTGATCGTACCGTTCGCGGCCTTGATCATCCTGTTCCTGATCCTGATCGAGAATATGGGGCTCTAAATGCCCGGCAGCTTATCTCAACTGCTCCGCGTTCGTTTTCGTAAGCGTCGGATTGTCTTCGACCGAATTACCTGAGTGATTACGTTGAGAAAATGAAAGAGCGAAAAGTTAAAGTAGCGATGATCGGCGCCGGCACCGCCGGGTTATCGGCCTTTAGCGAAGCCCGGGGTGAAAATC
>CAYXKT010000127.1:0-7950 GCA_964465735.1 uncultured bacterium
GACGCAAAAGATTGGTGCAGTTCGCCGCATAGAATCGCTCAATTTAGGTTATAGAGAATCTGGTGGCTGGCTCCCATCAATCTTTTAAATATTGCCCCAAAAGCTTTCTCCTCATCGCTTGGCGTTTTGACGGCAAAACAACCGGTCCCGAGAGGATATGATGAACGATCAGGTCAAACCACGGGTGGGGGTCAGTCAATGTTTGGAGTTCGCGGCTTGCCGCTGGAACGGCTTGAAGATTTCCAGCGGGGTGGTGAAGCTCTTAAAACCTTACGTTGACTTCGTCCCGGTCTGTCCGGAGGTGGAGATCGGGCTCGGGGTGCCCCGTCCCCCGATCCGGTTGACAGCGGGTGAAGATGGTCCCCGGTTGGTCCAGTCCGATACCGGCCTCGATCATACCGACCGGATGCTGGCCTTCGTTGAAAAGTTTCTTTCCGAGTTGGGCGAGGTTGACGGTTTCATTCTCAAGGAACGTTCTCCCTCCTGTGGGATGAAGAACGTCAAACTCTACCCCGGTCCGGGAAAGGTCCAGGTCCTGAGTTCGAAGCAAGCCGGGTTATTTGGCGCCGCGGTACTGGAGAAGTATCCCGGGGTCCCGGTCGAGGATGAGGGGAGGTTGCGCAACTTCACGCTTCGGGAACACTTCCTTACCTCTATTTTTACTCTGGCCCGTTTCCGGGCGGCTGGCGCCGCCGGGCGGATGGCCGAACTGGTCAAGTTCCAGGAGCGGCACAAGTTGATCCTGATGGCCTACGACCAGGTGAAGATGCGGGCCCTTGGCCGCCTGATTGCCAACCCGGAGAAGAGGCCGTTTTGCGATGTTGTCGGGGATTACGGGGTTCTGCTCCGCCAGGCCCTGGATCGCCCCCCCCAGAGCGGTCCGGTGATTAATGTCCTGACTCACGCTCTCGGCTATTTCAAGCGGGGGTTGCTCTTGGCGGAAAAGGCGTTTTATCTCGACGCGCTGGAACAGTACCGGGCCGAGCGGGTTCCCCTCGGAGTCCCGGTGGCCGTGGTCCGCTCCTGGATCGTCCGTTTTGACCAGGCCTACCTGAGGGATCAGTTCTTCTTTGCCCCGTATCCGGAAGACCTGATCGAGGTCTCCGATTCCGGCAAGGGTCGGGAACTGTAATCCAGACGGTGGAGAGGTCCGCCGGGCAGTTATGACGATCTACATTCTCAGCGGCAAGGTCCGGTCAGGAAAAACTACCGGCTTGTTTGACCGGTTTGTTGAGAACCGGGAGGCGGCCGGCATCCTGGCCCCCGATCAGCAGGGGGAGAGGATGGTCTATGATCTGGAGACTCGCCGGCGCTTTCCTCTGACAGCCAGATCGGGAGAGGGTGAAGTCTGGAAGATCGGAGCCTTTTCCTTCTCCGTTGAGGCCTTCCGGGAGGCCCGGGACCTTTTGCGCCGGGCATTTCTTCGGTCTCCCGCCTGGCTGGTGATTGATGAAATCGGTCCGCTGGAGCTTTCCGGGCGGGGACTGGAACCGGTGGCGGGGAGGATCATCCGCCGCTATCGCCACCCTACTTATCCGGGAAATTTGCTCCTGGTCGTCAGAGAAGAGTTGCTCTCCGCGGTGCTTGACCGCTACAAGATTAGGGAGTGGAGTCAGCCGGCTCTTCCGGATCTGGAGGGCTGAGGCGGATGTTGCGCAGATAGAGCAGGCGGGCGGTCCCTTCAGCCTGGCGAGCCGCCGATCGAAGCAAGGCCCCCCAGTACACGTGAATCTCCCGGGCGGCGGCAAAGATCCCCGACCGCTGGGCCCGGAAAATTTGCCAGGTCTCTGCCACCCCCCGCCGGATTGAGTGCATAATCGCCAGGGCTAAGGCCAGCCTAAGGCCCGCCTGGGGGATGTGAAATCGTTGCGCGGCTGAGACTACCGACTCCAGTCGGAGGTCGGAGAGGAGGCTGCCGGCTAAAAGGAAGAAGAGATAGGCACGGAAGAGGAAGCCCAGCCCCTGCCGGAACTGGGCGGTGGAAAAACCCCAGCCGAACAGTTCCCGGTCCGGTTTGGCGGCGAGGAAGGGGACGAGGATGATGAAGATGGTGGGGATGAGCCAGAACTTCCAGGAGACCAGCATCCAGCCCTGTCTTCGATCTCTCCGACTCCAGGCCAGTCCGGCGGCCGCCAGTCCGAAGAGAAAACCGGTCAGTGTCATCCCCAGAACCAGCGAGACGATAAAACAGGCCAGCGCCAGACTCTTGACGGGGAAACGGATCCGGTCCCTCACCGTTTTCATCGTCTCCCCCAGTGGCCGGTCGCTTCGGCTGTCTTGATCGCCACCAGGCCGGCCAGCAGGCCGAAGACCAGATGTCCCCCCGCCCAGGCGGCCAGCATCCAGATCCAGAGGCCCTCGGAGAGCCCCAACCAGCCGGCCAGGTTTTCGGCGGCGTCCCGGGCGGCGGAATAAAAGCCCGAGCCATATCGGAGATAGGCCGAGGTCAGGTAGTGAGGAACCCCCTCCAGGCCGGAGAGGACCCCGGTGAGGATAAAGGCCGATCTCCGGAGTCCCAGGCTGGTAAGTATGGCCTCGGCCAACAGGGACTGGATGATGATGGCCAGAGCGGGGCTTAACCGCACCGCTCCCATAGAGGCGAACTTACAGAGCATCGCCACCGCGCCGGTGTAGAGGCTGGCCCGGAATACCGGGGTATAGGTCCGCTCCACGCAGAGGATCACAACACCGATGGCGGCCATAATGGCGCCCTTGAGCGGAAAGCGCATCATATGCAGGTAGGTTCCCAGAAACATCTCCACTACCCCCCAACAGACACCGAATACGGTAGTGTAGCAGAGGAGACGCAGACTGTGGGCCTGCCCGGCCATTATCCGGCCTCCAGGGCGGGGCAGCGGCTGTCGCAGACCCCCTCGAGCAGTTCCGGGAGGTGGGAAATTAAAAGGACGCACTTGCCCCGCTCGCGGAGATTGAAGATAGTATTTTGGAAATCGCTCACCCCCTCGGCGTCAAGCCCGACCAGAGCCTCGTCGAGGATGAGCAGGTCGGGGTCCTCGCTCAGCGCGCAGAGCAGGGATAGGCGCAACGCCTCGCCCCGGCTGAGCGAGATGACATCCCGGGAGAGGAGTCCGGGATCCCCGTGGAGTCCCGCCTCCGCGAGGGGGGCGGACCCGCGTTTTCTCCGCCGCCGGAGCGCGAAACGCAGGTTCTCATCCCCGGTCCGGTAGAGCATCTGGCGGAATGGGTTCTGGGTGACGATCTTAACCTTCCGTCGCCGCGCCGGAGCGGCTACCGTCCGGGTTCGGGACCGGATGGTACCGCCGGTAAATTCGGAGATACCGGCCAGGGCTCCGGCCAGGGCGCTCTTGCCGCAGCCATTGGGGCCGGTGAGTCCATAAACCCGGCCCGCGCAGAAGTCCTGATTGAAGGGGAGAAAGATTGATCTGTTCCGGGAGTCCCGGCAGGTGAGTTCCCGCGCCGAGAGCAGCAGGTTCCCCGGTTCCGGGCTCGGGGGGGGGGAGGACGGTCTGGGATTTGCCTGGGCAAAAGGCAGGGAAGCGGACTGTAACCGTCCCCCTTTTAAGAGGTACCAGCGATCGATCAGGGGCGCGACTCGTTCCAGGTCGTGTCCCAGGAGCACGATGGCGGACCCATTCTCCTTCAGATCTCCCAGGGTTCGAGATAAAACTCTGATCCCTTCTCCGTCCAGATGGGCGAAGGGTTCGTCGAGAACGATCAGGTTGGTCGGGGCGCAGAGCAGGGCGGAAGCCAGGACCACCCGCTGCTTCTGGCCGTAGGAGAGCTGATAGACGTAATGGTCCCGGATCTCCTCCAGACCGGCAGAGGAGATCGCCTCTTCCACTCCCAACCCCTCTGATCCCCGGTCGGTATGGGTCCGAAAGAAGGCCAGTTCGTTCTCCACCCGTTCGCAGAGGAGCTGGGAGTCGGGGTCCTGGAGGACGACCAGGGGGGTCTGCCCGTCCGGTGCCCGCCGGATCTCCCCGGAGATTTCCCCCTCGCCAAAGCTTTGGGCTACCCCGGAGATCAGGGAGACCAGGGTGGACTTGCCCGAACCGTTGGCGCCCTGGATAGCTACGCATTCTCCCCGGTTGACCCGGAGGTCAAGGCCGGAGAGGAGGCGGGTGGATTGTCCGGGATAACGGAATCCGAGATTGTTAATGATTAATGGCAGCTTGGACATAGTTTCGAGTTAACTCGTTTTCAATAGGTGGCCCGGGCTCCGACCCAGAACGTGCGGCCGGGAGCGGGGAAACCGTAATCCGGTTCGTAGTCCAGATCCAGGATGTTCTCCATCGCCAGGTAGATTTCCCCGTACTCGGTCACCGGCTGGGTGACCCGTCCCCCGAGGAGGAAGTAATCGTCCCCGCGTTCCTTGCTCAGATCCGGGTTGGCCGGGGAGGGCAGCTGGCGATAGACCGGGGAGACATAAGTAGCGTTGAGGTTGAGCCGGGTCAGGATACAGGGGAAGGCATAGGTCAGGCCGAGATCAACCTTGCTCAGGGGTATCCGGATTACGTCGGAGGTGACCCGGTCCGAGCTGTGATCCCGGGCATAATTCAGGGTGTAGTTGGCGTTGAGGGTCAGCCCCTCGAGCGGGTCGATCTCCACCCCGGCCTCCAGCCCCGTCATTATAATTGTCCCCCAATTCTGATATTGGAAATCGCGGTTTTCCTGGCTGATCCAGTTGTTGACGTAATGGTTGAAGAAGGCAATCTCCCCCCGGGCCCGGGAGCCCAGCAGCTGTCGGAGCCCCGCTGTGAAGTTGACACTTTCCTCGGGGTCGAGTTCCAGATTGCCTGACTTGCTGGAGTAGAGCTGACGGAGGGTGGGGAAGCGGGAGGTCAGCCCCAGCGAGGCGAAGAGCGAGGTATCCTCCCCCGGACGCCAGACCAGCCCGGCCATTGGAGTAACCGAGTCCTGGACCGAGGGGGTATCGAGACCGACCGTGTCGAGGTAGTTGCCCGACTTGTCCGTCGTGACCATTTTCGCTGAGGTGACGTCGAAGAAGCTGTAGCCGCAGCCTAAGGTCAGGGCCAGATCGGCCGGAAGCTGCGTCTCGCTCTCCAGGGCGACTGATCCCAGTGTGGAGCGGGAAGTGGCGTAAGGAAGATAGGTGTCGTCCTTCTGCTTGTGGTTGTCGCCGCGGTAGTGAACGGCCAGCCGAAAAGCCTGCCACTCGGCGGGGGTATAGTCGGTGAAGAACGCCCCGCCTTCCAGGTGGTCCTTGTAGGAACTGTCGGAAAGCAATGTTTCCAGTTCGGGCTCGTAGTAGGAGGAATAGGTATCCTGATGCTGGTGATAGAAGAGGTTGAGCCGCATTGACAGTTCTTCCGAGATCTCCTGCCGTCCGCCGAAATCTACCCCCCAGTCATCGTAGGCCTTGATTTTGGCGTACTGGGAGAAGGCGGGGTCATTGGGGAATACCGCGTTGGAATGAATGGAGGCGGGAACTCCCCAGCTGGATTTGATCAGGTGGAAGTTGAGAAAGTACTCGCTGCCGGCATCGGGCTGGACCCCGATCTTGGCCCGGAGGTTATCGGTTCGCAGGCGGGAGTTGTCCCGGAAACCGCCGTCCTCCAGTATCTGCTCAACCTTGCCTCCGGGCTTGTAGATGGTCTCCCCGATCACGGGATCAAAGTCGTGGGAGAGTTTCCAGGCCTCTCTTTCCAGATGGGTATAATCGATCCAGTAGTTAAATATACCCTTTCTCATACCGTGGGAGGCGGAAAAGAGATAGTAATCTTTCTCCCCGGTCTCCCCGGTGATCGAGAAGTATGGTTTTCCCTCCGCCTGTTTGGAGATGATGTTGATCACCCCGCCCAGGGCGTTTGCCCCGTAAAGGACCGAGGGGGACCCCCTGACTACCTGGATTTCGGCCGCGGAGGTGGTAAGTAACTGAGAAAGATTGAGCTTGCCGTAGTTGGTCTCATAGTAGGGGACGCCGTCGATCAGGATCAGGATTTGGGCCTGGTCGAAACCGTGGATGGAAACATCGGGTTGGTTCTTTCTTCCACCATAAACGTTGACCCCCGGAGTATAGCGGAGAGCTTCGGGGATGGTACGGCTATTGCCGGCCTCCATCTGGCGTTCGCTGATCCGGCTGGTGATGGCGCCGGCATTCCCCTCGTCACCCCGGCCGGTTGCCACCACTTCACCCAGATAATATGGGGAGTAATTCTTCAAAGTGGCGGAGTTTAATGTCGGGGCGGTCCCGGTGGCGTCGGCCGGGGCAGTGGTTTCCCCCCAACCGGCCGCGGGGAGGGTCAAGACCATTGTCAGTAAGATAATCCTCAGGGGCTTCATAATCAGTATCCTCATTCTCTATCACGTTTTGTCAAAAAAATAACCACAGAACAAGTGGAAAAGCTTGATCCTGAATCTTCTCAGTGGCCTTTGTGGTTTCATTTTTTTCCTAAATTTTTGACAGTACCCTCTGTCGTCTCGGTATTATTTTGCCTGTTGACGGCTGTGGCCTCGATATACACGCTGATATATATCGGTAGGTAACTCCTGTCCGGTGAGGTATCAAAGGGAGACCACAACCGACATCAGGTGCCGGCCAGCTCGATTGTCGATATATATACGATAATATATCGGGGAAGGGCAAGAAATATCTTTGCTGGCGAGGTATGATCGGGGCGCTTTATTGGGAAGCGGCGGATGTCAAGGGGAGGGCAGTGCCGGAAACAGGACGGTTTTCGGGGTTTTCTGTCCCCAGCTGGTTAAAGATCTATCTTGGCGTTTAAAGATCTGCTATATTCTATAGCGGTATCGTTCTTAATGAGTTCACGGAATATTTCAGGTAACGTCGAAAGGAAAAATCCAATAAATCAGGTTATTGCGAGGAGAGACGACGAAGCAATCTCTTTCTTTTGTGCGGAGATTGCTTTGTCACTTCGTTTTTCGCAATGACAAGTTCTATATAATTTGAGGTTTTCGTTTAGATACTAAGAAAGACCTGGATGGCTTTCGGGAGCCGGGAATGTTCCGGATGTTTCCGCAAAGATGCCCCCACCGGCAAACGCGAAATGGCCCGGACGAATAAACATAAACTAACAGCGGGAGGAATAACTATGGGAGTTAACTGGGAAGACCAAAAAAACTCATTTCCGGTAATTGATGTAAGAAAGCTGGCGACCAATTTCTTGCCGATGATCTTGCAGCGGGCGCAGCAGGTCAAAGTCGGTGAGGGGCTCTGTGTTGTCCAGAGTTTTGAGCCGAAACCTTTATATTCCGCGTTGAAAGATCTGGGGTTTGAACACCGAACCGAGAGAGTCGGCGATTTTGAATACAGAGCTTATTTCTACAGAGCAGAGAAGAAAAATATAACTTATGGCAGCGGCGCGGATATGCCGTTTAAACCAACCGCCATCTTAAATTACAAGGTAATTGATGATCAGCTGGCGGGTACAGTCGTTGATTTCTGGGAACTGATCTGGGAGAAAGAGGATTCGGCCATCGATCTGAAGACCAAGCTCCTTCTCTCAATGAGTAACGCGCTCGGCGCTTCAAGATTCCGGCAAGCTACCCGAGAACTGATAAAAGCTTATTCTTTAGGTACTACAGTTAAGGAATTGGACGAGCTGTTTTCTCTGCTTGCCTGGAATCAAGGGATTGGTTATTTCTCATCTGAGATCGGGCCTTCAACTGTGTTTGGTGTATATAAGCAGATCAAGAAAAAAGAACAGGAAGGTCGGGACCGGAAGACCATAGTCAATGAAATCCTGAAGATCTTCGGAGATAAAAACCCGAAAGTAAATACCTTAGCTGGGAATTAGGCAGTGTCTGGAAAAAAACCTCAAATAACTTAGGATCCATCAACTAAACAGATTGCTCCGTTGAACCTTATCGCAAGGATAATTGCCGGCTGATAAAAATAGGAGAGAATTTTATCGAGCCGAAATGGCACGGATATTTAAACCTAAGTTGAGCGATTATTGCGGATGAAACGTGCTAAGATTTTGCCGG
>CAYXKT010000128.1:0-7949 GCA_964465735.1 uncultured bacterium
AATGTGCTAAGATTTTGCTGGCCGACGGGTTGCGAAAACCGCAGCCATATCCAGAAGATATGGCGAGGATTTTCAATATCCGTTCGGACGCAAAGAATTGGTGCAGTTCGCCGCATAGAATCGCTCAATTTAGGTCTGAACAAAAACCCCGGCAATCAGGTCATTGCGGACAGGGACGACGAGGCAATCCGCTTGGCTTCTGATAAGATTGCTTCGTCACTTTGCCGCTCGCAATGACAGAGTCGATCTGATTTGAGGTTTGCATTCAGATACTGATCCCTGAGTCCTCAGGCAGGTCCCTCAGCCTTCAGTCCTCAACCCAACTGCTGGAGCGGTTACAGAGTGTTGCCAATATTTTATGATGGAAAAATTTCTCAGGAATAGCGTTCCCTGGTTGTCCGGTGACGGGCCGGAGGCGGAGATCGTATTTTCCAGCCGTCTGCGCCTGGCCCGGAATCTCCGGGGTTATAACTTCCCCCGGAGATTGAGTCAGGAGAACCGTCAGGCTCTCTTCGAGGAGGCTGTAGCCGGAATCAAACGGGCCGGGATATTTTCCAAACCCCTGGTCTATAAGCTGGAAGATCTCTCCTCGCTCGACCGGCAGTTTCTCATTGAGCGTCGTCTGGTCAGTCGGGAACTCTCCGCGGAAGGTGGGGGCGGAGTGATGATCGGATCCGACGAAGCGGTCAGCCTGATGATCAACGAAGAGGATCATCTCCGGCTCCAGGTGATCCGTTCCGGGTTAAGCCTGAAACAATGCTGGAGTGAGATCGACCAGATCGAGAGCCGGCTGGAACGGGAATTGCCCTTTGAGTGTGCCGCCGACCTCGGGTATCTCACGGCCTGTCCCAGCAATGTCGGGACCGGGATGAGAGCCTCGGTGATGCTCCATCTGCCGGCCCTGGTTCTCCGGCGGCAGATAGGTAAGATTATCCAGGCCCTGGGGAAGTTGGGTCTGGCGGTTCGAGGGCTTTACGGGGAAGGCTCACCGGCTTCCGGGAACATCTTCCAGATCTCCAACCAGGCTACTCTGGGGAAGTCGGAGCAGGAGATTATCGATGATCTGGATAAGATCATCCGGAAGATTATTGTCCACGAACGGGCCGGCCGCCGGCTGCTCCTCGATGGCCAACTTTTAACACTGGAAGACCGGATCTTTCGGGCCGGGGGAATTCTCAGCCAGGCCCGCCTGATCTCCAGCGAGGAGGCGATCAGTCTCCTCTCCCTGCTCCGGATGGGGGTCGATCTCGACCTTTTGGATACCATTCCCCGGGGGACGGTCAATCAGATATTCATCCAATCTCAGCCCGCCCACCTGCAGAAGCTGGCCGGCAAGGAGCTTACCCCGGGAAAACGGGACGAGCTCCGGGCTCGGCTCATCCGGGAACGGCTGACCCAAAAGAAAAAGGAAGAATGAAATGTTCGATAAATTTACTCCTCGGGCTAAGAAGGTAATCCTGCTTGCCCGCAAGGAAGCGGATCGCTTCAACCATAATTATATCGGGACCGAGCATATCCTGCTGGGACTGGTCAAGCTGAGTCAGGGGGTAGCGGTGGACGTGCTCCGGGAGATGGGGGTTGATTTTGAGACCCTCTGGTTGGAGATTGAGCGCGCGGTCGGGTCCGGACCGGAGACCAAGGTGATCGGCGAGGTACCCCTGACAGTAAAAGCTCGCCGGGTGATCGAGCTGGCCTTAGAGGAAGCCCGCCGGCTCCAGCACAGTTATATCGGCACTGAACATCTCCTGCTGGGCTTGATCCGAGAGGGGGAGGGGGTAGCCGCCCGGGTCCTGGCTAATCTGGGGGTCGATCTCGACGATACCCGGAAAAAAGTTCTCGAAAAACTCAAGGCGGAATACGGCGTCCCCTCTCCGCCGACGGCACCGAATTCCGGCAAGAAGAAAAACTCCAAGACCCCGGCCCTGAACGCCTTTGGCCGTGACCTGACCGAGTTGGCCCGGGCGGGCAAGCTCGATCCGATTATCGGCCGAGACTACGAGGTGGAGCGAGTTACCCAGATTCTCTGCCGTCGGACCAAGAACAACCCGGCCCTGATCGGGGAAGCCGGGGTGGGCAAGACCGCGATTGTGGAAGGGATAGCTCAGAAGATTGTCGAGGGTGAAGTCCCGGAGATTCTCCGCCGGAAAAAGCTGATCACCCTTGACCTGGTGTTGATGGTGGCCGGGAGCAAGTACCGAGGCCAGTTCGAGGAACGGCTGAAGGCAGTGATGGACGAGATCAAGCGTTCGGGCGACGTGCTCCTTTTTATCGACGAACTGCACACGATTGTCGGGGCCGGGGCCGCCGAAGGGGCGATGGACGCTTCGAATATCCTCAAGCCCGCCCTTTCCCGAGGCGAGATTCAGTGTATCGGCGCGACTACGATGAACGAGTACCGCAAGTACATCGAGAAGGATGCCGCCCTGGAACGGAGGTTCCAGACCATCCGGGTCGCCCCGAATACGGTCGCAGAGACGATCGAGATTCTGAAGGGTCTGCGAGAGCGATACGAGCAGCACCATAACGCCGCCATTACCGACCAGGCGCTAATCACCGCCGCTGAACTTTCCGATCGCTATCTCCCGGGGCGCTACCTCCCTGACAAGGCGATCGATCTGATCGACGAGGCTTCCGCCCGGGCCCGGATCAAGGTGCTGACCCGGCCGGAGGCCTTGAAGAAGCAGGAAGATAAGGTTCGCCGGGTGCGGGAGCGGAAGGAAGAAGCGGTGAAAAAGCAGGATTTTGAAGGGGCGGCTCGGTTGCGCGACCAGGAGAAAAAGGCCGCCGATGAACTCTCCGTCCGCCTGGAACGCTGGAAAGAGACCGGGGCGGCCCAAAGAGTAAAGGTGGATGAGGAGGAGGTGGCCCTGGTTCTCTCCAAGTGGACCGGGGTTCCGGTCTCCCGGATGGAAGAAGGGGAGGGGGAGAAGCTTCTGCGGATGGAGGAGGAGATCCACCGGACGGTAATTGGCCAGGATGAGGCGATCAGCGCCATCTCCCGGTCACTTCGCCGGTCGCGAGCCCGCCTGAAAGATCCCCGCCGACCGATCGGCTCTTTTATCTTTCTCGGTCCCACCGGGGTCGGGAAGACTTACCTGGCCCGCTCCTTAGCCGAGTTTATGTTCGGCAATGAGGAAGCCCTGATCCAGATCGATATGTCCGAGTATATGGAGAAGTTCTCGGTCTCCCGGATGATCGGTTCACCCCCCGGTTATGTCGGCTACGAGGAGGGCGGGCAGTTGACCGAGCAGGTCCGGCGGCGACCTTACTCGGTGGTCCTCTTTGACGAAGTGGAGAAAGCTCACCCGGAAGTGATGGGGATCCTGCTCCAGATTTTAGAGGAGGGGACGCTGACCGATAACTGGGGCCGACCGGTTGACTTCCGGAATACGGTAGTCATTATGACTTCCAATGCCGGGGCCGAGCTGCTCCGAAAGGAGACTACCGTCGGCTTCGGTTCCCGGACCAAAGATGATCAGCACCAGAACATCAAGGATGCTGTCCTGGGCGAGGTGAAGAAGCTCTTCAAGCCGGAGTTTCTTAACCGAGTCGACGAGATCATCGTCTTCCACCAGTTGAAACGGGAGCATCTGATCAAGATTCTCGATCTCCAGATGGAAGAGGTGAGCGGGCGTCTGGCCGATCAGGGATTGAAATTGGAGATTACCGGGCCGGCCAAGGAATTTTTGGTCTCGGAAAAATATGACTACAAAATGGGGGCCCGCCCCCTCCGTCGGACCCTGGGGCGGGAGTTGGAAGATCCGCTGGCTGAAATGATTCTCCAGGGAAAACTCCCCTCCGGCAGTCTGGTCCGGGTCGGGCTGAGGAACCGCCGGCTGAATTTTACGGTCACCAAGTCTTCGCCGAAGAAACCGAAATAATCAAGTCGAGGAAGATGGTATGACCCGGTCCCAGAAGGCGGAGATTCTTCATTCCTCCCGCCGAAGTTCGGCGGTGGCCGCCAGATTGCTGTTATTATTCTGCCTGCTGAGCCCTCCGCTCTTTGCGGTGGAAACCGTTTCGGCTCCCACCCCCGGCCCAACACCGATTTTTAACCGCTTCCGCAGACAACGGGAAATCCTGGATTTGAAAGTCCGGGCGGCCCAGCACGGAGAATCCTCTTCAATCCGAGACCAACTGGCGAGGATCTATCTCGAGACCGGGCAGGCGGAGAAGGCCATCACTCTCTATCGTCACGCGATAATTTTCGATCCCTTGCGGGCCGCCGCCGCCCATCGAAAGATCGCCCGGATCTACCGGGACCTGGGCAAAAACGATGAGGCGGAAGCGGAACTTCTGCGGGCCGAGGGCGCCACGGTGGAGTCCGAGTCCGCTCGCCGCCGCCGTCAGCTGTCCACCTGGGAAGAGGATGGACGGGACGATCTTCTCCTCCAGCAGTACCGCTTTCTCTACTGGACTCAGTCGGGATCGAGTGAGCAGTATCTGCGGAATATTGCCCGCTTGCTGGCTCGTCGGGGCGAGGCGCAGGAAGCCCGCCGTTATTATCGCTTGATGATCAGCGATTACCGCAAACGGATCGATCAGAGACCAGAGTCGGCGGTCAGTTCTCATTTGCGGATCGCGGCGATTTACGCGGAGATGGAGGATTGGGAAGCGGCGGCAGAGGAGTATCGTCGCGCGGTGGAGCGCGAGGGGGAGAGCGGGGGGAGGGCGCTGATCGCCGAGGCGGACTTTTATCGCTCCCGGGGGGAGGCGGAACGGGCCCGGAGACTCTACCGGGAAGCCCAAGACCAACCGGGCGTTGACCAGACCTCGCTCCAACTCCGGATTGTTGCTCTGCTGGAGCGAGAGGGGCGGGAAGAGTCCGCTCTGGCTGAACTGCGGAAGGCGGCGGAACTCGAAAACGGAGACGGGGTGGATATCCGAATTCGGACCGCCCGTCACTTCGAACGCCACGATGATCCGGAAGCGGCCTTGGCTGAGTACCACTCACTCCTTCCCGATCTTGAACCCCTCGCTGGGGTTCGGGTCTGGGAGCGGATCGGGAGACTGCTCTCCCGGCTCGGCCGGGCCGAGGAAGCGGTGCGGGCTTACCGGGAAGCGCTCAAGCTGTGGGAATCCGATCAAAAGGAGGAAAGTGTCTCGGTTGACTTTTTAAAAAGAGCGTTGGCCCTGGCCGAGAAGAGTGGTCTGGAGGAGCAGACGGAGGATTATTCCCGGCGTTTAACCGAGACCTACCGCCTGCTGCTCGATCAGGATCCCGGCCGAGCGGATTATTATCACCGCAATCTGGGGGATATTCTCCAAAACCGGGGAAATTACCGCCAGGCGGCCGCCCATTATCGGACCTGGAGCGGGCTCGACCCCGCCGACCCCTCTCCCCACTACCGGCTCTACCGGCTCTATCGCGATTATCTGGATAACTCCCGCCAGGCCGAGCTCCACCTCAACCGGTACCGGGAGTTGCGAAACGCGGAGAAAAGATCAAGATCCCTCTCGAACAACCCGGAGAAAGCGGCCGATGATATTTCCGGCCGGCCAAAAACAAACCAACTGCAAACACCAGATTGATCAAGGCCGCAGCCACCTGAAATGACCGGTGAAGGAGCTTACAGGCCGCAAGAGTTCCGAGAACTAAACGGCCCCCTCACCCCTGATATATATCGGGAGGCCGGCACTTGAGTGGCAGGGGAGAAAGCTTAAAGGCTATATTCGGGTCTTGCCTAATTGTTGCTAAATCAAGTTAAGGAGTTGTCGGTTATGAAATGGACCAATACTTTAATCCCCACCCAGCGCGACAATCCCCAGGAAGCCGAGATCCCCAGCCACCGCTTGATGCTGCGGGCCGGTCTGATGCGGAAACTGGCTTCCGGACTCTATACCTGGCTCCCCCTGGGCCTGAGGGTCTTGCGCAAAGTGGAAGAGATTATCCGCCAGGAGATGGATCGGGCCGGGGCCCTGGAAATCTTAATGCCGATCCTCCAGCCTCGGGAACTCTGGGAGAAGAGCGGCCGATGGGATTCGATGGACGCGATTATGCTCAAGTCGCGGACCCACGGGGGACGGGAACTGGTTCTGGGGCCGACCCACGAGGAGGTGGTGACCGATCTGGTTGCCCGGGAGATCAATTCCTATCGTCAGCTTCCGGTTAACCTCTACCAGATCAATACCAAGTTTCGCGATGAGATCCGCCCCCGGTTCGGAGTGATGCGTTCCCGGGAATTCATAATGAAGGATGGCTACAGCTTTGATCTCGACCAGGCCGGGGCCGACCGTAGTTATCGGTCGATCTACCAGGCTTACCAGAGAATATTTCGACGCTGCGGTCTGGAGGCGATGGCGGTGGAGGCGGATACCGGGGTGATGGGAGGGCAAGAGTCCCACGAGTTTATGGTCCTGGCCGAGACCGGGGAAGACGCGGTGGCCGTCTGCCCGGCCTGCGGTTACGCTGCCAATGTTGAGCTGGCGGTGATCGGAAAGGGGGGTCTGGCCCCGGAACGGACCACGGATCAGCTCGAAGAGGTCGCGACCCCGGGGTTGCGGACGGTGGGGGAACTGAGCGAATTCTTTTCCGCTCCCCCCTCCCGGCTGATCAAGACCCTGATCTACCTCTCCGGCGAAAAACCGGTGGCGGTCTTGATCCGGGGGGACCGGGAAGTCAACGAGAACAAGCTGGCCCGCCGGCTGGGCGGGGAGGCGGTCCTGGCCGATGAAGAGACAATCCGTTCCGTCACCGGCGCCCCGCTGGGTTTTGCCGGTCCGGTCGGCTTGAAAGGGGTAAAGGTTCTGGCCGATTACAGCCTGGCCACTGTTGCCGACGGGATCACCGGCGCCAACCGTCAGGACGTTCATTTAATTCACGTCAATATCGACCGCGACTGCCCTCCCGGAGAGTATCTTGACCTGGCGCTCGCCGCCGCCGGTGACCCCTGTCCTTCCTGTTCCGGGGAACTGGTTATCCGGCGGGGGATTGAGGTCGGCCACGTCTTTAAGTTGGGGACCAGCTACAGCAGGGCGCTGGGCGCGGTCTTCAGCGATGAATCCGGCGGGGAGCGGCCGGCAATTATGGGCTGCTACGGTATCGGCATCAGCCGGACAGTGGCCGCGATTATTGAGCAGAACCACGATGAGTTGGGGATAATCTGGCCGGGAGCGGTTGCCCCCTACCAGGTTCTTCTCATCACTCTGGCCGCCGGCCGGCCCGAGTTGGCGGCAGCGGCTGAAGATCTGGCGGCTCGATTAAGCGGGTCGGGGATAGAGCTTCTCCACGACGATCGCTCCGCCTCGGCCGGAGTCAAGTTCAATGACGCCGACCTGATCGGGATCCCGGTCCGGCTGACCATCGGGAAGAAATTTCTCCAGACCGGCCTGATCGAGGTGAAAGCCCGGAGTTCGAATGAGATCCAAGCGGTCCCCCCGGCGGAAGTCCCCGAACTGGTTGAGCGGCTCTTGCGTCCGCCTCCAATGGCTGCCGTCAATCCCGGAGAATAGTGAAATATTTTTTCCTCGGGTTCAACTATTTGTCCGGCGGAGGCGTTAAAGTAATACCTGTGTTTTTCACCTCGAACTGATTTCGGTCCGGGCGGTCAGCAAGCCGCTGAGACACTTCTGTCCGGGGAAGCCTGAACACAGGTTAGAATACCAGTGTTACTCTGGCCGCCGGCGGCAATACCTTCCGGGCTGGAGCAGTTGTTTTGGAGAAAACAAATTCCGGCGACAGATCGTCTGTAACACTTTAGCTCGATAAAAGTCTCTGCTGTTTTGACAAGCCGGAAATTATCATTGCGAGCCGATCCGAAAGGCTTTGGACCGGCGAAGCAATCTTTAGGTTGAGGCTGCTTCTGCGTCTTCCGTCCGCAGCCGGATCGGCGAGAATCCGGATAAAAAAGCCGGATCGCAATGACAATCGATATCGTTTTCAGAAGGCTGATGTCTTACACCTAAATTGAGCGATTCTATGCGGCGAACTGCACCAATCTTTTGAGTCC
>CAYXKT010000129.1:0-7945 GCA_964465735.1 uncultured bacterium
GGGGACTCGCGGGCTCTAACCGCCGGTCGGGAATTTCACCCTGCCCCGAAGATTGTTTATACCTAAGTTGAGCGATTATTGCGGATGAAATGTGCTAAGATTTTGCCGGCCGACGGGTTGCGAAAACCGCAGCCATATCCAGGAGATATGGCGAGGATTTTCAATATCCGTTCGGACGCAAAAGATTGGTGCAGTTCGCCGCATAGAATCGCTCAATTTAGGTTATAGTAATGTATCGTATAGGGAAAGAAATGGCAAGTGTGATTTGGGGTTCGGTCTTTGGGGTTCGGTGATCGGTAAGCGGTAATCGATACACAGTAAGCAAGGGCCCGTCCTGATATAGGTTGTCATATTGCGGAGGACATCCCCCCGGGAAATTAAAGTTCATAAGCTGACCAAGAAGGAAAAATCCCCCAACGGCCCCTGCCGCCCCCGATATATATCGGGATGACAGCACTTTCAGTGCAGGGGAGAAAGTTCACAGCTATCCGATATTGATATGAACTTATTCACCCGCGGCGCAAGGCCGCGGGGGCCTATTGCCTATATAGCACTGCCGTAACTTATGCATTGATTCACCTGCCGCATAAAGCGGCAGGGATCTGAAAAAGCGACAACTTTAGATCAGGACGGGATCTAAACGGCCAGGTAATCAGTAGATAATTTTTAGTCGACATTTGATGATTCGCGGAGATTAGTGAGATTAACGGTGAAATAAAGGGGGCGAGGGGAGGATTAATCCACTGATGATTCCGCGTCTTCTTCCCCGGCTTTTTCTTCGCCGTGGGAGCCGAGGCGGACAGAGACTACTTTGGAGACTCCGGATTCCTCCATCGTGATCCCGTAGAGGATATCGGCCTCGCTGATCGAGCGCTTATTATGGGTGATGATGATGAACTGGGCCTCGCTGACCAGTTCTTTGAGCAGGGCACTAAAACGGCCGATATTGGCTTCGTCAAGAGGGGCGTCGATCTCATCAAGGATGTAAAACGGACTGGGCTGGACCTGGAAGAGAGCGAAGATCAGGGCGATAGTGGTCAGGGCCCGTTCCCCGCCGGAGAGGAGCGAGATGTGGGAGAGTTTCTTTCCCGGAGGCTGGGCGATGATATCCAGTCCGGACTCGAGGATATCCTTCTCGTCATCGAGAATCAGATCAGCCTGACCCCCGCCGAAAAGCCGACAGAAAAGATCCTGGAAGTGCCTGCGGACGAGATCGTAGGTAGTCTGGAGCTTTTCCCGGGCGGTGATATTAATCTTCGTGATCGCTTCCTCGATATCCCGGGTGGCGGCCACCAGGTCAGCCTGCTGCTCGCTCAAAAGGGTGAACCGTTGCTGATAATTTTCTTTTTCCTCCAGGGCAGCCAGGTTGACGTTAGTCATCTTCTCCATCTTTTCCTGGAGACCTTCCACCTCCATCAGCAATGCCTCCCGATCGGCTACTTCAACCGGCACCTCAATCTCTTCGATCTCCAGATGGTACTTCTCCCGGATCCGCCGGCTGACTTCCTGCTCCTTGATCCGAAGTTCGGCCAGGGAGACGTCTTGAGAACCGAGCTTTTCCTGGACTTCCTGGAAGCGGGGCCGGATCTTCCGGATCGCCAGTTCTTTCTCGTCGCACTGCCGGTTGAGAAGTTCAATCTCTTCCTCCAGGGCGGCGAGGGCGATCTGGCTTTCTTTAACCAGGTTTTCCACCCCCAAAATCTCTTCCTTCAGCTCAATGGTCTCGGCCCGGAGAACTTCCTCTCGACCCTGGTCTTCCTCGATCCGAAGGGCTCGAGCCGACAATAGATTCTCCCGTTCCCGGGTCTCCACCTTCAAACGCTCCAGCCGCTGGGCAACGTTCTCTTCCCGCTCCCGACAGGAAGCCTGGGCGATCTTCAGCTCGGTAACCTCTGTCTCCAGGGATCTCAGTTCGGCGGTCCAGACGGCCAGGGAGTCCCGGAGGGTATTGATCCTGGTCTCCTCTACCTGATCGGGACTGGGACAGTCCTTCAGTTCCAGTTCGAGCTGCTGGAGCCGGCCGGAAGATTTCCGTTCTTCTTCTTCCAGGGCCACGATCTCGGACGACACTGTCTCCCGGCTCAGTTCCAATTTCCGCAGAGCCTGGCGGCGACGCTCCTGCTCACCTTTGCTGAGCGCGGCGGCCATCTCCCGCTGGTGGAGTCGGTTCACCGCCTGTTCGTGTTTCTCCCCGATCTCTCTGCGATCCGCCGCACATTGCTCGGCGGCGGCTTTTATCTCAGCCAGTTCGGAATTCAGCTCGACCAGTTCTTCTTCGATCTTCTCCAGGTTGAACCCGAAAGAAGCGTCCTCCTTCCCAGGCCAGAAGACCACTCCGGGCGGTAGTAGAGCCGTCCCATCAGCTCCCACCATCCGGGCATCGGGGAGAAATTCCTCCTCTCCGGCCCGGGAATATAGTTCCTCGGTCCGGGAAAAACCTTCGAGCAGAACTCCTTCCAATCCAGCCAAGGGCTGACGGAGGGTAAGTTGGGCACTCAGCGGGGACTCCGGCACGCCGGCGCTTTCGGCGGACCGGCGGAGCCAGTCTAACACCAGAATCCGGACCGGTCCGGCTTCCCGACACTTCAAGAGTTCAATCGCGGATCTAACCGCCGCGGCGTCGGCGACAATTACCGCCCGAAGTTTTTCTCCCAGGGCAGAGCGGATAGCCTGTTCGCTTCCCGACTGGATGGAGATAAAATCATCGAGCCGGCCAATCACACCTTTCAATTCGGCGCCGGCTTTGCCGGCCTCGATTAGGAGACGGGAGGCGGAGGCTGGTTCTTCATCTTCCCGGTCAAGAAGGAGCTGCCGACGGGACTCGCGTTCGCTGATCGCGATCACGGTCTTTTCTTGCCGCTCACGGAGAGCTGCGGCTTCTTCCTCCTGCCGGGCGGCCGCGGTTTTTGCCCTTTGCCCCGCTTCTCGCAATTCGGCCAGTTCACCGTCAATACCGGCCAGCAACGGTTCCTGCCCAGCGATCTCGACTTTCAGATCTTCGGCCTCCTCAACAATCCTCTCCCCCTCCACCTCGAGTTTTCGCTTCCTCAACGTTCTTTCCTTGCCCCCCGCCTGCAGTCCGAGAAGCTCATTTCGCAGGTGGCCTTCCCGGCGGGAGGACTCCAGGGACCGGGACTGCAGGGCAAAGAGGTCCTTCTCGACCGCGGTCCGGGAAGCGCGGATCGACTCCAGCTTCGCCTCCTTCTCTCTCCGGTTGGCCGTCAGCTCTAAAGCCGACGCCTTCAGCTCTTCCCGACGGCGCGACAGTTCCTCGACTTCCCGCAAACCCGCTGTTCTCCTCTCGGTCAACCGGGCGATCTCCTCGGTCAGCCGCCCCCGCTCGTGTTTGAGTTCTCCGCCCCGTTCAGCGTTGAGCTCGATCCGGTGCCGCTTCTTATCGATCTCGGCCCGATTGGCGAACAACTCTCCCCGACCAGCGGCCAAGATATCACCCCGCTCCCGACGGAGTAACCGGAGCCGAGCCAATCCCTCCTCCACTGCTTCCAGTTCCCGCTCCAGGGCCTGATAGTTTTCCCGACTTTGTTGTTTCGCCTCGCTCAGTTCCCGAGTCCGGCGCCGGATCTCGCCCAGTTCCAATGCCCCAGCCTGTAGCTCAAGCTCCCGAAGCCGGTCACGGTATCGCCCATAGCGTTCGGCCTGGCGAGCCTGACGTTCGGCGATTGAAAGCTGGCGCTTGACCTCCTGTAATATGTCTTCCAACCTCAGCAGGTTGGATTGGGTCTGCTCGAGTTTTCTTAAGGCTTCTGCTTTTTTCTTCCGGAAGCGGCTGATCTGGGCGGCTTCTTCCAGCAATTCCCGCCGCTCTTCCGGACGAGACTGGAGGATCTGGTCAATCCGGCCCTGCCCGACCAGGGAATAGGCCCGAGCCCCGAGGCCGGTTCCCAGCAGGAGTTCGTTGATATCACGGAGCAGGCAGGGTTGCCTGTTGAGAAAATACCCACTCTCTCCGGAGCGATAGAGGCGGCGGGTGATGGCGACTTCCGAGTAATCGATCGGGAGCCGGCCGTCGGAGTTATCAAAGGTCAAGGTGACCTCGGCCATCCCCACCGGTGACCGGTGGGCAGTGCCGTTAAAGATCACGTCTTCCATCTTATAGCCGCGGAGCAAACGGATCCTCTGCTCTCCGAGGACCCAGCTGATAGCGTCAACAATGTTGGTCTTCCCGCAACCGTTCGGCCCGACGATCGAGGTGATCCCGGGGAGGATCTTCAGAGTCGTTTTGTCGGCAAAAGACTTGAAACCGTTAAGTTCGAGTTTTTTCAGGTACATTGCATCGGGTATTTCGAGATGGTTATTTTTTCGCAAAACACCCCGACAAAGAGCGCGGGGATGTTGTGACCGGCTAAATGATGAGACGACAAGACGGAGTTAAGAATACTATAGAGTTAGTAGGGAGGAAAGATGTATTTGGGGAACAGGAAATATCACCGCAAAGACGCGGAGAGCGCGGAGAGAATTAAGGGATATGTTTCATAATCCAAACCTCGGGTAAGCTTTGCTTCTCTGAGGTATGTTCCAACCAACATCTGATCCGGGCAGGGAAGACCGGCTGCTTGACCGGTTCCCCCTCCCTCCAAACCGTACAAGCAAATTTCCCACATCCGACTCCTCGATCTGCCATTCAGTAATCCTCCGCCCTGCAACACAGGTTCGGGGCAGACACCCTTCATCTCCTTACACTCGCAATTTCCCTTTTGGATTATACTCCTCGGGGTTATTATGCTTGCGAGCGATTGACTAAACCTCGCTCGGGAGAGCTTCCCGCTTACGTGGATCTCTCACAGTCTGCCTCATTGCCCGGTTACCCGGGAACTGTGCTATCTTAGTATCTTCTGGACTGAAGTCAGTTCAGGATGCGGAATTCAGACTATGCAAATACCGAAAACACTATAGCTGGAGATTCATTCTCTCCGCCTCCGGGGAATATATTTTGCTCCGAAAGAGAGACTGCCAAAAAGGATAAACTTATGATCATAAATTGCGCGATAGTCCAGATGAACTCCGGCGGGGACCGGAACGAAAACTTCCGCCGGGCAGCAGAACTGGTCGGGCAGGCGGCGGCCGCCGGAGCCGAGCTGGTGGCCCTGCCGGAAAATTTCGCCCTGATGCGGAAAAGCGACCGGGAAACCATCATCGGGGAGCGAGAGGGCGGTCCGATCGCGCTCTGGGCTCGAAAAACAGCGGCCTCCGAGGGGATTTATCTGCTGGCGGGCAGCTTCGCCGAGGCCGCCCCCCTGGGGGACCGGTCTTACAACACCTCAATCCTGGTCGATCCCACCGGGCGAATTATGGCCTCTTACCGGAAGATCCATCTCTTCGACGTCGCCGTACCCGGAGGTGAGACCCACCGGGAGTCGGATTGGACACTTGCCGGCCGGATGGCAGTAACGGCTGCAACTCCACTGGTGCCGATGGGACTCTCGATCTGCTACGACCTGAGATTCCCCGAACTTTACCGCCGACTGGCCGAACAGGGCGCACAGATTATCTTCGCCCCTTCCGCCTTCACCGAACGGAGCGGCCGGGCCCACTGGGAGATCCTGGTCCGGGCCCGGGCGATCGAGAACCAGGTCTTTATGATCGCCCCGGCCCAGACCGGGGGCCACCCCGGGGGCCGCCGGACTTACGGCCACAGTCTGATTGTTGACCCCTGGGGTGACATCCTGACCGAGATCCCGGAAGGCGAAGGCGTCGCCCTGGCCGAACTCGATCTCGACCGCCTGGAAGAACTCCGGAAGGCGATGCCCTGCCTCGAACACCGCCGAGGCTTCAGCGGTTAAGTCCCCGGGATATTCAGGCAGCGGCAATCTCGTCAATGGCGGCCGAGACCAGGCCCTGATCGAGACAGCCGATGATCTGCTCGTCGCGGGCGGCGCCGACTTTTTCCTGGAGGAATGATCTCACCTTTTCCCGCTGCCAGCCCTTGCTCAGAGCCCGGGCCCAGAGGGCCCGCATCTGGGCGGCGGTAGCCTTCCCCGGAACTTCCGGCGGGGCGATCTCGCTGATCAGGCGGGAGAACTCCTTGCGGTCGGCGACTCCGATGATATCGTCGCTGACCGAGGTCCCCACGTTCTTCTCCAGGTACTCCCGAACCCGACTCTTCTCCCAACCAACGCTGGTCGCCCGAGCGTAGAGGGCCCGCAACTGGCCGACAGTGGCCTTGCCGGGTTGCCCCACGGCCTCGAGTTCCGCCAGGATGCGGCTGATGGCGGCGGCGACATCTTCCGTCGGCTCCAGGTCCTGCTTCAGGGTGATCATCTTCTCCCCGATCTCAAACGACAGGGTCAGCGTCTTCATCTCTCTCCCTCCTTGTTGTCCGGCGCGGAATCGCGGCCGGTGGTTAGCCTTTAACTGACTGTCGTAAGGAGGGGACAATTTATTCTTTTTTATTTTTCCCCCGACTGGAGGAAGGAATAAAAGAAGTAAGATCATATCGATGCAGAAGAACAAAGACTATCCGCAACAAGAATGGAGTCTCCAAGAAATAGGGGACTCTGGCGGGCGCCCGGAGGTCGTCATACCGAACAACAAACCGAACAACGAACCAGACGGCAAACCAGGCGGTGATCAGGCTTCCGAGTCGGTGTCTTCCCCGGAGAGCAGCTTTTTCGCGATTCTCGACTCCCAGGCGTGGAGCTTCTTGGCTTCCCTCAGCGGGCGGGCCGGGGAACCGAGAAGGATCTGGTTGGGACCGACCTTTTTCTTCGCGGCCAGACCGGACTGCCCGGCGATCATCACCCGGTCGCCGATCTCGACGTGATCGGCGATCCCGACCTGCCCGGCCAGGATCACGTTCCGACCGACCTTGACCGAACCGCTGATCCCGACCTGGGCGCAGAGAACGGTATCCTCACCGATCTGGTCGTTGTGGGCGATCTGAACCAGGTTGTCAACCTTCACCCCCCGCTTGATCAGCGTGTCGCCGAAGGTACCGCGATCGATGGTAGTATTGCAGCCGATCTCAACGTCGTCCTCGATCACCACCCGGCCGACCTGGGGGATCTTCACGTTCCTCCCCTCCCCGTCGGCGACATAGCCGAAGCCGTCGCCGCCGATCACCGCCCCGGAGTGGATGATACAGCGATCACCGATGATATTATTGTCGTTGACCACCGCCTGAGGAAAGAGGCGAGTACCGGCCCCGATCCGAGAGTTAAGACCGACAAAGGCCCCGGCCCCGATTATCGACCGATCTCCAATTACCACGCCGGCTTCAATCACCGCCCGCGGCTGGATACTGACCCCCTCTCCGATCCGGGCCGAGGGACTGACGGTAGCGTCGGGGGAGATCCCCGGTTCATAGCTCCGGGGCGAGAAGAATATTCCGGCCAGAAGCGCGAAGGCCAGCCGGGGGTTCTTCACCCGGATCAGAGGCTTGACCGAGGATTCGACGTCCGGGGGCGCGATGATCGCCGCCGCCCTGGTCGCTTCGGCATCTCGGAGAAACCTCCGTTTTTCGATCCAGACCAGACTCTCCTCTCCGGCCTGTTCCAGACCAGAGATCGACCGGACGGTGATCGAAGAATCACCGATTACTTCTCCGCCAATCTTTTCCGCGACTTCTTTCAGCGTCATCTTCATAATAGACTCCTGTAATTATTATTGAAACCGACTCCAGGTTATTATAGTATAAAGCTTGTTGATTTTCTCCTGGCGGAGTAGCTCAGCCGGTTAGAGCAGCGGAATCATAATCCGCGTGTCGGGGGTTCGAGTCCCTCCTCCGGCATCGAGAAGTCCCTGGAAATCGGTCCCTTTCGGCTAACGGTTGGCGCAGCCGTTCGGAGGCCGCCCACGTCGCGCCCACGGGAACGGGCGGCCGCCGCGCGATCTGGCTCCGTCCCCGAACCGCCTTGGCGTGGGACGAGGATCGCGGTCGTGCGCTTCTCAAGGTCGAGCGCGCGCGCCTGCCAGTCGGTGAGCGGGT
>CAYXKT010000130.1:0-7920 GCA_964465735.1 uncultured bacterium
CGCAAAAGATTGGTGCAGTTCGCCGCATAGAATCGCTCAATTTAGGTTTAATAATTGATTGCGCAGACTGCGTCGAGATCGAAGCCGGAGGAGCCGACTCCGCTGAGGGCCCCGGTCTCAGCGGTATGCCGGACTAAGGTTCCGCTGGTGCCGCGCAGCCAGCGGTCTCCGGTCGAGGTTATTTTGACATATTGGATCCAGGTCCAGGGTCTTCCCGGAAGCTTGCTGAGGTCGTAGGAGTCCCCTCCCGAGACAGCCGGGTCGGTCGGATCGGGGTAACCATTGTTGCTGAAGGTCGGGTTTATTCCGGCAAAGCCGGACCAGCCGTCCCGCCCAGAGTTGTAGGAATAGGGGTTGGAGAAGTTGATCTCTCCGGTGCTGGTATAACTAGGACGGTAATCAAAAGGAAACTCCCGCCAGATATCACCATCCTGACTGACCGCGACGACAGCCGGCTCCATAAACCTCCTGGTCTCATCGCCGTTAATGTAAAAGACATTCTCAAAGACGGTAAAGTCCGGCCCCGGCCCGTCGATGACAATATTATCGGTAAACCGGAGGATGATCGTGCCGCCACAGGGTGGAGATCCATCATTGCTCTTTGCCTGCAGTGAAACAACCGAGATCGACCCCTGATAGATCCCCCTCCCGGTCGGCGCGCCCAGCGCCCGGCTGGTGCGCGAGGTATCCTCTTCGAAGTAGGTAGCCCAGAACAGATAATAACCTCCGCTATTTCGATAGACAGACTTTCCGTTAAACTCCAGCCCGGACCTCAGATCAAAGGTTCCGTCGATCAGGCTACCCAGCCCTTCCGCCCGGTAGCCCCCGGAGTCGCCACTCCGGATCTTGCCCCGCGCGCCGCCTTCAAGCTGGATATAGGTACCGGGAGGATCGGCCGTGCCGCCCTGCCGGAGGGCGACAACACTATTGCGGATTTCGTCATTACTGCCGTGGATAGTCCTGCCGATTGTCCAGGTCGGGCCGGAGCCGGAGCCGGAGAGCGGATAAAATCCCACCACCCGATCGGCATAGGGATCGTAAGGTCCGGAGAGGTTCACCTCCAGGGGGATAACCGAAGTCCTGGCGTTTTCGTCGATCTTCGCCGGGTTCTTATCCTGGTCATAGGCGACCACCGCGTAGCAATAAGTGATCCCGTTAATCAAGCCCTTATCATCAACTATATTGTCGCCGGTCCCCTCGTAAACCGGCTCGCCGTCCTGGGCGGTTTCCGGATAAGTCCCCCGCTTTCTCACCACTTTCACCCCGGAAAAATCGCCGGAGCCGGGGTTTTGCCAGGCCAGACCCACCTTGGCGTCTCCCGGAGCGGAGATCACCCGCTGGACCCCGGAAACCTGCCCCACGCTCAATTCCAACTCCGCTTTCGCCGTCAGTTCTTCCCGGTCGGTTACCGTAACTTCGACTATACAGGTTTCCGTCCGCGCCGGGATGCCGGAGATAACCCCCTCCGGGGAAGAAACAAGTCCCTGGGGAAGATTGATCGAACTCCAGGAGTACGGCTTCGTGCCCCCGGCGGCCTCCAGCGCTGCCCAGTATTCCGCGTCCACACCTCCCCGGGGGAGTTCTTTGGTGCTGATGGTCAACTCAGCCTCAGCGTCCTGGACAGTCAGACGGAACTCGGCGATATCGTAATTCTCGGCCCGGTCTTCGGCCCGGATGCGGAAGACAAATTCCTGGGGGTCCGGGCCGGAATAGTCGTCCTGGATCTTTCCGGAAAGCCAACCGTCGGAATCCAGCCCCAGGCCGGCGGGGAGAGCGCCCAGGACCAGACTGAAGAAATATGGCGGTGTCCCCCCGGTCGCCTCGATCTGAACCTCGTAACCCTGATCGATAACAGCCGGCTTTAGGTTGCCGGTGATAATATAGACCAGCTGGGGGGCAACGTTCAGACTGAAATCCCGGCGGACTGCTCGACGTTGAGCATCGTTCACCATCACCGTGAAGTCGCTGGTTCCAATCCGCTCCGGGATCCCGACAACTTCCCCGGACTCCGCGTCCAACCAGAGATCGGGCGGCAGATCGTTGCGGCAAATTGTCCAGATATAGGGGGGTTCTCCGCCGACCGCCTTTAGTGGCGAACTATAAAGTCGGCCCCGGGTCGCGTCGGGCAGGTTCTCGGTCACAATCCGCAGACCGCCGCCGCCGACCGCCCGGTCGTACTCCGTGGTGACCAGCAGTTCAAACTCCTTTTCCGCCGATCTCCCTTCGCGATCGGCGACCCGGATCAGGAAAGAAGTCGCCTCCAGGTTCGGGGGCAGACCGGCGATAATCCCACGGTCCCTGTCGAGGCGCAGTCCCTGGGGGAGCCCGCCGGAGACCAGCTCCCAGAAATAGGGAACTGCCCCACCCCGGGCCCGCAGAGTCAGCCGGTAATTCTCACCCCGGACCGCCGGGGGAAGCGAGCCGGTAACAATCTCGATCCCGCCTTCCTCGACCTGGAGCCGATATCCCCGGAACGCGGTATCTTCCTCCTCGTCAGTCGCTCTCACCGTGAACTGGAAGTCTCCGACCTGGCGGGGGATCCCGATCAGCGCCCCACTATCAGGGTTGAGCCGGAGCGATTCCGGCGGTTCTCCCATCTCTATATACCAGAGGTAGGGGGGGAGGCCGCCTTCGGCGGTTAGCTGATGCAGGTAATTCCGGCCCAGCAAAGCCTTCGGGAGTTCTTCAGTGACAATCCGCAATCCGTCCATCTCCTCGCTCGCCGCCAGGATCAGCAGCCGCAGCTTCTTGGCCGTGCCGCCCCCGTCAGCCCCGGCCACCCGGACCGTGAACCACCACTCGCCCGCCTGATCGGGATAACCGGAGATAACGCCGGCCGGGGTGAGACTGATTTTAGGAGGGAGTTCTCCGGCGGCAAGAATCCAGACCGCCGGGCCGTTAACCCCGGAGGCCTTTAGGGCTTGACTGTATGCCTCCCCCACCACCCCCAGCGGAATCTTTTCGGTCAGGATTGTCGGTTTACCGGGGAGAGTAGCGGAATCTTCGCCAACTTTTAGAGAGACCGCTCCATCCGGAGGCCGCGGGGGAGGGAGACCGATGGTCCGTTCCCCCTCCCCCGCCCTCCGAATATTGCTCCTGATGGCCGCTGATGATTCAGCGGTCGGCTCCAGGCCGTCCCGAATCGTGGGACCCGGCCAAAAGACCAGTCGGCCGCCGAGCAGCAGCAGAAAGCTGCCGACCACCAGCAACCCCAATCTGAGCCATCGGTTCTCCATTGCCGTTGGGTAATTGAATTATCGGTTTGATTTATTGGCCCTCCGGCCGACCGACTCAACGGGTGGCGGGGAAGTCCTCTTCACTGCCGTAGTAGGTGCGGGTCAGACCGCGCACCGCCCAGAGTCCGGTCGAGGGGCGGAAGATCGCCGCCTCGAGAGTTCCGTCTCCATTGAAGTCCAGCGGAACCGGAATATCTCCGGCCACCCCGGAACCGAAATAGAACCGGGTCACCCCTGACACCGCCCAGAGACCGGTGGCCGGGCGGAAAGACGCCGCCGATTCCGTCCCCGTACCGCGATAATCACCGGGAACCGGAAGGTCGCCACTGTGGCCGAAATAGAACCGGGTTACCCCCGACACCGCCCAGAGACCGGTGGCGGGCCGAAAGATCGCCGGAACGATTGTTCCCGAACCATTATAATCTCCCGGCAGAGGGAAATCGCCTGCCGTCCCAAAATACGCTCGAGGCCGGTCCAGCATCGACCAGAGGCCAGTGGCGGGGCGGAAGATCGCCCGATCGAGGGTCCCATCTCCGGAGTAATCCCGGGGCAGGGGAATATCATTCTCCCGACCGAAGTAGGCCCGGTTGCCCCCCCGGACCGCCCAGAGTCCCGAAGACGGACGGAAGATGGCCGGACGGGCCGTCCCTCCCCCGGTATAGTCGCCGGCAACCGGCAGGTCTCCATTCTGCCCGAAGTAGAACCGGTCCCCTCCGCTCACCGACCAGAGACCGGACCGAGGCCGAAAGATGGCGATCTCACTTTTTCCCGAGGTCCGGTAGTTTCCGCCGCCGAGAATGAAGTTCTGGGGACAGGCGCTGATCAGGTACAAAGTGCTGTCATAAGAACCATCATAGTCGGTGGAGGTAACCCCGAGTCTTCCCTGAGAAGGGAGAAATGGATTAAGGCCGCCGGTCCCGGAAAAACTGAGCCCGCCCGGGTAGCTGCCCCCGCCGACCAAAGAAACTCCAGCCGCGGTAATCCGGCAGAGAGTTCCCGGAGTGCTGGCCGCGGAATAGAGAGCGGGTTTGGTAGAGCCACGGTCAAAGACCAGGGCACCGGAGGCGTCCGCTCCGGCGGCGAAGACTGTCCAGTCATCTGCGGTCAAGGGTGTCTCGTTCGAGATGGCGTCAGCCACGTCGTCGGCGGTGAAATAAACAATATCCTCCGGGCCGGGGGGATAGGTAGTGGAAAGGCCGTAATAAAGGTTATCGTCGCCATCGAAGGCCAGCGGCCCCGAGTTGACTCCGACTTCCGCCAGGAGGTGCGGGTTCTCCAGTTCCGGCCACCAGGCGTAGATCCTATTCCCCGCCCATCCGGGGTTGGCGGAGAAAAAGAGTCGAGACTGGCTGTTAAACGCGCAGTCATAGATATTCTCCAGGACAAATAGGTCGGAAGCGATCCCTCCGTTAGCGGGGATCGATTTGACCGTCCCGGCGCTCGATTCCCCGAAATATACGGTATCTCCCCAGAGGCGGACAAAACTCCCGAAAACCGAATCACCAAAGTCGTAGAGTTCCTCGATCGAGCCGTCGGACTGCCGCTTGAGGATGTAGCGATTTTCGGCGAAGAAATAGATGGTGCCATCATCGCCGAAAGCCACGCTCTGAATCCCCGAAATCCAGCTTCCCGGATCCCCTTCCTGAGTTAAGAGGGGCCGACTCGAGTATCCCGGCCCTCCGGCAAAGAACGGTTCGGCCGCCGAGGGACCGCCCCTGAAGGCCGATCCGACCAGCATTAACACGATAAATAGTCTTTTCATTTTTTCTCCTGACAGGCGCCCACCGGGCGCGGTTGAGCCGCCACCGGACAAACCCGGCACGGCAATCCGGACCGGCCTTCGCGGCCGGCCAAAAACCAAATCCCCCCCTGAATCGTTTATTCCGCTATCCTCATTGACACCTCCTCTTCCAAGCAGGATGAATGCGCCGGTTCTTTCCCGGGCCGGAAAAAGAAAAACCCGGCTCTCCGAGAAAGAGAGCCGGGCTGGGCATACTGACGGCACTCCCCTCCCTTTCCTGCGAAGTTCTGGTGAGTGGACGGGTGAAGAGCATCCTGGCTGACCGCCCCGACAATGTCGGGAAGGATCACAGTGGCGCGACCGCCCCGGATTTGCACCGGGTTCCCTCTTATCCCCGCCTATTTGGTTTGTCTTTCAGGTTATCGCATTCTCTCCGAGAAACTCAAGATAAATTTCGTCACCAGGGATTTCGAGAATTCAGTTCCTGGTATAGTGGTTCATAACTGATGTCCGAACAGAAACCTCAAATCGCCGAGAACTTGTCACTTCGTTTCCCGCACTGACCTGGTTTGTAGGATTTTCGTTGGGACAATAAATTAATCAAACGGATTTACCCGTCCCTCGAAATAAGCAAGGTATCCCTAAGAGCTGATAGTATTATTCTTGCCCCGCGCTGCCAAACCCTGAAGCTACAACGCCTGGAGGATCTTCAATAGCAGCTCCCTTAAGTTCTTCCGGTCGGTGAAATCCACCATCAGCTTCTCCTTCTTCACCCCCTGCCGGATGGAGATAACCTGCCACCAATCATCACCGAACTCCTGCTCGATATCCCGCTCGATCTCGTTTAGTTCCTTCTCCTTGGGGGTCAGCTCGTGTGCCGGCCGGGCCTGATCCACCAGCAGGGCGGTATGGGCGATTGTCAACCCCTCCAGGATCACCCGCCCCGCGATCTCGAGCTGCTTCTCTCGGTCCTCCAGCTTCATCAATATCTTGGCGTGGCCGAAGGTCAAACTGCCGTCGTGGACATATTGGAGGACCCGGGGATGGAGAAGATCGATCATCCGCAGGTGATGCGCCGCCGAGCTCCGGTCGATTCCCAGTTCCTCGGCCAGCTGCTCCTGGGTATACTTATAAGTCTGGATGATCTCCCGCATCGCCAGCGCCTTCTCCAGTGGAGAGAGGTTGAGCCGGGCGATATTCTCCACCAGCCCCTTGACCAGGATATCCCCGCCGCCCCGGCTGTCCGGGATGACGGCGGGGATCTTCTCCCAGCCGAGCAGGTCCAGCGCCGCCAGACGCCTCTCCCCGGCCACCAACGAAAAACCGTCGCCCGCGGGGGAGACGGCAATCGGACAGAGCAGCCCGTGGGTCCGGATCGAATCCGCCAGTTCGTCAATCTCCGCCCCCCCGCTCTTGAACCGCACCCGGTACCCCTCCACCCGGATCTTATCCCGTTCGATCATCAACAATTTCACAGCTACCTCCTTTGGCGCAAAAATGCGCCTTCTGCCGCCCCGTGGCAGCAAAGCTGCTTTTCGCGGCGGCATATTAGACCGCAAAAGATAATCCTCGGGAGATCTTTTGCCCCGATTGTCGCCTGACTGGCCAAACCCGACAACATCTACCAGAAGACCCGAAATTTTCCGGGCTGACGAAGCCGTCTCGAATATCTGAACTGGTATTGAGTTATCCCGCCTAAGGTACTTGGTCTTCTATCGGGACAGTGCTTCGAGCATTTTTAATGCGCGGCGGTCAATATTTTCCCTAAGCTGTTCAATCGTCGCCGCCCCGTATTCCCGGGTCCGGTCCCGGACAATATCAAGTTTGCCCAGCACGGCTCGGCTGTTCTCGGCCATTCTCTCTCTTATCATCGGCCAGCCGAGTCCGGATTCAGCAGCCATCTTCTTCCAGTCGCCGATCGAAAAGGCATCGATCGAGTCGTTTCCCCCGATCTTCATCGCCAGAGTTCGGTACAGTTCGGGCCAGCACAGTGTGGAGACCAGATCGTAGAATAAAGCCAGCCGGCGCTGGTTGCCGGTGTACAGCAGAGAAAAATTCTTGCCGTGAGCGTCACTGTTGGCGATCAGGACATTGAAGATCAGGCCGTTGATGAACGCGGAGATGTCGAGGACGGGCACCGTTGACCAGTCGCGCAGCAGCGCGATGCAATCAAGGACCGTCGGGCCGCCCTCGGCCTGGTATTTTCGCTCCGGGGGGAACCCCATCGCCTGGCAGAAGTCCTCCTGATGGATCCGGATCGTAACCCCATTTTCATCGGTCCCGCGGTCATAACGTTTCACGAGAAGACAAGGTTTCTCTCCCACCCGGCGAAAGACTGTCTTTGGCACATTCAATCCGATCGCCCGCGCCAGGTTTATACAGAACATCTTGTTGGCGGCCAGACCCGGAAAACGTTCCGGCTCGGGTTTGAGGATGTGGGTACTCAGGGTGCCGCTCCGGGGAAGGCTGATGGCGTTATCATAAAAAATGACCGGCAGTTTGTCCTGGGCGCCGGCCAGGGAGAGCCGGAGTCCAGCCCGACCGGCCAGCAGGGGCCGGCGTGGCAACTCCGCCACGATTTGTTGAACTTCCGCTTCGGTCAGTCTCCCGCAACTGCCGGTCTGCGACTCCGTCGGAACTTCCCCTTCGGGAAGCAGGCTGACCGCGCCGGCACACTCGCCTCCTATCCCGGCCAGCATCGCGAAGTCATTGGCGGCGCTGACCCCGAGAATCTTTGCTATCTGCCTTCGCGGTTCCCCCTCCGGTAATAATCCGGCAAAAAAGGCCCGGGCTTCCTCCCCGGAGAAGACCTTGGCCCGGAGGGGAAGGGACCGGGAGAGAGGGAGTCCGCCCGGCTTCCCCAGCCATACCTGATCGTAAGAGAATCGCAGCTCGCCGCGATCATCCTCTTCGAGCCGGCCGACTCTCTGAGAGTTCAGACAA
>CAYXKT010000131.1:0-7879 GCA_964465735.1 uncultured bacterium
CCAGCAAAATCTTAGCACATTTCATCCGCAATAATCGCTCAACTTAGGTAAAAGACAAAAGCAATTATTATGCCGATTTACGAATACGCGTGTCCGGACTGCCGGAAAATCTTCAGTTTCCTGGTCCGCGGGGCAGAGAAGAAGCAATTGCCTTGCCCGCGTTGCGGCAGAAGAGGACTGAAGCGGATTTACAGCCCCTTCGCCCTCACCCATTCCGAGGAAAGCCGGCTGGAGAAACTGGCCGACCCGGCCAATTTTGCCGCCCTGGACGAGAACGATCCCCGGGCAATGGCCCGTCTGATGCGGAAGATGGCCCGGGAGACCGGCGAGGAACTGGACGACGAGACGCGCGAGGTGGTGGAGCGGCTGGAGGCCGGTGAGGACCCCGAGCAACTGGAGAAGAAACTCGGCCAGTCCGATTCCGGATATACCCGCGATTCCTCCGGCACCCTCTACGAATAAGCTCCGGGTTAAGGAAGCTGGAGGGCGCCAAGCCGTTGTCGGCAGAGCTCGATCAGAGGCCGCGGGTTCCGAGCCCGGCCACGGAAGTCATCAGTCCAGCGTTCCCGATGTCCCTGATAAAGCTGCTGGAGCAGATCGGGGTCGGTCTTCTCCCAGGTCTTCGACTTAACCGCCTGAAAATCGGGGAAAGAAAGTTCATACTCCGCCGCCGGCCAGCGTTCGGCCAGAGCCTCCTCCAGGGTCATCCCCTCCCTGGCCAACCCCTTCATCTTTTCCCAATAGGAACGGACATCCTCCAGATAATCGGGAACGTTAAAGGCCCGGGCGCCCCCGTCGTAGATCACACACCGTTCCAGGGGCGAGGATAGAGAGGCGAACTGAGAGAGTTCGAACTCCGGGGTGAGCAGAGCCGAGGTCCGCATCAGATCGGTCCCCTGGTCCTTGACCGCGACCTGGGTCTTGGAATCGGCGAGGTGGAACTTTCCTTCCAGATAAACCAGGAAAGTATTCCGGTATCCGGGAAAGGTGGAACGGAAGAGAGCGTCATACTTCCGGAGGGTCTTCTCGATCTTGTGGCAGCCGATGGTGAAGAAAAAGACATTCGTCACCTCCCGGCCCAGGTTTTTGGCCTGCCGAAAGATAATCTCAAAACCATTCTCCACGGTCACCCCGGTAGCGACAATCTCCCCGATAAAAAAACTGACCCCGTCGGGGATCTCCAGTTTCCGATACTGATCGTCCTTGATATACCAGCGGCCATACTGGTCCCGTTGCCGCTGGGAAGTCAGGAAGGAAGAGAGCTGGGTGTTGAACTGGTGGGAGGCATAGAGACTGTCGCGGATCCCGAAGTTGAGCCCGGAGCGGAGAAAATGGACCACGCTGATCTTCTCCGGCTTCAGTCCGGCAATCGCCTCTTTCTCCGGGAAATGCTTCAGAGCCAGGGTAAGCGTCTGGCGCAGCGCATTGGTGAAACGGCACCCGAAGACCTCGGGCCGGTTAAGCAGCCGGCGGGAGAACGGAGTAGAGGCGATAAAGGTCTTAACCTTCTCGTCAGAGTCTGCGAGAAGGCGATAGTAGGAGATCTGCGGGTTGCTGAAGAGCGGTTGCAGGCGATCCATAATAAAGTTTTCCTTTGAATAATTTTCGAGAATAAGATAACTGATCGGGAACGATCATAGGGTATGAAAGTTGCTGATGGTTGTCAAAGCGAATTGCCCATCGGGAACAGCGGGAGCATTTTTGCTTGTGAAACCGGAAAGAGGTGTTAACCTGAAAAAAATTGCCGGACCAAACGGAGTCTTAAACTATGAGCGTTATCGCCAAAAGTGAACTGAAAAAACTTTTACGCGACGAGGTGATCAAGATCACCCCCTTCTCGGAGGATCAGATCGGTCCCGGATCGGTCGATCTCCATCTGGGTTCCACCTTCATCGTCTATAAAAAGGTGCGAGATATCTTTCACGTCAACGATCAAGCCGATTTTCGGGATATTACTGAGGAGATCGAGGTCAGGGATTACTTCCTGATGCTTCCGGGAGAGTCAGCGATGGGACTGACTCAAGAGAAGATCACCCTCCCCGACAACATCTGCGGCCGATTGGAAGGCCGGAGCCGTTTCGCCCGGCTCGGCCTCCTGGTACATATCACCGCCAGTTTTATGCATCCGGGAATCGATAACCACCAGTTTCTCGAGATGTACAACGCCAGTCCCATCCCCCTGGCCATCCACCCCGGAACCCGGATCTGCCAGTTCGTCTTCGAATACACGGTGGGAACCGGGCACTACCGGGGCCGCTTCGCCCTCCAGTAGCTACCGAGTTCAACTTTAGTCCTGAGAACAACAGTTATGGTAAAACGGGTTGATGGAGTGGTGGAGTATTTACTGGCAATGTCCTGATTCATCACTCCGATACTCCATCTGTATTGAAAACCGTTATCCCCAAGTATAAACATAGGAATCAGATATTTATGAAGCAAGACACGATCATCCGGCTGATCCGCTCGAAGAAAAGCCGGCCCCTGACGCGAGAGGATCTCGCCCGCCAATTGAAAATCCAACCCGACCGCCGCCCGGAACTCGACCGGATGCTTGACCTGATGGAAGAAGAGGGGAAGGTAATCCGGGTCAAGCAGGGCCGCTATGCTGTACCCAAGGAACTGGGACTGATAGTGGGACGGTTGGAGGTCAACCCTCGCGGCTTCGGCTTCGTCATCTCCGAAGAATCCAGGGGAGAGGATATTTATATCCACCAGGAGAATATGAACCGGGCCCTGGACGGCGATACCGTTCTGGTCCGCCTGGAACATAGCCGGCGCCGGCGCCGGTCCGGCGAGGTGGTCCGGGTGATCCGGCGGGGGGAAGGGGAGATTGTCGGAACCCTGAAACAGGTCGGCACCCTTTTTTTTCTCGTCCCCGACAACCCCTCAATGATCCACGATATCTATATCGACCGTCAGGCACTGCAATCCGCTCAACCGGGAGAAAAGGTAACCGTCCGGATTATCGGCTGGCCCTCCCGGAACCTCAACCCGACCGGAGAGGTGGTGGAGGTACTGGGGACAGCCGGGCTTCCCCAGGTGGATACACTTTCGGCAATCCGGCAGTACGGCCTTCGAGAGGAGTATCCCGCCCCGGTGGCAAAGGAGGCCCAGGCGGCGGTGGCTGGGGTTTCGAAGGCTGATCTGGAGGGACGGACCGACCTCCGGGACCTGATCCTCTTCACCATCGACCCCGACGATGCCCGGGACTTTGACGACGCGATCTCCATCGAAAAAAAGAAGTCCGGTGAGATCGTCCTCGGGGTCCATATCGCCGACGTCTCCCATTATGTCCCGGCCGGTTCCGCCCTCGACCAGGAAGCGCGGTTAAGGGGGACCAGCGTCTATCTCCCGGCTCGGGCTCTCCATATGCTGCCTCCCCGGTTAGCCACCGAGGTCTGCAGTCTCAGCCCCGGAACGGACCGCCTGGCCCAGTCGGTATTCTTGACTTTTTCCCCCGACGGCAAACGGAAGGAATACCAATTCCACCGCTCAGTCATCCGCTCCCGGCAACGGTTCACTTACCGGGAGGTAAGGGCGATCTTGGTCGAGAAAGACCGCGGCCAGCGAAAGAAAGCCGGAGAACTGACCGCGCACCTCGATTGGATGTCCGATTTGGCCCAAAAACTCCGGGAACAGCGGTTCGCCCAAGGAGCTTTCGACCTCGACCTCCCGGAGAGCAAGATCGTTTTTGACGGAGAAGGCCTGATCGCCGATGTCCGGTTGGTGGAAGCCGATCTCTCCCATTGGCTGGTCGAGGAGTTTATGCTCGCCGCCAACAAGGCGGCGGCCGATTTCCTCTCCCGAAAGAAAGCCCCCCTGATCTACCGGGTTCACGAAGATCCGGATCTGGAGGATTTAGAAGAGTTCGGCCAGTTCGCGACCGCGTTCGGCTATCAGATCAACAACCTTCGAGACCGGAAAAAGATCCAGAAGTTTCTCGGCCAGGCCCAGAAAACCCCCCTGGCCACTATCCTCCAGACCGCTTTTGTCCGTTCGATGAAACAGGCCGATTATTCCATCGCCGCGGGTGGGCATTACGGCCTGGCCACCGCGCGCTACACCTACTTCACCTCCCCGATCCGCCGCTACCCGGACCTTTATAACCACCGCCTGATCGGCCGGATCCTGACCGGGACCTCCCCAAAGCCGGAGCCTAACCTCAAGGGCCTGGCCCTTCACTGTTCGGAGACCGAGCGGATCGCCCAGAAGGCGGAACGGGATATGCTCCAGTTGCGAAAACTCCAGTTTTTCGGGGCCCATCTCGATCAGCAAAAGCGGCCGGTCTTCAAGGGGGTGATCACTCAATTGAAGAATTTCGGTTTCATTGTCCACCTCAACCGCTATCTGCTCTCCGGCCTGGTCCACGTCTCCAGCCTGACCGACGATTTCTACTGTCTGGACCGCTCAGGGACTACATTACGCGGTCGGAGAACCGGGCGGAAGTTCCGGGCCGGGGATATTGTCCGGGTCCGGGTGGAGAAGGTGGATATGATCCAGAAGCAACTGGACTTTATTCTTGCTCCCCAGAAAGGATAGAGTACAAGGTCCAATAGTGAGGGAGGCAAGTGCGGCGGCAGAGAGAATCCTTATTACTCCTGGGAATCTTGCTCCTGGCCGCCGGGGTTCGGGTTTGGGGGATCGGCTATGGACTCCCCTGCAGTTACTGCCGGCCGGACGAGGATCGGCTGATCACGACCTCTCTGAGACTCTCCCCCGCTGATCTCGATCCCGGATACTATCTCTGGCCCGGACTGCCCTTCTACCTCTCCCGGCTCCTTTTAGAGACAACGGCCCGACTCCGCCCCGCTCTCTCACAGGGATCGGCCCTCCGACTCTATCTATTCGATCCGGGGTTCGTCTATCTTCTCTTCCGTTCTGTTTTTCTAATCTGCGGGCTGACCACGATCTATCTGCTCTACCGGACCGGGCACCGGCTCTTCTCGCCTACCGTCGGACTGCTGGCCGCCTTCTTTTTGACCTTGAGTTTTCTCCACGTTCGAGACTCCCGCTTCGCGATGCTCGATATCCCGGCCGCCCTGCTCGCGGTCGCTTTTTTCCTCCCCCTGGGATCGATCCTGCGCCAAGGAAGAAGAGCGGATTACCTGAGGGCGGGGATCTTGCTGGGACTGGCGACTGCGGTAAAATATTACGGGGCGGTTCTGGCCATCCCCCTCCTGACGGTTCATTTCTCCCGGCCACCGGGCGGCGGCGGCGGGAGAAAACCGGGACGGCTACTGGCCGCTCTGGCCGTGGCAGCGGCGGTCTTCTTCCTGACCTCTCCCTATACCCTCCTCAATAAGGCGGCGGCCTTCCAGGAGATCCGGGAGGAGGTTATCACCGGCCAGTTCGTCACCGGGTTCCGGCTCCTGGGAAAGACCGCCACCCCCCGGGGCTGGCTCTACCATCCGGTTTTCTCCCTGCGCTGGGGCCTGGGACTGGAGCTGGAAGTAATCGCGCTGCTGGGAACCGGCTACTGGGGCTGGCGGGCTTTCCGAGGCGGGCGGGCGGAACGGATTCTCTTCTCCTTCGTCACCGCCTTCTTTCTTACACTGGCCTTCCAGAGATCCTGTTTCATCCGCTATACTATGGTTCTCCTCCCCTTCCTCTGCCTGGCGGCGGCCGTCTTTCTCGACCGCCTCCTCGCCTCTTGTCCAGGACCAGGAAAGGGACTGATCCTGACCGGAGTAGCAATGCTTCTGATGATCGAGCCCGCCCTGAGGATCGCCGCTCACAATTCCCTCCTCTCCCGGGCTGATACCCGGCTGACGGCCGGACACTGGATGCGAGAAAATATCCCCCCCTCTGATCTTCTGGTCTTCCCCCAGCCGTGGCTCTGGACCCGGCCCGAGGGCACTCATAACTATCCAAACCGGGTAATCCTCCCACCCGGTTCGGGACCGGAAGAACTACAAACCCTGCTCAATCTCCCCTTCCCGGGGAAGAAATGGGTAATCACCGGAGAACATCCCCTGACCTACGCCAATCTCAACCTGAAGATTAAAAAAATGCTCCGGGAGGAAAAGCCCGCGGAAAAGTTTGGAGGACGGGAAAACGGCGAAAAGGAAGCGATCTATGACCCCTTTGACGCCTTTTTCGTCCCTCTGGCCGGTTTCCAGGCCGTGGCGGACCCCGGTCCGGAGATCAGGTTTTACCGGTATGAATAAATTTGCCTTTTCCCGGTCGTTCTTGTTCAGCAAAGACTTAGTCCCGAAGACCGGCCTGACGGAGGAACTTGTCGAGACCTTCAGCGTAAGCCGAGCCGGTGACCAGGAAGCCGTCGCCGTGACCACCGGCGATCCGCAGAAACTCCTTTGGCTCTCGGGCCGCGTTAAAGAGCCGTTCACCCTGTCCGCAGGGAACCAGTTCGTCATCAGAGCTGTGAATGATCAGTACCGGGAGATTCAACTCCCCGATCTTCCGGATAGAGTCGTACTGGTTCCGGACGAGAAGACGGACCGGGAGAAAAGGAAAAATCAGCTTGCCCATATCCACTGCCGAGGTAAAAGCCGATTCAACGACCAGGGCCGCCGCCTCGGCCCGGCGGGCCAGTTCGATCGCCACCGCACCCCCCAGGGACCGGCCGAAGATAACGATCTGTTCCGGGCCTATTTTCTTCTCCTGGCGCAGGTATCGATAGAAAGTCTCGCCGTCTCGGTAAGTCCCCTGCTCATCGGGCGATCCTTGCGACCTTCCGAAACCCCGGTAGTCAAAGATCAATACATTTAATCTCAGACGGCGAAAGACGGCGATGAGCTCCAGCCGATGGGAGATGTTCCCGGCGTTGCCGTGACAGAAGAGCAGGGTTCCCCGAGCCCTCTCCGCCGGTATCCACCAGCCGTGGAGCCGGACCCCATCTTCGGAAACAAGAAAAACATCTTCATAAGTCATCCCGACCTGCTCCGGGGTTGCCTCCAGTTGTTTGTGCGGGTAGTACATCTGGCTTCGCTCGAATTTCCGCAAGAGCAACCAGATAGCCGGGAGGCAAGCCAGGGCTAAAATAATCATCAGGATCGTTT
Organism: uncultured bacterium; assembly: GCA_964465735.1. Lineage (GTDB taxonomy): Bacteria > Auribacterota > Erginobacteria > Erginobacterales > Erginobacteraceae > Erginobacter. Next base: position 7,020 of record CAYXKT010000131.1, read on the forward strand.
TCATCAGCTGGAGTTGTCCTCAATTCCTGTCAGCCGCCGAAAAAACTGGATTCCAGATCGGCAGACGTGTTAATATTTAAATCTCACTATTGAAATTGTCCGTAATCAGTGCCTGGGCAGCTGCAATGATATAATCAAACTCCGGCAGCTGACAAGGAGAAGGATTGCTGAGATAGTCGGCGATCCGGGAAAGAATTATCCGAGGAAAAAGACAGGAAAAAGGAGGGGCACGATGAAGGCTTTCCAGAAAAAGATTTTTGTCGGGCTGGTCTCCGGCTTCATCGGCTGGGCCCTGGCCGGTTGCGGACCCTGTCCGAAAGAACAAGGTCCCGGCACCGACGGGAAACCGACCCCGACGGTTGAAGGGGGACTGGAAGTATCACCCCCCCCGATCCGTCTCCAACCGGCCCCGGGAAGCGGGGTCCTGATCCTGGAAGAGGAAGCTGACGCCTCCTGGCAGGCAGAACCGGCCCCCGAAGGCGACGATCTGTCAGGTCGTCCGGCTTTACCCCTCCCCCCCGGACACCAGGGTTTCCGAGATCATCACATAATTCTCTATGTCTCCAATCCGACCACTGGAATGGAGGACGCCCTTCGGGCCGCGACTGCGGCCGGGGGACAGTTGATCACTCATCCGATCTCAGGGTTTGAGAACCTCCAGGCCAACGAAAAAACCCTGGTCTTCGACGCCCGGACCTACCCGTCATTTCTCCAGCGGCTCCAGAAACAAGGGGAGGCGGTTTATCCGGAGATCGGACCTTCGGACTTTGTCACGGTCCGGCTGACGGTAGAGGAAAAGAATTAGGCCTAAGTTGAGCGATTATTGCGGATGAAACGTGCTAAGATTTTGCTGGCCGACG
>CAYXKT010000132.1:0-7732 GCA_964465735.1 uncultured bacterium
TCGGACGCAAAAGATTGGTGCAGTTCGCCGCATAGAATCGCTCAATTTAGGTTTAGGTATATTTAAGTGATGGAGTGATGGAGTGCCGGACAGGGGGGTGGGCTTGGATTATGATTCCCATCCCCTTAGTACTTTATGTCTCAAATACTCCGGGTTTGTGTACTTCCTATGAGAATTATTGCTGGAAAATACCGGGGCCGGAGACTGAATTCGGTTCCGGGGGAGAAAAGTCGGCCAACCGCCGACCGGACCCGGGAAGCCCTCTTCAGTATCCTTGGAGAGTCGGTGGTTTGTGGCCGGGTCCTCGATCTCTTTGCCGGGACCGGAGCTCTGGGGTTAGAGGCCTTGAGCCGAGGGGCGAAAAAGGCGGTCCTGGTGGAGAATGACCCCGCCGCCGGAGAGGTGATCGGGAAGAATATTGGTGCCCTAAAGACAGAGGGGAGCGCTGAACTTATCCTCGGCGACTGTAAGGCGGCCCTGGAAAGCTTGGCCGGGCGGGGAGAGGTCTTTGACCTGGTTCTGGCTGATCCGCCCTACCGGGGACGGGTCGGGGAAAATCTCTTGGTCGATATCGAGAGGTTTGCTATCCTTATTCAGGATGGGATTGTCGTGATTGAGCATCCTTTGGAGAACCTGCCTTTTGTCCCCGAGACCGGCTGGAGGCTACTGGAGCGGAAGAAATATGGCCGGGCCGTTCTGTCCTTTTATGGTCGGGGGGGGATATAAGTTTTAGAGGTCCATCCGCCCGGTTTAACCAAGCCTGCAGCAAAGGAATATTTGTCCGATGAAAGAATACCGAGAAAGCGCCATCTACGCCGGGAGTTTCGATCCGATAACCTGCGGCCATCTCGACCTGATCCGTCGAGCCGTCAAGATCTTTCCTCGCCTGATCATTGCTGTAGCCGAAAACATCGATAAGGTACCCTGTTTTACTGTTGACCAACGCCTGGAGATGATCCGGGAGGCGGTCTCAGCCTTTCCCGGGGTTGAGGCGGAGTCCTTCTCCGGACTGCTGATTGACTATGCCGCTCATAAGAAAGTCTCGGTGGTGATCCGCGGTCTGCGGGCCATCTCCGACTTCGAGTACGAGTTCCAGATGGTTTTAACCAATCGTAAACTCTCCCCCGGCCTGGAAACAATTTTCTTAATGCCGGGCGAGTCCCATACCTACATCAGTTCTCGGATGGTGAAGGAAATTCATTTTCTTGGAGGAGATGTCTCGAGTTTTGTCCCCCCGGGGGTGCTGGCAGCGATGCGAAAACACAATCGAACTGCTCTGGCCGATAGGTTGAAGGCGGAAAACTGTTAAGAATAAACTGCCCACGATCACATAGAATTTGCCAGCTAAGCAGATTGACTTGTTGACCCTCCTTCCAATAACCTGGTTTCTGGAGTTTTCCGGTTCCGGCTAACATCATTGAAGGGTAGGCAGGCCTTTCAGCCTTAGCCTTCAGATCTCAAACTTTAACTTAATTACCTACCGCGCAATGAAAATAAATCTTCGACTAATCCCCGATGGTGGGCTGACGATTGAGGGCGAGGAAGACCCCTCGATTATCGATATTGACGATCCGCTGGTGGTTTTCCCCCATCCCATCTCTTACCACTTCCGAGTGAACCGGGTCGGCAACCTTTTACTGATCCGGGGTACACTGGAGACGGAAGCTTCTTTTATCTGTTCCTGCTGCCTGAAGAAATTCACCCAACCGGTTCGGGTCGTCAAATTCGAGCGGGAAGAGGAGATCGGTCCGGACCAGATAAATATAGACTTGACTGAAGACATCCGGGAAGATATTATACTATCCATCCCTGTCAAACCGCTCTGCCGAGCGGATTGCCGGGGAATTTGCCCTTTATGCGGCAAGGAATTGAATGATGGAGAATGCGGTTGCTCGGATCAGGTGGCCGATTCCCCCTTTGCGAAAATAAACCTGTTTACGGGAAATAACCAAAAAGGATAAAGAACGCTATGGCCGTTCCCAAGAGAAAAACCAGTAAGAGTCGGAAGAATAAACGCCAGGCCGGAAATCCCTATCAGATCTCCCGGCCCGTGCCCTGCCCTCATTGCCATCAGCCGCGGCCTCCCCATCGGATCTGCCCTCACTGTGGTTATTACAATGGCAAGCCGGTGATGGAGGGCAGGGAAAGCTGAACCCGAAATTGTGTCTCCAGGTGGTGACAGTTGTTTTTTTCACCAACCGGGACAGAAGGGATGAAAAATGACCGATGAGCAGATATTAATCGCGGGAACTGGATATTACCTCCCGGAAAAGATTCTGACCAATGCCGATTTGGAAAAAATGGTCGATACTACCGACCAGTGGATACGGGAGCGGACCGGTATCCGCGAGCGGAGAATTATAGCTCCCGGCGAGACCGTCTCCTCGATGGCCGAAGAAGCCTCCCGGCAGGCCCTTGACGCCGCTGGCCTGGATCCGGAAGATATCGATCTGATCATTCTTGGTACTTTCACCGCTGACAACCCGCTCCCCGCCGCCGCCTGTATGCTCCAGGCCCGATTGGGGAACAAGACTGCCGCCAGTTTTGATATCTCGGCCGCCTGCTGTAGCTTTATTTACGGTCTGGAACTGGGGGAGAAAATGCTCCGGTGCGGAAGATATCGGAATGCTTTGATCGTGGCCGCAGAGGCAATCTCGGCCTTTACCGATTGGGAGGACCGTAATACCTGTGTCCTTTTTGGCGATGGAGCCGGGGCCGCGGTTTTGACCAAGGGTGGTTCCGGGCATCCAGTGTTGGATTCATTCATCCGTTCCAACGGTGAATATTCCTCGCTCCTGCTCGTCGAGGCCGGCGGATCGGCTTGTCCGATTACTCCCGAGCTGATCGAGGAGCGTCGGCATTTTATCCAGATGGAAGGGAATAAGGTCTTCAAACTGGCTGTTACCTCGATGGTCCGGGCCTCCAAAGAAGTTCTTCGCCGGGCCGGTTTGACCATTGATGACGTGACCTGGTTGTTGCCTCACCAGGCTAACTTGAGGATTATGAAGGCGGTGGCAAAAGGGCTCAAGCTTCCCGAGGAACAGGTATATGTCAACATCGACCGTTACGGGAATATGTCCGGCGCGACAGTCCCGATTGGGCTGGCAGAGATGGATCATAACGGGGTACTGAAGCCGGGTGACATCGTTTTAATGGTTGCCTTCGGCGGCGGATTGACCTGGGCCGCTTCATTGGTCCGCTGGTAGATATTTACAACCCCACCCAAAAAATCCCCAATCAGGACCAGGGCAAACAATCTCATTAAGTCCTATCGCCGTCTTCCGTCTTCCACCTTCCGTCTTCCGTCTGAAGCCGGATCTTTGATAATCATCTGTTAAAAAGGGGCCCCAGGCGGGAGACCAGCCCCCGGATCCCATTCAATCCAAAATATATAATGTAATCTGAACTAAACGCGTTAAAAGCCAACCCCAAAAGACATCTAAAACAATACCCCCATCAGGACCCGGGCAACAATCCCATTCAATCCTATTCGATCATCTGTTGATTTAAAAGGGGGGGGGATTAGTGATAGTTACAGTAATTGGATAAAATCGGAAGGAGAAACAGTTATGTATCTGAAAGGCCAGAAGGCCGTGGTTACAGGCGGGGGCAGGGGAATTGGCCGGGCGATCACGCTCGCCCTGGCCTCCAAAGGCGCTCAGGTGGCAATCCTCGATCTTGACCTGGTTGGAGCGAAGGAAACTGCCGCCCTGGTCGAGAAGGGCGGCAGCTCCGCAGAGACTTTCGCGGTTGATGTTTCCAGTTTTTCTCAGGTTGAAGAGACAGTGAACAAAATTCTTGACCTCTGGGGGGGCTTGGATATAGTTGTCAACAATGCCGGTATTACCCGGGACGCGTTGCTGATCCGGATGAGCGAGGAGGATTGGGACCAGGTGCTGGCGGTCAATCTCAAGGGCGCCTTTAATATCTGCCGGGCAGTCACCCGGAAAATGTTGAAACAGCGGTCCGGATGCCTGATTAATATTGCCTCGATCATCGGTATGATGGGTAACCCCGGGCAGATCAATTACGCCGCGGCCAAGGGGGGGTTGATCTCCCTGACCAAGTCTCTGGCTCGGGAAGTCGCTGCCCGGGGGATCCGGGTGAACGCGATCGCTCCCGGTTTTATCGCCACCGAGATGACCGAGAAGATCCCGGAGAAGATCCGGGAGGAGATGGTCGGGACGATCCCGCTGGGCCGGATGGGAACGCCCCAGGACGTGGCCGGAGCGGCGCTATTTCTGGCCTCCCCCGCCGGTTCCTACATTACAGGCCAGGTGCTGGTGGTTGATGGCGGGATGAAGATTTAGGCTTGATCCGAGAGGCCCCGGCGGTTTTTGCAGTTTCGACCGACTGATTAAAGTCGAATATGAAGTCAACACCAATGGACAGCAGTCCAAGGAGGAAGTGAGATGTCTGATGTGGCGCAGAAAGTTAAGGATATTGTGGTGGAACAGTTGGGAGTTAACGCGGACGAAGTGACCGAGGAAGCATCTTTTATCGATGACCTGGGCGCGGATTCCCTGGATACAGTCGAGCTGGTGATGGCTCTGGAAGAGGCTTTCGAGATCACCGTCCCCGATGAGGACGCGGAGAAGCTGGTTTCAGTCGGCGCCGCCATCAAGTATATCGAGGAAAATCAGAAGTCGTAATTTTCAATTTTGATTTCAGTCCCACCCCGCCTCACCTGCTTTTGAGCGGGGAGGCGGGGGCTGGGATCTAGTGATTGGCTCCGCGGACGCCGAATCCAGGAGTGGATGACGGCTGTTCTGGGTTTTTTCGCAATTTCGTAATACTTCAGCCCTATAAAAGTCTCTGCTTTTTATCAGCCGGCAATTGTTATCGCGAAAAGCCGAAGGCGGATCGCAATGACAATCAATAAGGTTTTTCGAAGGCTGAATTGTTACGAAATTTCGAGTAAATAACTCTATCCCCTAAGGGGGTTTTAACGCAGTCCACCTGCCGGCCGTAAAGTCCAGCCAGCCGGGAAATGAATCCTCGCTGACGATGCTGGAACCCGTCCGGTCCGGTTTAAATGGCTATACTGCTTGAGCAATTGGGTCGGATTAATCGAATTTGCTAATATTTCCGGCCTCCGGCTGAAAATATTAACAAGGAGAGAATGATGCCCTTAAGAAGAGTAGTAGTAACCGGGATCGGGGTAATCTCACCGATCGGGAATAATCCCGACGAGTTCTGGGATTCCCTGGCCAACGGACGCAACGGGATCGGGCGGATTACCGCTTTTGATCCTTCCGAGTTTCCCAGCCAGATTGCCGGAGAGGTGAGGGATTTCGACCCCAGCGAGTATCTTGACCACAAGCAGGTAAGAAGGATGGACCCCTTCTGCCGGTTCGGTGTGATTGCCGCCGGGCAGGCCCTGAAAGATTCCGGCCTCGACCTGGAGAAGGAAGACCTTGACCGGATCGGGGTTTACGCCGGTTCCGGGATCGGAGGGCTCTCTACCATCGAAGCCCAGCAGAAGATAATGCTGGAGAAGGGTCCCTCGCGGGTCTCTCCTTTTCTGGTTCCGATGATGATCATCAATCTTCTCCCGGGGCATATTGCGATGTCTTATGGCTTGAGAGGGCCCAACCTCTCCGTGGTCACCGCCTGCGCCACCGCTACTCACTCGATCGGCGAAGCCCTGCTCGCGATTAAATGCGGGATGACCGATATTGTCGTCGCCGGGGGTGCCGAATCCTCAACTACTCAACTAGGGCTGGCCGGTTTCTGTTCGATGAAGGCGCTCTCGACCAGGAATGACGCTCCGGAAAAGGCCTCGCGCCCCTTTGACCGGGAACGCGACGGATTCATTATGGCTGAGGGATCGGGGATGCTGGTTTTAGAAGAACTGGAGCACGCCCGGGCTCGTTCGGCGAAGATCTATGGCGAATTGGCCGGCTACGGCGCTACTTCGGACGCCTATCACCTGACCGCCCCCGACCCTGATGGGGCCGGCGCCTCCCGGGCGATGAAGATGGCCCTGCAACAGGCTGGAGTCAACCGCTCCGAGGTCGATTATATCAACGCGCACGGGACCTCGACCCCGCTCAATGATAAATTCGAGACGATGGCGATCAAGACCGTCTTCGGAGAGAGGGCCTACCAGATTCCGGTCAGTTCCACCAAGTCGATGCACGGACATATGCTGGGAGCGGCCGGGGCGGTAGAAGCGATTGCCTGCCTGCAGGCGATGGCGAATAATCTGATCCCCGCCACCATTAACTACGAGTTTCCCGATGAAGGACTCGACCTGGATTATGTCCCCAACCAACCCCGGGAAGCTGAGCTCAATGTCGCCGTGAGCAACTCCTTCGGTTTTGGCGGCCATAATGGGACTCTGATCCTGAAACGGTTCCGGGACTGAAACTGAGAATATCCGGCCTTTTTGATCTCCTCCTCTTTTTTGCCTGGAGTAGAGATCAGATGAGTCGGCTGAAACCACCGGAGAAATTTGATGAATTATTATTTGACCGAAGAACAGGAGATGATCCGCGAACTTGCCCGTCGGATTGCTGAAGAAAAGTTCCAGCCGATCCGTTCCGAGATGGACGAGAAAGGCAAATTTCCCGAGGAGATGGTCCGGGTTTTAAGAGAATCGGATATGTTCGGTATCTATCTTCCCGAGGAGTATGGCGGTCTGGGCGGCGGAGTGATGGAACTCTGTCTGGCGGTGGAGGAGTTGAGCCGGGTCTGCGGCGGAATGTCGCTATCTCTGGCCGCCACCGCGCTGGCCACTTTTCCGATCCTCCTCTTCGGTACCGAGGAGCAGAAGAAGAAATATCTCCCTCGTCTGGCTGCCGGAGAGAATCTGGCCGCTTTTGCCCTGACCGAAGCGGAAGCCGGCAGTGATGCCGGGGCGACCAAGACCACCGCTCGAAAGGATGGCGACCACTATATTCTAAACGGCACCAAGTGCTTCATCACTAACGGCTCGGTAGCCGATCTCGCTACCGTGATCGCGATGACCGACCGGGCCAAGGGCAGCCGGGGAGCGAGTGCCTTTATCGTTGAGAAGGGGATGGAAGGTTTCTCCGTGGGCAAGGAAGAGGACAAGATGGGGATCCGGGCGTCTTCAACCTCGGAGCTGGTCTTTGAGGACTGTCGGGTCCCGGCGGAGAACCTGATCTCCCGGGAGGGGATGGGGTTCATCGTCGCGATGAAGACCCTTGACCAGTCCCGGCCCGGAGTGGCTGCCCAGGCACTGGGGATCGCCCAGGGCGCGCTTGACGCCGCCCTGGAATATGCCCGTCAGCGCAAGCAGTTCGACCGTCCGATTATCTCCTTCCAGGGTTTGCAGTGGATGCTGGCCGATATGGCAACCCGGGTGGAAGCGGCCCGGGCACTGGTCTATGCGGTGGCTCGGGCAATTGACTCCGGCGAGAAACGGATTGCCAAGGAGTCGGCGATGTGCAAGCTCTTCGCCTCCGATGCCGCGATGTCGGTGACCACCGACGCAGTCCAGATCCTCGGCGGTTACGGCTATATGAAGGAGTACCCGGTCGAGAAGATGATGCGCGACGCCAAGATCACCCAGATCTACGAAGGAACCAACCAGATCCAGCGCGACGTGATCGGCACCCAGCTAATCCGGGAAAGCGCGAGTAAGAAGAAGTAAGTTTGAAGTGCCTAAAGTTCCCCGGGAAACAGACTCCAGGCTTGAGAATCTCCAGGCGCTTCAGGCATTCCAATTACTTTAACCTAAGTTGAGCGATTATTGCGGATGAAA
>CAYXKT010000133.1:0-7632 GCA_964465735.1 uncultured bacterium
CCTCAAATCACATAGAATTTGTCATTGCGAGGAACGAAGTGACGAAGCAATCTCAGCACAAAATAAACAGATTGCTTCGTCGTCCCTCCTCGCAATGACCTGGTTTTTGGGGGGTTCTTTCAGACACTAAGTGGGCAGGAATTTTTAGCCTTGGGTCTTCAACTTAATGACCTGAGTAGTTACGATTAGAGAAGATTAGCGGAGATTAGTGGTTAATAAAAAGGGGGAGAGGCGGGGGATTAATTAGTGGTAATTAGTGTAATTCGTGGATGAAATAGGGTCCGAGGCGGGGTGCTCAGGGGATCGATCCCGATAGCGATAGCGATCCCGATTGCGATTCACCCCAAAAAAACGATTAGTGAAGATTAGCGAGATTAGCGGTTAAAAAAGGGGGGTGAGGCGGGGGATCGATTAGTGGTAATTAGTGTAATTCGTGGATGAAATAGGGTCCGAGGCGGGGTGCTCAGGGGATCGATCCCGATAGCGATAGCGATCCCGATTGCGATTCACCCCAAAAAAACGATTAGTGAAGATTAGCGAGATTAGCGGTTAAAAAAGGGGGGTGAGGCGGGGGATCAATTAGTGGTCATTAGTGTAATTAGTGGATAAATAAGGGGCCGAGGCGGGGGATTAACTCGAGATAATTAGTGGATAAAAACAAGTCTGAGAAATGGAAACAATCAAATGATCGATCTGCCGACATCGCTCTTGCTGGCCGGGATTCACCAGGGGGCACCGATCCTCCTGGTAGTCCTGGGGGAGATAATCTGTGAACGTTCGGGGAACCTCAATCTCGGACTGGAGGGGATGATGCTGGCCGGGGCGCTCTTCGGTTTTATGGGCACCTACTACACCGGAAGTTTAGCCGTCGGCTGCCTGGCCGGGGTTCTCGCCGGAACCGCGTTGAGTCTGATCCACGGATTTTTAACTATCGATCTCAAGGCCAACCAGATCGTCTCCGGTCTCGCCCTGACCGTCTTCGGCTCCGGACTGACCTCTTTCATCGGCGACAAGACCAGTCCGGTGAAGATGACAATGGCCGCCTCCCCCGCCGCCTTCCACCGGCTGCCGATCCCCCTCTTATCCCGGATTCCGTTTCTCGGTGAGATCTTCTTCCGGCAAAACCTGCTGGTTTATCTCTCCGTTCTCTTGGTCCTCGCCGTCTGGTTTCTTCTCTACCGGACCCGATACGGTCTCAATATCCGCTCCACCGGGGAAAATCCGGCCTGTGCCGAGGTGATGGGGGTCTCGGTCCGGACCACCCGCTACCTCTGCGTTTTGACCGGTGGGGCCTTCGCCGGCCTCGGCGGAGCCTATCTCTCGCTGGCGCTGAGCCCAGGTTGGAAAGAACTGATGACCGGGGGGAGGGGCTGGGTGGCGGTGGCATTGGTAATCTTCGGGAACTGGAAACCGGGCCGGGCGGCCCTGGGGGCGCTCCTCTTCGGAACTCTCTATGCCCTCGACTCCACTATCCAGGCCCGGGGAACCCTGATCCCGACTCAGTTCCTCCAGATGCTCCCCTACCTGCTGACCATCGTCTTCCTCGCCCTCTCCCGGCTCACGGCCTTCCGAGGTTCCCTGGCCCCCCCGGAAGCCCTGGGCAGACCCTACTCCCGAGAGTCGAAAGAATAAGGTAGCACATTCCTGCCGGTGCCGGGGAGCTCACAGACAGGGATGGCTGTGCTACTTGAAAATCACAGACAGGAAAGTGTGATACTTAATGGACGGAGCAGGAGATGCAGGGGTCGTAGGCGCGGACCAGCATCTCGCTTAGGTGAGTGATCTCCTGGTCGGTCCGACCCTTTTTTAACCCCTGTTCGACCAGGGCAAAGAGATCGTGGTGGGCGTTGGCGTTGTTCTGGGTGGTGGGGATGACGCAGTTGGCCCGGATGATCAACCCCTCGTCGTCGATCTGGTAATCGTGATAGAGGATACCCCGGGGAACCTCGACCGCCGACACCCCCTGGCCCGCCCGCACCCGGTAGTCAGTTTTGATCTCAGCCAGGTCCATCTCCAGCAATTGATCGATCAGCTTGATCGACTCCCGGATCACAAAGTCACACTCGACCAACTGGGCAATACTGTTCATATAGGGGTTGCAGGTGATCGGGGTCAGGCCCAGTTCCTCGGCGGCGGTCCGAGATTCCTCCCCCAAGAACCGGAAGTTGTTGTTGATCCGGGCCAGGGCACCGACGGCAAAGGACTCCCGGCTCAACCGGGTGAACTTCGAAGTGGTAAAATCTGCCTTGTACTCGTTGGTCATCGCCAGGTAATCATCCTCCGGCTTGACCACCCCGTCGGTAGAGACCAGATCGCCACCAATCCAGGGGTAGCTGTCTATACCTTTGAGGGAGACATACTCGGTCTCACGGACAAAGTCGGGGATGGAGAGAGTTTTAAAGAGCTCGATCGTGGCCTCGATATCCGGGATCCGGTCAACAAAGACCTGGCGGATCTCCCGCAATTGTTCCTTCTCCGGGGCCTTACTTACCCCCCCGACCACCAGGGAGACCGGGTGGGTGGTCCGGCCGGCAATCAGGTCGCAGAGATCATTAGCCGCTTTCTTCAACCGCACCGCCAACCCGGCCACCTCGGGGTGGGTCTTGATCAGAGGGATGATGCTGGGGACACCAAAGAAGTCGGGGGCAACCAAAAAGAAGATATGCAGGCTATGGCTCTGGAGGGTTTCGCCGTGCTTGGCCAACAACCGCAGCATCCGGGCCGTCTCCGGAATCTCGATCTCCATCGCCCGTTCCACCGCCCTTAAACTGGCCAGGGCGTGGCCGATCGAACAGATGCCGCAGATCCGGGCCGTCAGCATCGGGGCCAGGTCGTGGGACATCCCCTTGAGCATCGCCTCGAAGAATCGGGGGGTCTCCACCACCGCCCACTGCGCTTTTAGCAGCTTCCCGTCTTTGACCTCGATCTGAATATTACCGTGCCCCTCCACCCGGGTCAGGTGGTGGACATCAATCTTCATATCAACTTTCATATATCGCGCTCTTGAATTTTATTCCTTCTCGTCCGCAAAGATATCCGGTAGTCCGCCGAAAAAGTTCATTCTCTCCTGAACCTGGCGGACGGTAAATCCGTGTTCTTGCAGGATCCGGCGGAATTCCTCGTAATTCGCTTCCTCGGCCGGGCCGCGGCACCCCAGACAGCCGGTCTTCCCGGTCGGGCAGATCGCGTCGCAACCGGCCCGGGTAATCGGCCCCAGGCAGATCTGTCCGAGGTCGAAGACACAGGTGTTGAGCTTGCGGCGGCACTCGACGCAGACCGGGTACTTGGGGAATCGGATCTCCGCTCCAGTGACCAGATTGACCACGATCCTCTCCACCTCTTCCTTGGAGACCGGACAGCCGGGGATCTGGAGATCGACCTTGACGATATCGCTCACCTTCCGCGCCGGAAGGGTCGCCACCAAGTCATTGCCGTAAACCTCCCGGACCACCTCCTCAGTCGAAAACTGATTCTTGATCTGATTCACCCCGCCGAAACAGGCACAGGAGCCGACCGCGACCAAAACCTTGGCCTGCTGACGGATCTTCTTCAGACGCTCAACTTCGTCGGCTCGAGTAATCGAGCCCTCGATCAGAGCGATATCGTAATCCTCACCCCGATCCGAGGAGATCTCCCGGAAGTTGACCACGTCGAGAAGGGCCAAAAAATCGACCAGGGAATCCTCCTTGTTCGCCAACTGGAGTTGGCACCCCTGGCAGCCGGTAAAATCGAAGGCCCCGATCTTGATTTTTTGAAGTTCAATTCCGAGATATTTCATCGTCCCCTCTCGCAATGACCCGATTTTCGGGGTTTGGGTCTGATCCTAATTAATCCCCCGCCGCTGCCTCTTTTATTAACCGCTGATCTTCGCCAATCCCTACGAATCATTAATTGTCGAATAAGGATCGTTTTACTGCTTACTGCTCACCGTTTACCGATTACTGTTTTTTACTAACCACGGATCTCCGCGAGTACTTTTGGCGATGAATCGGAATCTCTATCGCTATCGGGATCGATCCCCCGGCGAATCCATAAACTTCGAACTTTCTAAATCGCCTCTTTCAAATTCAGCACCGACCAATAGTCGAAGACCGGACCGTCAACGCAGGTGAAGGTCGAGCCGACCATACAGCGGCAGCATTTGCCCATCCCGCAGTGCATCCTCCGCTCCAGGGAGACGAACATCCGGTTCATCGGGATCCCCAGGGAGTCGAGGTGATTGCAAACGAACTTGAACATAATCGGAGGGCCGCAGACAATGGCGTAAGTATTGAGAGGGTCGATCTCGACCTCCTTGAAAAGTTCGGTAATCAACCCCACCCGCCCGGTCCAGTTCTCGTCGCCCCGGTCAACGATAGTCATCAGGCGAATCCGGTTCACCTTCTGCCACTGTTCGTACTGGTAGGTAAAGAGCATCGAGGCGGGATCCTTGGACCCGTAAAGGATGGAGACATCCCGGTACTGTTCGCGATGCTCGCTGACCCAGTAGATCGGGGCCCGTAACGGAGCCAACCCCAGGCCCCCGGCGATCAGAAGGATATTGTGGCCCGCCATCTCCTCCATCGGGAACGAAGTCCCGAACGGCCCCCGGATCCCGACCCGCGCCCCCAGTTTGGCCCGGTGGAGAATCTCCGTCCCCCGGCCGACCTTCCTGATGCAGAGGCCGATATACTCCTGGTTGTGAGCGGAACTGGAGATCGAGATCGGAAATTCGCCGAAACCCGGGAGTTCGAGCATAATAAATTGACCGGGCCGGAAACTGAATATCTCCCGCTCGATCGGATCGATGATCTTCAGGTGGAAGAGTTTCTCCAGAGCGGTCAGTTCGATGATATTGATGATCTCGCACTTATAAACCCGATCTGTCCGCATCGTCACGTGCTTGCGGTTGAAGTCCGGCGGCCGGGTCATAAACGGCTTGAGATTGATATCCCGCTTGAGGAGCTTAAACGGCATCGGAACTCTCTTGGATCAGATCGTTGATCACGTCTTTGGGGTTGATCCCGGCCAGGCAGGCCCGTCCGCAACGGTTGCAGCCAACGCAGATCTGCTGGTCGGCGTTCTCGGCAAAACCGTGGTAGTGGTGGTAGTACCGATACTTCAACCGGTCCTCCCTCAGAGGCCGAAAATTATGGCCGCCGGCAACCTCGGCAAAATCGACTACGGTACAGGAATACTGCTGCCTCTCCTTGCGGGCTTCCTTCAGGGAAACTTCGATCGTCTCCTCCACCCCGTAACAGTAACAGGTCGGGCAGACCATCGCGCAGACGCCGCAGTTGAGACACTTGTCCCCCCACTTCTTCCAGATTGGAGAGGAAAACTCAATATCCATCAGGTTGGAAAGTTCGTCGGTCTCGACTTTGGTCTTGAAGCTGCGCTTGATCAGCTGCTTGCGCTCGATCCATTGCCGGTCATCTTCGGAGGTCGGGTTGGCGGTCTTGACATTCTTCAGGAAATTATAGGCCTTGGAGGAGTTGATCGAAAGGTAGTAGCGGTCGCCGAGGTCGGTACAGAAGAGGTTGAAACCGTGACGGACGGTCAGTTCTCCCAGCGATTGGCAGAAACAATCGTCAAGCGGCATATGGTCCATCCCGATCAGGAAGGTATTGTTCCGGCGAGCCAGGTAGTAGGGAGAGGGGAAGGATCCGTGGATGAAGATATCGTCAAGCTTGCAGAGCGCGTTGATGTCGCAGGCCCGAACACCAACGATTACCCGGGGGTTGACCCGGTACTCAATCCCCTGAGACCAGTCGTCATCAGTAAAAGAATAGCGGGAGAGAGTCTCCTTGAAGGGGAGAAAAAAGTTCTTCAGGGAAGAGGCGGTAACGGTATAATCGAGTTCCAATTCGTCAAAGGAGTCCACCTTCTTGAACTGGTAGATCGGGCGGCCGTCTTTTGCTGTATCCACCTTCCGAGGTCCGAAGGTCTCGTTAGCGGCGATCAGTCCCTCGATCAACTTGCGGAATTCGCTTTTGCTGATGACCTTGTAAATCATTGTCTGCTCGGAGCCGGGATGTCAAAAAATTATCTTTGCCCCCGCCGGCCATTGTTGGAAAATGTTAATATAAACCACCCGCCGACAAAAGGCAAACAGAAAAACTATTCCCAAAAAAACTATTCCGGAAATGACTGTCGCCGTCAGAGAGATCGAGATCAAATCCGCGCTGGTCCGATCGCGGATCCCCGGAATGGAGTTCGTGATCAATCCCTATATCGGCTGCGGCCACGGTTGCCGATACTGCTACGCGATCTTTATGCGCCGCCACTCCCACTACAACCGGGAGAGCCGCTGGGGAGAATTCGTCGAGGTCAAGACCAATATCCCCGAGGTGCTGGCCGCTGAACTCATCCGAAAGCAAAAAAGAGGAAGCGCTTTTCTCTCCAGCGTCTGTGACCCCTACCAGCCGGCGGAGAGGGACTACCGGCTGACCCGAAGTTGTCTGGAACTCCTCCGCAACTACGGCTGGGAGATCTCGATCCTCACCCGCTCGCCGCTGGTCCTGAGGGACATCGACATCCTGAGCACCGCCCTCGACTGCCGGGTCGGCTTCTCCATCCCCACCGACGACGACCGGGTCCGAAAGAAACTGGAACCAAACGCCCCGCCGATCCCGGCCCGGATCGAGGCCCTCAAGCGCTTGAGGGAAAAGGGAATCCGGACCTGGGCCTTTATCGCCCCGATGCTCCCGATGGACCCGGAGCGCCTCCACCGTCTCCTCGACCCCACGGTGGAAGAGATAATGATCGACCCCTTAAACTACATCTCCCGGGTGGAAGGGTTCTACCGGAGGCAGGGCTGGGGCTACGCCCTCTCCGGCCAATACGCCCGCCAGACCCGCCAAACCCTGCAAAAGCTCTTCAAAGAAAAAGCTTGTTAGGAATTTTTCCCGGAAGTGGGGCCGGCAATCCTGATCCGTTTGAGTCAAGTTTCCGTTTCGTAATCGTTACTTCCGTTACCTGTTCATTACTTTTGCGTTACTTTCAGCGTGTAATGAATCCTTTTCCCCGTTCCTTCAGGTATGAATATTGCTTTTTCTTTGAAACGGCCGCAATGAAACGCCGACTGGGTGTGGAAGCGCTTCTCTTCATTCCCCGCCCCCGGCCGGTTCACCCGGCCGGAGCGCAAGTTCACAAGCTACTCTCCGATGACCAGGAACCACCTTCTCCGTGGGTAGGGTCCTGGAAGAGGTCCGGATTTATCTGTGTGATTTCCCCAAATTTGGATGCGGACTGGTTATAGCTGTCTGGTCACCGATGGAAGGGAAGACAGCTCTGCATTACTACAGGTCCTACATATCGGCTTACTGCAGATAATTCCCCGGCTGATTGAAAGTTTTCCTTCGGCTGATTGAAAGTTTAGGTTCGGATAATTGAAGTATTAGCTTGGACAACTACTGAATAGCGCAACAGGCCAAGGGGGCCTAGATGCTATGCCCCGTTCCTTGGTAGGTATCATAGATATGCTGGAAGTCGTGTCGCTGGCGGCCCTGGCCCCGGTCTCCCTCGTCTTCCTGATCACCAGCGGGAGCTACGAGTTCCACAAGCTGCTTAACGTCTTCTTCTGCGCCGTCGGCGGCCTCTGCGGGATCTGGTATTTCGTCCGGGCGATGCGGACCACCGCCGAGGCCTCCG
>CAYXKT010000134.1:0-7312 GCA_964465735.1 uncultured bacterium
AGGTTGGAGTCGTACCAACACCGGTCAACCGTAATTGAGACCAGGTCCCAGCCGGTATCGAGCGGGATCGCCTGACCCCCGGAGTTCTCATCCGTCGGGTCGGACTCCCGGCCGGTCATCATATAATACTGATACTCAGCCAGGTTATTCCAACCGTCGCTGTCCGGGTCGTCGTACACCCCGTCTTCTTCGCCCACCCCCGGATACCCGGCGATCCAATCGGCAAATTCGGGCGGGGGCGGCAGGGTCGGCTCCGGAGTCGGAGGCGGAGGGGTCGTACTCGGGGTGGGCGTCGGTGTCGGCACCTGTCCCCAGAAGGTCCGGACCCGGTACTCCACCGGACTGTCGGAGGCGAAATGGATCCAGCCAACGTTGTCGGACCAGCCATATCCGGAGAAATTCCCTTCGGAATCAATTACCACTTGAGACCCCTGGGGGTTAAAATCGATCCATCCCGAAGCCTCAGACCAACCGTAGCCGGAGAGAACTCCAGCGCCGTTATTGGAGACGCCATAGTTCGTTCCACTGAGGCTGATCCAGCCGACATTGGCACTCCAGGCCCAACCCTCCAGGCGGTCATCATAGACATTAACCCCGCCCGCCGCCGGCCGGAAGTCGATCCAGCCCGCGTTCTCGGACCAGGCATACTTGTTTTCGGGGTCAATGTTACCCAGACCGGTGAAATGGGTAGAGAGGCTATAGGTCCGCCGATCCGTCGCCGGTACGGCCTGACTGTCAATGGCCCGGATGGTAAAGTTGACTGTCTCCTTCCGGGTCGGGACCCCACTGAGAAGTCCGGCGGCTCCATCCAGACTCAAGCCGGCGGGGAGTCTGCCGGATATGATCTCCCAGCGATAGGGCTTAACCCCGCCCCAGGCGGCGAAGAGATGATAATACATCTCGTAAACTGTCGCGTCGTCCGGAGGGAAACTGATGATACTAAAGTTCCGGATCGTGATCTCAATGGAGAAATCCTTCTCAACACTGACTTCCGGAGCCTGGGCATCGGTTACGCGAACGCTAAACTCGTTTAGCCCCTCGGCGTCATACCCGGGGATACCGCTGATCGTTCCAGCCTCACTTAATGTCAGCCCTTCCGGAAGTTCGCCGGCAGCCACCGACCAGTTATAAGGCGGCTTTCCGCCCTCCGCGGCCAGGGTCCGGCTGTAGTTCTCATCCACACAACCTCCCGGCAGTATCGGGGTGGTTATTGCCAGATCAGCGTAATGAACAGTCAGACCGAACTCCTTCTCGTCACTCTCCGGTGTCGGTTTGGAATCGGTTACTTTTATGGTCAGCGTATGCTCCCCGGCACTGGAAAATTCCGGTGTACCACTGATCCGCCCGGAGGACGCGTCCAGACTCAGTCCCGCCGGGAGACTGCCGCCGGAGATCGACCAGGTGTACGGCTCGACTCCACCGGTAGCTTCTATGACCTGACTGTAAGTATCCCCCACCGTCCCCTCGGCAAAAACGGAAGTATAGATCATTACTTCCTCCGGGTCGGAGATCTTGATGGAGAGCCCCTTTTCGGCGGCGGTCGCGGGCACCTGAGAATCGCTCACCCGGACGGTGAACCCGTAATCCCCACCGGAGTTAATCTCCGGTATCCCGGTTATCTCCCCGGAAGCGGAGTTCAAAGACAGCCCCGGCGGGAGATTTCCGGAAGAGATCGACCAGGAATAGGGCTTCGCCCCCCCGGCCGCCAGAACGTCTCGGCTATAGGGAACCCCGACTATCCCGTCAAGAAGAGTATCAGTGGTGATCTCCAGATCCGCCCCCATCACAACCTCGATGGTGAAATCCCGGTAGGCGCTGTCGGCGGGCGACTGACTATCCTCCACCATCACAGTGAATTGATTCCCTCCCAAGGAGCCGTAGTCCGGCCGCCCGGAGATCAACCCAGAAGAACTATCCAGGGTCATACCCTGGGGCAACGACCCGTTTATAACCGACCAGGTATAAGGCTTCCGCCCGAAGTAGGCGACCAGGTTGCGCTGATAGACCAGATCAACGGTAGCCGGCGGGAAATAAGCGGAAGCAATTACCAGGGCGACAGGGTCAACGGTCAGGGAGAGGGTCCGCTCGGCGGTGACGCCGTAGAAATCCTGGACCCGGACCGTGAAGCTGAACTCCCCCTCCATTGTCGGAGACCCCAGAAGTGATCCGTCCGGTGTTAGATCAAGGCCGGCCGGCAGTGAACTCGAAACCACTGTCCAGTTGTAAGGAGCCACGCCGCCGGAGGCGGTTAAGCCACCATAATACCCTTCACCAACCTGTCCCTTGAAAAGAGTCTCAGTAGCGATCCGCAAAGGATCGGGAAGTCTAAATCCGATATCCTCCCAGGAAGTGAAATCCGTCTGGACCCAGTAGATCACCGGGTTGACTGAAGCAAAATGGATCCAACCGACGTTGTCGGACCAGGCGTAACCATAAAATCTCCCATCATTGGTGTCTATCCGGACCTGGGAGCCGGTGGGGTCAAAATCAATCCAGCCGGCATACTCGGACCAGGCATAGCCGGAGAGGTTGCCGGTGCCGTCATTATTGATACCGTAATCATCGCCAACATTTGAATATTGCGTCCCGGAAACCGGTCGGCCGCTTCCCAGATCAATCCAACCCGCGCTGTCAGACCAGGCCCAACCGGCCAGGATATTGCTCCCCACCGTCACCCCCGGCCCGGTATCCGGCTTAAAGTCGATCCAGCCGATATTTTCCCCCCAGGCCCACTTCATTTCCGTGTCGATGGTGTCGGTCACATTGATAAATAGTTCCCGCTCCTCCACGGTCAGATTGGTAACACTATCGGTCACCCGGATAGTGACCGAGCAGGTCCCGATCCCGGATGTCGGCGTCCCGCTGATCTCCCCGGTCTCGGAGTTAAGAGACAGACCGGCCGGCAGCATACCGGAGACGACTGACCAGGTATAGGGTCCTACTCCGCCGGTACTGGTAAGGGCAAAAGAGTAGCTCCCATCTCGCCGGGCGTCCGGCAGATAGTTACTCTCCAAATCCAGGGGACGAGAGCAGATGGTAAGAGAGAGAACCTTTTCATAGGTGTTCACCGGATCCCAGGAGTCAACGACCCGGATCGTAAAGCTGTAATCACCCGCCTGTCCGACTGACGAAGACCCGCTGATAGCGCCGGTCACCGGGTCAAGAGAGAACCCACCCGGAAGACTTCCGGCAACAATGCTGAACTCAAAAGGCCGCAATCCTCCAATCGTATCGATTACCGCCGAGTAGGATTCCCCCGTAAAAGCCGGCTTCAGACTGGAGGTGACAATAGCGACCGGATTGGGCTCAGTGATGCTAAAGTCGATATTAGAGAGGGCGGAGAGGTTGCCGACATTATCGGTGGTCTTCAGTCCGAAGTAATAGGTGGTGGCCACTTCCAGACCGGAGACATTGACCGCCTCTTCGCTCCCCGGAACCCCCGGGGTCGGCACATTTTCTACTTCCTCGCATTGGTCCCAATTAGCTTCAGTAATGTAATCGAGACTATACCGGATGGTGTAATAGGCAGTCCCCGAGGAGAGATCTTCCGGAACCGTCCAGGAGATGGTGATATCATCCCCACCCCCACCCGGGCGAGCCTCGAGATCATTGACAGTCTCCGGCGGCGTGGTGTCGAGCATAACCGTATATTCCGGGCTATAGCCGGTATTGGCCGCCAGATCACTGATCGCGAACTTAACCTTGTTTTGAGTGGCGCTATCCCCCTGAAACGGTATATCCGCCGCGGTCACTCTCTGGTATTCCGTCGTTCCACTCTCACCGGTACATCCCGCCGAAAGCCAGGTTTCGTTCCAGCTCGCTCCCCCATCATTGGAATACTGGTACTGCCCGGAAGTGACATTCAGACCGGACTCCGGGTCATAGACCTCCACCGAAGCTTGAGGTTCCACCGTCCAGCTCTCCGGCTGGAAGTCTCTCCAGCCCTCGGGGGGGTTGTTTTCCGGGATACGATCGTGGACCGGCGTCGCCGGATCACCCATCAAGTTCAGCTCATAACAGGTCCAGCGGGAACAGGAATCCTCAATTTTGGAGATATTAAATTCTTTGGAGAAGGCGTTCATTGCCCCAATTTCCCGGATGCCCTCAATGGTCAACGCGTGCCAGAAAGGACGGTTATACCGCTGGCCCGGACCGTCGGTACTATTTCGCATCCCCCAACCATAACGGGCGTTCATCACCGCCGCGAAAGCTCCGTTGGATCTTCTGACGATCTCTTCCGACCAGCAATCGGCACCATCAAAATGACCGGCCAGACAGGTCTGGGAGTAAACCATAAAATACTTATCATTACTTAAGCCGCCGAAATCGGAGGTATAAAGATGCATCGCGTAAGTAATGTTTCCGTGGCCTAAGTGATTGAGTGTGGCCACCCCGGAATTCATCACTGAAAGCAGATCACTCTTCCCCCAACTGCCATCTTTCTCATAAAGATTTTTACTGATATCGAAGTAATCGTTATCAGCAAATCCTCCGGTTTGGTATCCGTCGTAAGTTCCACCCAACCGGATCTGTTCCATCTGATTTTTGGCGTAGTCTGATGCGCCTCCAAAGCCAAGATATTCTCCCAGCTCATAAGCAGTCGCTAAGTAATTATCTGCGGAGTTTTCATAGGCTATAACCTTGGCGATGAAGTTATTAATATGAGTAACGGTATTAATCGGTGCCCGGCCGATATTGACTTCGGTGGTCAGGTCTTCCCAGGCGTCCAGGTTGCCGTAATACATATCGACAGGCATATTATCGGTTTCACCGGCCGCGGAAACCCGGAAGAACTTGGGCGGAAAGACCGTGTCATCCCCACCGATCAAGACATACTCCGTACCCCACTGGGAGTAAGCGGTATCCCTGATCCAATCCCGGATGGTATCCGCGGAACTCCCCGAAGGAAATGTTTTGATGGTACTGGACATCCCCTTGGCGATCCGGTGATCTCTTAGAGTCTCAAAGGCGGAGACAAAATCCGGGGTAGTGATGATAACGTGGGTAAATACTTCCTCAGGCTCCAGCAACTCAACCGAGGGGTCACTATAGGTTTTAACCACAACCGGGTTATCAATCAACCGCGTCACCGCTTCCCGGTCGGATTCCAAGTTTCGGATACCCAACTCCCCGTCCAACCTCTCCCGTTCGACTAAAGTAATCCTGACGGTAATGGACGAGTAGTAGGACAGTTCCCCCGCCGCCGGGATATACTTTACCGGATGGAGGTTTAAGTAGAGCAGACGGTAACCGCTCTTTTGCTGGGGGTTGATATCGCTAAGCAGCTCAGCTGGATAGGGATCACTCGACGCATAGATATCCCTATCCGGCAGTGTCTCAACCATCAGCTCGGGTCGGCTCAGGGGGTAAGGTTTTTGGGCCGGCTCGACGAAAAAACCTCCACCCAGATCAACTTCCCCGTCCAACTCATAGGTGATCTCTCCGGCTTCCCGGCCTTCCGGGATCAGCAAGGTAACTCCCCGGACCGGCAGGAGCGGTTCGCCCACCGGGCTCCAGTTCTCACAACCCTCCATAGTTACCCGGTGATAATCACCCACCTGGGTAATCTCCGGAAAAGAAAACTCATAACTATAGACCAGCTCTGATGAACCCCCAAAAGCCGCCGATCCAACCCCGACTGAAAAGACAAAGACAATACTCGCCAGAAAAGCAAAACCAAATTTTCCCCAAACACCCTTAGATCCCGGACTTGTCATCATCGTTCCTCTCTGTTTTCAGGTAATTGCATCTTACCCTGGTTAACTGTCATTGCTGATTGCACTGTCATTCCGCCATAATTTGTCATTACGAACACCGACTGTCATCGCGATCCGGCTTTAGACGGAGAAGCAATCTCAAATCCTCTGTAAATGCGACTGCCTCGGCGCCATCCCCTCAAACTCACAGGCATAAAAAACGCGACAGACATCCAGCTTACTACCCGGATTATCTCCCGCGAAAACAGACAAAGTTAATTCAATTGTTACCGCCACCGGCGGCCCACGGATAAGCCCTACCCCCCGCTCTATCCGGGAACGGCATCTATCATCTCCAAAAGCAATCGGAGTAAGATTCTCTCCCCCCGCCATCTCCGATATCAGGGCCGAAGACAGAAACGGAGCGGACAATGAAGATGAAGAAGAGGAGACCGTAAATGAATAAGCCCCAAAAAGAGCAGCAACAATCTCCCCTCCGCCGGGATAACTCCCCGCCCGCATCTCCTGACTTGTCCCAATCGCTCTCCAGGGGTAGGGGTCGGTCTTAACCAGGGCACCGTCAAAGCACCCACTTTGGAAAATTATCTTCCCGATATTCCGAGAGTCAGCAAAACCATAGAAGTCACCCCCGGCGGCGATCATTACCCCATCAAAGCTGATCCAGCCGGCGGTCTCCGACCAGGCCCAACCGGAAAGGCTGCCCTGACCGTCGTTGTTGACCCCATAGTCGCGTCCGTGCCGGTTGGAGTAGCTCCAGCCATTTTCCGGCTGACCGTTACCGAAATGGACCCAGCCCAAATTATCCATCAGTGCCCAGCCGGCCAGGATATTGCCGCCGACTTTCAGCTCCGCCCCTTTAGCCCGGAAGTTAATCCAGCCGCTGTTCTCGGCCCAGGCATAGCTCCGATCGGCCTTTATTTCCCCGACCTTCTTAATAATCATCTCGATACCCGCCGAGGGCAAGGATGTCTTAGCTGACGTCGGAAGGAATACTCCTGAACCAACATCAACCCCCCGTTCCGGTCCCGGATAAGCCGGAGGCGCGTAAATACCGGCCTCCACGGCAATCAGAGCGGACATAAGACCACTTAAGATCACCAGGGAAACGACCACTGACTTAATTTTGAGTTTCTTCGCTGACATTTAATCTTGTTAAATAAACTATGGTTTTCGTCTTTTGATGGCCAACCTCGTTCACTTCCAACGAACCCAGGTTGCTCAAGATAATAAATATGATCTCTGCTTTCGCCTCTTTATACAGCAAGTAGCGTGCCAGTTTCCATCAAAACTCAGATAATATCCGATCTATTGGCATATTGCCCTGTGGGGCAATACGTTATATTTTTAATAATATTTTCAGCTCTCGCTCTCCACCGGAGTTATATCTCGATTCCCCTGCTCGATATTCGAACATTGCTCACTTTCCGCGCACTGTTTTCCCCAAAACAACGCCCCTTGTTTCCCACTATAGCATCCATTATCATCCTCAGTCTTGCCGCAGCGAAAATTTCTATAGAGCTAAAGTTATACATCGATTATACCCTAAGTTGAGCGATTATTGCGGATGAAATGTGCTAAGATTTTGCTGGCCGACG
>CAYXKT010000135.1:0-7297 GCA_964465735.1 uncultured bacterium
GGACGCAAAAGATTGGTGCAGTTCGCCGCATAGAATCGCTCAATTTAGGTTCAAGCAAGTAGAAATGGAGAGTTGAGAATGAAGATATTATGCACCGGCGGAGCCGGGTTTATCGGAAGCTTCCTGGTTGACGAACTGGTCCGCCAGGGGCACCAGGTGAAGATTTATGACAACATCGAGCCCCAGGTCCATCCCGAGGGTAAGGTTCCGGATTACCTTAACCCCGAGGCTGAGTTCATCCGGGAAGATATCCGCGATTACGACGCCCTGGCCCGAGCAATCGAGGGGGTAGAGGTGATCTGTCACGATGCCGCGATGGTCGGGGTCGGTCAGTCGATGTACCAGATCCGGCGCTATATGGAGGTTAACACCATCGGGACTGCCAACCTCCTCGATATCCTGGCCAACCGGAAGCACCGGGTAGCCAAACTCGTGGTGGCCTCCTCAATGTCCACTTATGGGGAAGGAGCTTATGACTGCCCGGACTGTGGCCGGGTCGCCCCCCCGCTGCGGAGCGAGGAGCAGATGGACTCCGGGGATTTCGAGGTCCACTGCCCCGGTTGCGGCCGGATCGTCCAACCGGTTCCCACTCCGGAGAGCAAACTCCAGGAGATTAACTCCTACTACGCGCTGGCCAAGAAGGACCAGGAAGATATGGTGATGCTCTTCGGGAGGACCTACGATCTGCCGGTGGTGGCGATGCGGAGGTTCAATGTCTTCGGGCCCCGCCAGTCCCTCTCCAATCCCTATACCGGGGTGGCGGCGATCTTCCTCAGCCGGCTGCTGAATAACCACCGGCCGATTGTCTTCGAGGACGGATTGCAGAGCCGCGACTTTATCTCGGTTCACGATATTGTTCAGGCCAATATCCTGGCGATCGAGAGTCCGCGGGCCGATCACAAAATCTATAATGTCGGCGCTGGACGTCAGGTCTCGGTTCTGGATATCGCCCGTACCTTGAGCGGCCTCCTGGGCCGGGAGATTGAGCCGGAGATTGTCGGCAGTTTCCGTAAGGGCGACGTCCGCCACTGTTTCGCCGATATCGGCCGGATCCGGGAGGATCTTGGGTTTGAACCCCGGGTCGGTCTGGAAGAAGGTTTCCGGGAACTGATCGAATGGTCGGCCGGGGCCGAGGCCCGTGATTTTGGTGACCGGGCCACCGCCGAATTGCGGGAGAAAGGGCTGGTTGGATGATTGTGGGTTCCTTTGAGGTGTCTTACTGTCATCAATCTTTGCTAAGCCGGTCGATGCCGGATTTGGGGGGTGGTAGATTGTGAAGGCCGTCCCCGCCGGGTTCTGGAAATCCCCGATCACTGCTGAAATGACCGCTGCCCGGGCAGCGGGTCCCTCCGAGATTCGGGTTGACGGGGAGGATATCTACTGGATCGAGACCCGCCCCCAAGAAGGGGGGCGTTCAACCATCGTCCGCCGCTGCGCGTCCGGCGAGGTTCACTCGATCCTTCCTCCGCCCTTTAATGTCCGCTCCCGGGTTCACGAATATGGGGGAGGAGCCTACACCGTCCGGGCCGGGACCGTTTACTTCTCCCATTACGGCGATGGCCGGATCTATCGGATGGACCCGGGGGCTCTTCCCGCTCCACTTACTTTAGCGGCCAAATTGCGTTATGGCGGACTGACGTTCGATCCTGGCCGGAACCGGATCCTGGCGATCCGGGAAGACCATCGCCAACCCGGGATGCCGGTCAATACCCTGGTCGCGGTGGATGCAATGGGGAGTGGGGAGGGAGAGATCCTTTTTTCCGGAGAGGATTTTTATGGTTTTCCCTGTCTCAGTCCCGACGGGAAACAGATCGTGTTTATTACCTGGAGCCTCCCCGATCTCCCCTGGGACGCCAGCGGCCTCTGGCGGGCGGATCTGGACGGCTCCGGCCGCCCTCTCTCCTGTCGCCGGGTGGCCGGAGGGCCGGGGGAAGCGATCTTCCCGCCCCGGTGGTCTCCTCGCGGGGAACTGTATTTCGTCTCCGACCGGACCGGTTGGTGGAATATCTATCGGTTGTCGGGAGAAGAGATCGAACCGATCTGGACGGCCGAGGCCGAGTTCGGGCACCCGCTCTGGTCGCTCGATGCTTCCACCTACGCCTTTATCCCCCCGGACTTGATCGTCGCCGCCTTCTGTCGGCAGGGGATCTGGCGGTTGGGGGTTCTTTCCCCCGATGAGGGTCTCTGCCGCGAAGTCAGTACCGGTTATACCGAGATCTCCGGCCTGGCCGGCCGGCCGGGTTCGGTGGTCTTTCTGGCTGCCTCCCCCCGGACCCTTCCGGCTGTGGTTGAATACCATCCCGCTCGAGATAAGATCGAGGTGATCCGCTCCGGTCCCCCCGTCCCTTTTCTTTCCCCAGCGACAGGGGAGGGGGAGGGCGCCGGACCCGGATTGATCTCTCTGCCGGAACCAATCGAATTTCCCACCGGGGAGAGGGGGGTAGCCTACGGGTTCTTCTATCCTCCCTGTCATCCTGGTTTCCGCCTCCCGGAGGGTGAACTCCCGCCTCTCCTGGTCGTCCCCCACAGCGGCCCGACCGGGGCCGTTTCCACCGGACTCAGTCTGAAAACTCAGTTCTGGACCAGTCGGGGTTTCGCGGTTCTCCTGCTCAATTACCGGGGGAGTACCGGCTATGGCCGGGCTTACCGGGAGGAACTGGAGGGCCGTTGGGGAGAGGTTGACGCCCAGGATTGCCTGAAGGGGGCGAAGTGGCTGGCCGGACAGGGGCTAATCGATTACCGCCGGATGGCGATCCGCGGCTCCAGTGCCGGCGGTTTTACGGTTCTGAGCGCCCTGGCTCGCGATACCTTGTTCCGGACCGGAGCGGTCTATTACGGGGTCAGCGATCTGGAACTGCTGGCCGGCGATGATCACAAGTTCGAGTCAGGGTATTCGGAACGTCTGGTCGGGCCTTATCCCGAACAGCGGGATCTTTACCGCCGGCGTTCCCCGGTCAATTTTGTTGCTCGGATCTCGTCGCCGGTGATTTTCTTCCAGGGGGAAGATGACCGGGTTGTCCCCCCAGATCAGACCGCCCGGATGGTAGAGGCACTGCGAAAGAAAAAGATTCCGGCGGAGGTGATCTATTTTCCTGGCGAAGGCCACGGGTTCCGCGCTGGGGAGACGATCCGGCGGGCGTTGGAAGCCGAGTACCAATTTTATCTCCGCTACCTGATCGATGGGAGCAGTGACCACTAAGTAGTCTCGAAACGAAAACTCCAGAAACCAGGCCATTGCGAGGGGCGAAGTGACAGAGCCTGGGTAATTTAAGGTTTCCGTTCAGGCATTAAGCAACCATTCTCCAGCGGAAAAGCCGGGCCATCCGGTTCACTGCCTCGTCGGAAGAGATCGGGGAGAAGTGAAATCTTTACGCCGCGGGAAAGCGGTATTTCGGCAGTCGCCGATCGGGTAAGCATATTCTATGAGCAATGAGACACAGAGGGTGGTGACCGGACGCAACGCGGTCGGGGAAATTCTTCGGACCGGAACCCGGGTCCAGCGACTCCATCTCGCCCAGAGCGGCGGCGGGCGAGACCTGAAAAATCTGGCCGCGCAGGCTCGGAAGCAGGGGGTGAAGGTGGTCTTCAGCGATCGAGATACCCTCGACCGGATCTCCGGCGGGATCCGTCACCAGGGCGCGGCGGCGATTCTCGACCCTTTCGCTTACGCAGATTTTTCTCGGCTGGTGAATAAGGTAAAAGAAAGTCAGGGTCTGCTGCTGGTCCTCGACTCGGTTCAGGACCCCCGCAACCTGGGAGCGATCATCCGTTCGGCCGAGGCTCTGGGCGCGGGCGGGGTCTTGATCC
The DNA here is from genome assembly GCA_964465735.1 of uncultured bacterium. Lineage (GTDB taxonomy): Bacteria > Auribacterota > Erginobacteria > Erginobacterales > Erginobacteraceae > Erginobacter. Next base: position 3,808 of record CAYXKT010000135.1, read on the forward strand.
CCCGCGATCGCCAGGCGCCGATCACCCCGGCGGCGGAGCGCGCCGCGGCCGGGGCCACCGCCCATCTGCCGGTGGCTCGGATCGGCAACCTGGCCCGAACCTTGGAGAGACTAAAGCAGGAGGGGTACTGGGTGGTGGGGGCGGACTCCGACCAGGGAATGGATCCGGAACAGCTCGATCTCCCTCCTCCCCTGGCCCTGGTAATGGGCTCCGAGGAGAAGGGGATCCGCCCGGTCAATCTCAAGCAGTGCGATGCCCTGGTCCGGATCCCCCTCACCGGCCGGGTCGATTCGCTCAACGTCTCCGTTGCCGCCGGGATCTTGATCTATCTCTTAACTCGGTCCGGACGTTCAGATCACTGATTGCCGATCCCCAAATTTTCTCTATTCCCCATATGTTCACTCTACTGAAAATGCTCAAGCCCTTCTTTCTTCCCCCGGCCCTGGTCTTGATCGGGCTCTCCGCCTCCCTGCTCTTGGCGGCGCGCAAGAAATGGAGATGGACGGTCCGGGTCCTGGCCGTCACCCTTCTCGGCTACTATCTGCTTTCGATCGAGCCGGTGGCCTATCTCCTGGTCTGTTCTTTGGAATACGCGGCGGACCCATCTCCCAGCGGGGAAGGCGAGCCGGCCGCCATCCTGATTTTAGCCGGAGGTTACCATCGAGCGGGTGGGGCGAGACCGTTTGCCGAACTGGCCGGTCCGAGTTGGCGGAGGCTCTGGCGGGGGATCGAGATCTATTGGGAGATGGATGGTAAGATCCCCATCCTTTACGCCGGGGGGAGCGGGGACCCCTTCGACTCCTCTCCCGGCCAGGCCCGATTGGCCCGGGAATATGCCCTGGGCTCGGGGGTTCCCCCGGAGGATTTTTGGATCGAAGAGATCTCCCGGGATACCTATGAGAATGCCCAGGGTGCTCGGGCCATCCTGGAGCGGGAGTTTCCCGGGTCCGAACCGCTTCCGGTGTTACTGGTTACATCTGCCACCCATATGCTCCGGTCGATTCTGGTCTTGAGAAAAGTCGGTTTCGATCCGACCCCAGTCCCGGCCGATTACCCGGTCGGGGAGGTTTCTTTGTCTCCGCTCGCTTTTTACCCCTCCCCCGGAGTTTTCCTGACCTCCACCCGCTGCCTCCACGAGTGGCTGGGCATCTTTGCCTATTGGCTGATGGGGCGGCTGTAGCGGATATCCCTGTCCGGGAAGAAAAAGGCGGACAGGAATATCTGCGCTACTTGCGGGCGAAGATCCAGCCCCAGCAAAAGGTCCATCCGGTTCCGACCACCACATACCAGGGCCAGGCCAGGAGGGTTGTTCCCACCAAAAAGTAGTGCTCGCAGAGTGTGAAGGCGACCAGGATCAGGGGGCTGGTGACCATTGCGTAGATATTCATCCGGTCATTGCTCTTTCGGGTTAAGACCCCGAGGAGGAAGATCCCCAGCATCGCGCCGTAGGTGAAGCCGGTGACCTTGAAGCCGAGCCAGAGTTTTCCTCCGGGGATCTTTTCCAGGGCCAGGGCGGCCGCGATCAGCAGGACGCAGAAGATGATGACAAAGATCCGGGAGGCGGCCAGGTAATGTTTCTGGGACTTCCCGGGGCGGATGAAGGGCTGGTAGATATCCATCACCGCCGAAGAGGAGAGAGCGTTGATCGAGGAGTCGAGACTGGACATCGCGGCGGCAAAGATGGAAGCGATCAGCAGACCCCGGACCCCCGAGGGGAGGACGGTCATAATGTAGTGGGGGAAGATCAGGTCCGGGTCGGCCCCGTATTCGGGGGGGAGTGACGGCCCGACAACTTCGTAAAGGCCCCAGAGCCCGGTCCCGATCAGGAGATAGGTGATGACAATCGGGAAGTCGATCACCCCGGTCAGGATCAGGGACCAACGGCTTTGTTTGAGGTTCTTGCAGGTCAGCATCCGCTGAGTCATCGCCTGGTCGGTGCCCAGGGCGGCAAAGGTCTGGACGCAGCCATTGATGAAGGCGATTAAAAAGACCGAGGACGCAGTCAGGGAGAGGCGGAAGTCGAAGACCCGGAACTTCTCCGGCCCGGCCAATTCCTTCAACCCCGGCCAGCCTCCGGGGATGGCCTGGAAGATGAAGTAGAGGACCAGCCAGGCCCCGCCCATAAAGATAAAGAACTGGAAGAAGTCGGTCCAGATCACCGCCTTAATTCCTCCGATCAGGGTGTAGAGGAGGGCGATCATCGCTACCGCGGCGATGATTGCCGCCAGGGGGAAGCCGGTGACCACGGAGAGGACCAGGGAGATGATAAGCAGCCGGACCCCGGCGGCCAGCAGCTGGCTGAAAAAAAAGAAGATCACCGCCGTCCGCCGGCTCTTCTCCCCAAAGCGTTGGCTGAGGAACTGGTAGATCGAGGTTACCCGTCCCCGGTAGAAGGCGGGCAAGAGCAGCTGGGCGATTAAGATCCGGCCCAGCAGCGAACCGAAGGCAAACTGGAGGTAGGTATAGTTTCCCCGGTAGGCGTCGCCGGGGGTCCCGATAAAGGTGACCGCGGAGACCTCGGTGGCCAGGATCGAGAGAGTGACCGCCCACCAGGGCATCGTCCGCCCGCCGAGAAAATAATCATCGGTGGTCTTCTCCTTCCTCCCCACCAGCAGTCCGATGGCGGCGATGGAGAAGAAGTAGAGGAGAATGACCAGGTAATCGAGGGGGGTGAAGGTCATCGGCGGGGGCTCACTCTCCGGCCGGGGTCGGATCGGTTTCTATGATGAAGATCTTCTCGTTCTCCCCGGCCAGTCCCAGCTTCTCTCGGGCCAGTTGCTCTAGCCGGTCGGGGTTACGGTGGAGTTCCTCGATCTCTCGGGATAGAAGCGAGACCCGGGTTTCCAATTGGTCGATCTGTTCCTGATGGCCCAGCTGCCGCCGCCGGAGCGACTGCAGTTCCTGGAATTTGAGATAAAACTGGTAGCCGCCCCCGAGCAGGAGGGTCAAGGCCAGGATCAGCCAGATGATTTTTACCAGTCTTATCAAAGCGGACTTCTCTCCTTGCCGGCGGGACGAGGTTCAGCTTTCCGCGGGGGAGGGGGATGTAATAGAGTAAGCACTTAGTGTCTGGATGAAAACTTCGGAAACCAGGTCATTGCCAGATCCCGGAGAAGCGGAGGGATCGAAGTAATCTCCACCTGTGGGGGAGCAAGCCATCCTATCTGCCAGATGAGATCGCATCGTCGGTGAGAGGGCTTTCGGACCTCCTGGCGAGGACAACTTTGGGTTTGTCGCACAGCCCCAGATACCTTGAGTCTCATATAACCACAGATAATTTGCCTAGAAAATATTTCTATCGCGTTTCATTTTCAATTAAATAAGACTCACGCCTCACTCTCTTAAAAAAATATGTCAATATATTAAACTCAAGGACAATCTCAATTGGAAATTCGGTTTTGATCTGGCCCCCCTTCAGGGGGCGGATTAATTGGTGCTGATCCATTTTGATCCCGGCGATTCTCGCCGGGCTATGATGTTTTACCCCTTG
>CAYXKT010000136.1:0-7263 GCA_964465735.1 uncultured bacterium
CCCGGAAACGCTGCTCGACCGGATGCTGGCTTTTCTGGAGACGGAGAAGAGCGCCATCCGGCTCCGCTCCCGGCTCCAGGAGTCTCCCGGAGACCTGGAGACAGCCTGGCAGCTGGCCGCTCTCTACCTGGAAGGAGGGATGTGGGACGGGGCCCGGCAGATGCTGGAGATGGTGATTGCCCGGGATCCCGACAACCTCTCCGGCCTCCTCGACAATGCCCTCTTCGCCCGGGCCTACCTGGCGGGGAAACAAGGTGATTTTGTCCGCTCCGCCCGGGAGATCGATGCCCTCCTGGCCCGGTTCCCGGTCTTTGGCGATCGGGCGGAAGCCTTGTATTGCGGGGGGTTGGCCCGCCTGCGGTCCGGTGACTCCGTCCGAGGCCGGGAGCTGTTGGAGCGGTTGGGAAAGGAATATCCCGGAACCAGTCTGGCCGCGGCCGCCGGGGATATCCTCTCCGGCCTTGAGGGTCAGGGCAAAAATCCGGCTCCCCGTCGGTGAGCCGACAAAACTTTACTTTCCCTTTTGTCCTGCCTGTTATATAGTATTTGAAAGAAAACTCCGGAAACCAGGTCATTGCGAGCGGGGACGAAGAAACAATCTGTTTTTTTGTGAGGAGATTGCTTCGCCACTGCGTCCCTCACAATGACAATTTCTATCTGATTGGAGGTTTTCTTCAGACATTATATAGTACCTAAATTGAGCGATTCTATGCGGCGAACTGCACCAATCTTTTGCGTCCGAACGGATATTGAAAATCCTCGCCATATCTCCTGGATATGGCTGCGGTTTTCGCAACCCGTCGGCCAGCAAAATCTTAGCACATTTCATCCGCAATAATCGCTCAACTTAGGTAGTATTATGTCTGTATTTATCTGTTCTGCCCGCGGTTGGGCGGCGATTGTTTTATATTTATTTCCAGTGCTTACTCGTTAAATTTCAAGGAGGAATAACTATGTCCCAGCATCCGAGTTTTGGAGGGAAAGGTAAGATCAAGGCCAAGCGCAACGTTCTTAAACGCTACGAACGGATCCGTTACCTGGAAGCGAAGGGGAAGTGGAACCCGGAAAAGTCGGCTCTCGGTCTTCCCAAGCTCACTGTTAAAGAATAAGCGGCGATAATCGGACGAGAAGATGAAACTGCTCTCACTTTTTGTCGGGCTGTTGCTTCTCGGCTCAGCTTTTGAAGATACCGTTACTATCCCCGCTCAGGTGATCGGGGAAGGTGTCAACCTGCGGACCGGCCCCTCTCGCAACTCCGATATTCTCGGGCAGCTGCCCCAAGGACTGGTGGTCCGGATGTTGCTGACCGACGGCGAGTGGTCAGCAATCGTACCTCCGCCGGGAACGGGGGGTTGGGTCTTTCGCAGTTACCTCAAGGACGGGGTTGTGGTCGGCGACCGAGTCAATCTTCGCGCCGGTCCCTCGGTTGCCTATGCCTCCCTGATCAAGCTGGAGGAAGGGGAAAAGGTCGCCGTTATCGAGGAAGGGGGGGAATGGACCAAGATCGAACTCCCCGAAACTCTCCGGCTGTGGGTAAACGCCCGCTATCTCTCTACCGGTTCCGAATCCCCTCTTGCCAGCCCTCCGCGGGACGCAGTGGAGGAGGAAATTGTCTGGAAATCGGATCCGCCGTCGGTCGAGATCCCGCCACCGCCGGCGACACCTGGATCTGTGGTGCCGTTATCACCGCCCGAGGTTCAGTCTCCCTCTGCCGCCCGTCTGACTCCAGGCCCCCGTTCCTATACCGGTATTATCCGGAAGCTGGAGCAGTCGTTTACGCTGGACGGGCGGGAATATGGATATGAATTGGCCGCTGACCGCAACGATGCGATTCCGAGTGCCTTTCTTACCGGCCAGACAGTTGATCTGGCCGATTACCGGTTTCGGCCGGTCCGGATCTGGGCGGAGACGATTGAGATCCGTCCCGGCCAACCGGCGCTTTTAGAAGTGAAAGGAGTCGGTATCCGCTGGTAGGCCGATTCCGGGAAAACCGCGGTTACCCCGCCTTTAGCGGGCCGTTTCAACCCCAATGCCGAGATTATTGACATTTTTAGGGGGGATCTGTGTCTCCGGAAAGAAGGAATCAACGGAGGGCAAAAAGATTCAGGACCTCCCGTCGCCTCCCCGGGTGGTGATCCCCCTGGCCCAGAACGCCGGGGCACCGCCCCGGTCAGTGGTGGAGAAGGGACAGGTGGTAGAGGAGGGGGAGGTGATCGCATCTCCTTCCGGGTTGATCTCCTCCACTCTTCACGCCTCAGTCTCCGGGAAGGTGATTGCGATTGACCGCTTCCCGGTCTGTACCGGCTCCCCCGCTCTTGCCGTCGAGATCGAGACCGACCCTGACTCCACTGCCCGTCGGCTGCTTGCCCCGCTTAATGACCCTTCCCCGGAAGAGATCCGTTCCCGGACCCTGGAGGCCGGGGTGGTCGGCCTGGGCGGGGCCGGTTTCCCGGCCCAGGTCAAGCTCTCTCCCCCGCCGGGGACTGTGATCGAGTACGCGATCATCAACGGGGCCGAGTGTGAACCTTTTTTGACTGTCGATTCCCGGATGATGCTGGAGGAGGGTCCGAAGGTTATTGAGGGTTTGAAACTGGTGATGAAGGCGACCGGGGCGGGGGAGGGGATCATCGCCATCGAGTCGAACAAGATGCAGTCCTTCTATAAGCTCCAGGCACTGAGCCGGAGCGAGAAGAATATCCGCGTTGAGCTGCTTAAGGTCAAGTACCCGCAGGGGGGGGAGAAGCAGCTGATTGCCGCTCTCCTCGATCGGGAGGTCCCCTCCGGGGGACTGCCTTCCGCGGTCGGTTGTGTGGTCCAGAATGTCGCCACCACGGTGGCGCTGACCGAGGCGGTCCGGGAAGGCAGACCGCTGATCGAACGAGTGGTTACTGTTGCCGGCCCGGCGCTGAAAAAACCGGGGAATTACCGGGTCCGGATCGGAACTCCGATCAGCCAGCTGATCGAGGCGGCCGGTGGGCTCCCGGAGGGGGAGTTGAAGATCATCTCCGGAGGTCCGATGATGGGCGTCGCCCTGGCCGGAATCAACGCGCCGGTGGTCAAGGGGACCTCGGGGATCCTGATTGTCCCGGCCGTCCATCGCTCGCGTAACCTGCCTTGTCTCCGTTGCGGCGATTGTCTGCGGGTCTGCCCGATGGGTCTGGTCCCCAGCGACCTGGCCACCCTGGTTGAGCAGGAACGCTGGGAAGAGTTTCGGTTGCAGGGCGGCCTCGACTGCATCGAGTGCGGCTGCTGCGCTTATACCTGCTCGGCCGGCCGTGACCTGGTCCAGCTGATTAAGCTGGGCAAGGAAGCTTTGAGGAAAGTTCAAAGTTAGAAGTTCAAAGTTCAAGGTTAGAAGTTAGAAGTTTGAAGTGCCTGAAATTAACAGAACCTTTCCTCAAAACTCCGGGAAAGAAATAATCGCTATCCGCCTTCGTTTACAACTACGGCGGACATAGTCGGGAACGAATCCGGATAGCATTGACCCAACTCGCAAAAATCAGCCGAATGACCGCCGATAATACCAAGAAGAGACTCTTTCAGGTCACGCCCGCGCCGCACTTTCACTCCGGGGAGACGATCCCTCGCGTGATGTGGGCGGTGGTGATCTCGCTGCTACCGGCTCTGCTGGCCAGCCTCTACTTCTTTGGCTATCGCGCCCTTCAGATCGAGGTGGTCGCGGTGGTCTCGGCCGTTCTGACTGAGGCGGTAATACAGAAACTTCGCGGCCGGCCGATCACTGTCTCCGACGGCTCGGCGGCGGTGGCCGGGCTGCTTCTGGCCTTTAACCTCCCGGTCGGGGTTCCGCTCTGGCTCCCGGCGGTTGGGTCCGCCTTTGGGATCGCGATCGGGAAGCAGGCTTTTGGCGGCCTGGGTTACAATATCTTTAACCCGGCCCTGGTCGGCCGGGTCTTCGTGATGCACTCCTGGCTGGGGCCGATGACCACCTGGTTACCACCCCGGACCGGCCTCTATGAAGGGGTTGACGCTCTCACCTACGCCACCCCGCTGTCCGCGGCCAAGGAGGCGGCAGTTTCCCTGGTCCCCGCGGCGGATGGGGTCTTCTCCACCGCGGATATGTTCTGGGGGAATATCGGAGGTTGTATCGGCGAGACCTCGGCCTTCGCCATTCTGCTGGGGGGTGTGTTTTTGCTCTACCGGGGGTATATCCGCTGGCAGACCCCGGTTGCCTTTGTCGCGACGGTCGGGGTGCTGACCTGGCTGCTGCCGGCAAAAGCCGGAGCTCTCACACTGACCTCACTCCAGCACCTTCTGGGGGGCGGGCTGCTGCTGGGCGCGGTCTTTATGGCCACTGATATGGTTACCACCCCGGTCACCGGGCGGGGGATGCTGATCTTCGGTCTCGGCTGCGGAATTATTACCTCTCTGATCCGTCTCTATGGCGGTTTCCCGGAAGGGGTCTGTTACTCAATTTTGATTATGAACGCCTTTACGCCCTTGATTGATCGGTGTATCCGGCCGAGAATCTTTGGCACCTGACGATGAAAGAGGGATCGATAATTAAACTCTCCCTTACCCTGACCGCGATCTGTCTGATCGCCGCCGCCGCCCTGGCGGTCGGCTACCGGATGACCAAACCGACGATCGATGAGCGGGCCCGGGCGGACAAGCTGGAAGCGTTGCGGGTGGTTCTCCCGGCGGCCGTAGATTTCTCCGACCAGAAAAGCGGACCGGAGATAGACTATTACGAGGGCCTCGACGGTGACGGCCGGCTGGTCGGCTACGCTTTTCCCGGCGAGGCCCAGGGGTACAGCAGCACGATCTCAGTGATGGTAGGGGTCGATCCGGAAGGTACACTGACCGGGATCAAGATCCTTGATCAGAAGGAGACCCCCGGCCTGGGGACGCAGGCGGTCGATCTCCCCGCCACCCGGACTTTCTGGCAGGCTCTTTGCGGACGGGGCGAAAAGGGTGAGGCCGGCCGCCCGCCCTTCCAGGAACAGTTTGCCGGCAAGACCGTTGCCGGTTTGTGGGTGGTGACCGGGAAGACCGAGACCGAGATCGAGGCCCTGACCGGGGCAACCATCACCACCCGGGCAGTCACCGACGCGGTTAAACAAAGTCTGCAGGCCTTCCTCAAACAACAGAAAAAAGAATGAACCGCAAAGAACGCAAAGGACGCAAAGAAAGAAATTCAATTAATTCAATTCGTTATGGATGAGAATGCCATATCCAAGGAGATTATCGGGGCTGCGATTGAGGTCCATAAGATACTCGGTCCAGGGCTTCTTGAATCTGCGTATCAGGAGTGTTTGGCTCGGGAATTGGCCCTGAGAGGGATCAAATTTGAAAGAGAGAAGACGCTTCCTCTGGAGTATAAGGGAGTAAGATTGGAATGTGGATTCAGGGTTGATTTTCTGGTGGAGAAACTGGTGATTGTCGAGTTGAAAGCTGTCGAGAACGTGCTTCCAATCCACCAGGCTCAAATTCTGACGTACCTTAAATTGTTGAAATTAAAGCTCGGACTGCTTCTCAACTTCAACGTCCCGATGATGAAGGCAGGAATAAAACGCCTGGCTCTGAAGCTTTAATCTTTCTTTGCGTTCTTTGCGTTCTTTGCGGTTCAATTTTTTTTGCGGTGGAAATATGATCAGGCAATTTACCAAGGGGATTTTTCAGCGGAACCCGGTCTTCGTCCTCCTGCTCGGGCTCTGCCCGACCCTGGCGGTCTCGACCTCGGTCGTCAACGCCATCGGGATGGGAGCGGCGGCGACCTTTGTCCTGGTCTTCTCCAACCTGATCGTCTCTCTGATCCGGAACCTGGTCCCGAACAAGATCCGCATCCCCTGTTATATCGTGGTCATCGCCACTTTTGTCACCCTGGTTGAGCTGGCCCTCGAGGCCTATCTCCCGGATCTCAACGCATCGCTGGGTCTCTTTGTCCCCCTGATCGTGGTCAACTGTATCATCCTCGGTCGGGCGGAGGCCTTTGCCTCCCGTAACCGACCCCTGGTCTCTGTTGCCGATGGGCTGGGGATGGGGGTCGGCTTCACCCTCGCTCTGACAGTTCTGGGGACGATCCGGGAAGTCTCCGGGTCCAACTCCCTGTTCGGGTTAGAGCTGATCCCCGGGTTCTCCCCGGCGATGGTTATGATCCTGCCGCCGGGGGCGTTTTTAACCATCGGCCTACTGCTCGGACTCTTCGCTCTCTTCCGGTCCCGCCGGGAGAAAGGCGGCGCGTCCCCGACGGGGGAGGGGCCCTGAAATCAAGTCAATAAACCGGCGGGAAAAAAGATAAATGATTCTCTTCCGTTTTGTCTGGTCAGGTGCACTATACCTCATCGCAAGAAGCGAAGAGACGAAGCAATCTGAGCTTTTTGCTGAGGAAGAGATTTCTTCGGCCTCCGGCTTCGCAATGATTAATTAATTGGCCCCACATTAGATGGAAGAGAAACAGGACAAGAAATGATTGCCGAACTTTTTATAATTTTTGTCGGAGTGGTCCTGGTCAACAACTTTGTCCTGGTCCGGTTTCTCGGTCTCTGCCCCTATATCGGGGTTTCCCGGGACTTGAAATCGGCGCTGGGGATGGGGTTGGCGGTGATCTTCGTGATGACAATGGCCTCGGCGGTGACCTGGGTCATCTATTATTACCTCCTCGCTGCCACCCCTCATAACGTCTGGTTCCTTCTCTGGGGCGATGGGGCCGATCCCTCCGCCTTTGACTTCTCCTACCTGCGGACGATCGCTTTTATCCTGGTCATCGCCGCTCTGGTCCAGCTGGTGGAGATGATTATTACCAAGACCAGTCCGGCCCTCTACCGGGCGCTGGGTATCTATCTCCCCCTGATCACCACCAACTGCGCGGTCCTCGGGGTGACGGTCCTGAATATCGATATCTTTTTCCGGAACGGTGAGCCGCTGGCGGGAAGTTTCATCAAGTGCCTGGTCCAGGGGTTTGGGGGCGGGGCCGGCTTTACTTTGGCCCTGATTATGATGGCCTCGATCCGGGAGCGGTTGGACCTGGCCGACATTCCCCCGGCCTTGAAGGGAGCCCCGATCGCTTTCCTGGTCGCCGCATTGATGTCGATGGCCTTCCTCGGCTTTACCGGTTTGATATAAATGGTTCTCTCCAGTTCAAAGTGGGGAACAACGTGTATGGTCAGGGTGGGGCATTGGAGGGATGGGGGGATGGATCTGCTTCATCACTGCATTAATTGAACTTTGAATTTCGAACTTTAAGCACTTTAAACTTTCTATGACAGCAATACTGTCGGCTATATTAACCATCAGCGGGTTGGG
>CAYXKT010000137.1:0-7213 GCA_964465735.1 uncultured bacterium
GCCCACCGGGGGCGTTAAGACCCCTGCCGGTTCATCCGGCAGGTGAATAAGTTCATAAGCTAACCAACCGCCAAACACCCCCCCAAGACCCCTGCCGGTTCATCCGGCAGGTGAATCAGTTCACAAGCTAACCACAGCTCCGCACTCCCCGCCCCGGATAAATCGGGCCGGCGGGCGTTATGCTCCGAACCGTTTCCCCTCCTCCCAAAACCACTCCACAGAACCTCGGAGCCCCTCCCGGGTGGTAACAACCGGGACATAGCCGAGAAGATCGCGCGCCTTCTCGACGCTGAAACTATAATCATTCGCCGCCTGGGCAATCCGGTAGGGCGTGATCGGGGGCGGAAGAGAAGAACGACCAAGGCGGTAGAGCTTCTCCAGAATCTGCGCCGTTAGCCGCAACGGCGTCACCGGAAGCGGCCAACGGGGCGGCTTGACCCCCAGTCCCTCGGCCGCCATTCCAAGGAAATCCCGCCAGGGAAGATCGGCCCCGTCGGAGACATTGAAAACCTCCCCCGAAGCGTAATCCGAAATCAGCGCCCGCTCGATCGCCTCCCCCAGGTTCTCCACCGCGCAGGGAGAAGTCAGCCGCCTTCCACCCGCCGGGAAGCCGGGCATCCCTTTTTCCAGAGCGGAGAAGAGAGGATAGGTAAAACTCCGATCTCCAGGCCCGTAAACATTGGCCGGGCGGAAAATGGTCAGGTGGAACCGGTCCCGAAAACTGAGCAGTTCGGCCTCAGCCCGGGCCTTGGTCCGGCAATAGGGGTTATTGAAAGGACTAAGGGGCGCCGATTCGTCGGTCAGCCGGTGACCGGAGAACCCATAGACCACGGTGGAACTGAGGTGAATCAGCCTCTTCACCCCGGCCGCCGCGCAGGCCCGGGCCAGGTTGACCGTCCCCTCGACGTTGGTCCGATAAAAGTCACGTTCCGGACCCCAGTCGCTGGAACGGGCCGCGGTATGGATAACCGTGTCGCACCCGTCCACCGCCTCAGCCAACGGTTCCTCCAGACACCCCCGGCACAGATCATAACCGCCGCCGGAGAGCCGGCAGAGGTCGGAATTCTCCCGAACCAATCCCCGGACCTCACCTCCCCCTCTGGCCTTCAGGCGCCGCAGGAGATGAGAGCCGATGAACCCGTTGGCCCCGGTGACCAGTATCTTCATCTCAAAGTATCCAGAGGAGGAAAACGATCAGGACCACCGCGATCAGGATGATCCCGGCCCGGCCCTTCCACCCCGCGATCAGCGAAGAGAGAAAACCGACCGGTAAGGGGAGTCGCTCGCCACAGTAGATACAGTTGAGGTTCTCGGTAGGTGTAGAAGCCCCGCAGCGCGGACAGTCAACAAATTCTTTCCCGTTCTCCGTTCTCATAATTTAAATTCTTCCGCCGGGAGAGACGGATATAACGATTATCCAAATTTCCTATCCTCGGAACAGCGACTACAGTCTAAATCCTTGTCGATTAATCCGATACTGGGCGAAATCAGTTCCCTATTTCGGCGCATAATTCCCTGGTTACGCCGCCCGGGCCTTCCTCCCGGCTTCCCGCTGAATCCTCTTGCTATGAAAACTGAATTCAATATAGTATATATTCTCTTTTGTACTGGCCCGCGTCTTGATCCTCTCATAACATTCTAAAGAACCAACTGTGCCTTATCTGCGAGATACAACCAATAAATCACCACGGCAAGGCGGGAGAACAAGCTCACAACTTATTTCGTTAGAATTTTTGCCCCTGTAGCTCAGTAGGATAGAGCACCGGTTTCCTAAACCGGGTGTCGGCCGTTCGAATCGGCCCAGGGGTACTAAAGGCCTTTGCCTTCCCCGGGCTAAAGAGCGCGGTTCCGGCCACCAGCAGCCAGAAGAATACCGCCACTCCGAGAGCGAAGGTGGGGAGGAAGAAGAAATCATCAGGACGGTAGTAAAAACCCCGCAGGACCCCGTAAACCCCGGCCGCCAGCAACCCGCCGGCCACGGAAGCCTCTCCCCACCGGACCGCCGGCCGGCTTCGGCCGGGTTTGCCCTGCCGAAAGAAGATCAGGGCAAAGACCGTCTGGATCAGGACAACTGTCGCCACCGAAAGAATCACGGCCAGCATCTCGAAAAAAAAGCCGGGGGACCGGGGAATCCGGCTCGCTGCCCGCAAAAATTGCCCCCGGGGATACACCAGGGACACCCAACGCGGGAAAAGGGGATAGAGCAAAGCCGGGAGGGAACAAAATACCAACCGGGTCAGGATTTGCCGCCGGGGCAAGGACACCGCCGGTTCCGGCGGAACCGAGAGCGACTCGGGTACAGTCACCGGGAGCGACTCAGGTCGGAGTAACCGGGGATAACCGTGATAAGCCTCCCAGGTCCGGGGCGGGAAACGGGACGGAGAGAGAGCAGGGACCCGCTCAATCCGAGGAGACCAGGTCGGATTTTGTGACCGGCGGACCCGGACGGACTGAGACCGGTGAATCGGAGTAGAAACCCGACCGAAGCTGTATGGCTTATTTCTGGTCAACATTAACCTCTCTCTCCCAGGATGACTTTCCCGGCAGTATAACCCAACCCTCTTCGGGGAACAATGGTATATAGTGAAGGGAGCACAGTTCCCGTCGGTAAAGAACCGACCAGAGGCAAGAATACCGCTCTGGCCAGAATTACTCTCGCGCCATATCAGATTAATCAACGGAGATTCGGAGTTATCGCCACTGTTTTGAAGATACAAGATACAGCCAGTAACAACAGTATATTGCTCTTGACCCACTCGAACAGTGTGGTATAGCCTTTCAGGATGGATTCTTTTTACGGAAGCGGATTCGACCAATCAAGGGCGAAGGGAGCAATCACGCTCCAGCCCGTAACGGCAACTGGAGGAATGGATGAAAAAGTTGAGCTGGGTTCTCGGTCTGGTGGCAATTCTTGCCCTGGCCGGGTGCATCAAGATGGATCAGGATATCACCCTGAACAAGGACGGCTCCGGCAATGTCAAATTTATGTACGGAATGTCCGAGCAGACCGTCAACCAGATGAAGGCGATGGCCGCGATGGGGGCCGAAGAAGGCGAGGAGCCGGAAACCGATGACCTCTTCGAATTCGAAGAAGGCAAGGTAAAAGAAAAGTTCGCCGAGCTCCAGGATCAGGGGATCACGCTGAAGAGCGCCAGAACCGAGACCAAGGGCGGCTGGAAGTATATGTATGTTGACTTTGACTTCGCCGACGTCTCCCGACTCAATGGTACCGAGGTGATGGGAGACTCCCCTTTCAGCATCGTAAAAAACGACGACGGTAATTATGTTATCAGCACCAAGATGGGCGGGGACGAACTGGGGATGGGAGATGCCGACCCGGAACAGATGAAGATGATGATGCCGATGATGGCCGGGATGAGGATGGCCTTCAAGATCACCACCCCGAACAAGATCATCTCCACCACCGCCCCGGTCAAGTCCAGCAATTCGGCACAATGGGTCTTCGATATTGACAGCGATCCGGACTCGATCCTGAATATAGGCAAGACCAAGATGGAAATTGTTTTTGACGGTACCGGGGTAACCATCCCGGAAATCAAATGACCTGACCGGTAATCCCGGGGTAAGAACAGCCTCCGCCCTGACCGGCGGGGGCTGTTTTGTTCCCGGATGTCCCGACCATTGGACCGGGACAGTTCAATGAACCGCGATTGTCATCTATCCGGAAAATAAAATGAAATATCGGTTGATTGTCTTTCTGGTCACCCTGATCGGACTGAGCGGTTGTGCCTCCGGGATCCGCTACACACCGATGGAGGGCACTAAGGGCGACCTCCTCTTTGACGATCTGGATCGAGATTCAGCCGGGGGCAGCCAACCCATCACCAACCTGACCGGCGGAGAAAAGTTGACCTACGACGCCAGCTGGATCGGGATCCCGGTAGGAAAGCTGATTCTGGAGAACCAGGGTCTGGAAGTCGTCGCCGGCCAGGAGGCCTACCATCTGAGCTTCACCACTATCTCCAATGACTTCCTCTCCAATTTCTTCAAGATCGAGGACACCGTACATACCTGGATCTCCCGACAGGAGGGTCGCCCCCTCCGGTTCGAGAAAGTCGTTCGGGAAGGAAAATACTCCAAGCACGAAGTGATTGAATACGACTGGGAGTCGATGACCGCCACCTACCGGCGGGAGGATAAGAAAGATCGAGAACCGCAAATAATGCCGATCCTCGACGGTGCCCAGGATGTCTTCAGTATGATCTACTGGCTGCGACGGCAACCGATCGGTCTCGGCCGACAACTCTCTCTGTCTGTAAATGCCGACAAGAAAAACTGGGACGTAGTGGTAGAGGTAGTGGAGAAAGGCCTCTTCGAGACCGGGCCCACCGGCCTGGTCCCGGCCTTCGCGATGGCCCCCCGGGCCTCTCACCACGGCCGGCCGCTGCAGAAGGGCAATCTAATGGCCTGGGTGACGACAGATCAACGTCGGATCCCGCTCGCCTTCGAGGTCGAAACCCCGATCTTCGGCAACGCGGTCGCCGTATTGACCGACGCCGTCCTCCCGCCACTGGAAAAAGACCTGCCTGATCAGGAACAGACCCGCCAGACCTCGGAAGGAATCTACCGGGCCGGGGACTGGATCCAGGGTCTGACCCAGGCCGTAACGACAGGGCAGTAATCAGTTGCCCAAACCCCTATTCGGAGATCACCTTGAAGGCCACGTTCAGCTTGACCTGAAAGTTGGTCACCTTCCCGTTCTCGACCTTCCCCGCCATCTCCTTGACCTCGAACCAGGATATCCCCCTCACCGTGCGGGCCGCCGCCTCCACGGCCGCCTTGCTCGCCTCGGAGTAACCATTCGGCGAAGTCCCGATCACATCAATTGTCTTATAAATACTGCCCATCACTTCCTCCTTTCCCCTTTCGGGGTACCGGTTTGTACTGCGAGGACTGCAATAAAAGACAATGAACCTCCAGGAAAGAGAAGAATAATTTCCACCGCCAAGAGACAGAGAAGACAGAAAATGATATTGGGTTGTCTGGCTAAATAGTGTCTGAACAAAAATCCCCAATCACATCGCTTCTGCCATTACAAGGAACGAAGTGACGAAGCAACCCCGTCACAGGCCCAACAAATTGCTTCATCGTCCCGCTATGAAATGAGCTGGTTGCCGGGGCTGTCCTTCCGACACTAAATACTAATTACCAGCCGGCATCATTTAGGGTAGCAAACCATCGGGGATTTCCCAACTAAAACTTGAAGGTCCTCTCCGCCTCCTCCGCGCCTGCGCGAAAACAAAAAAAGAATTGAACCGCGAAAAACGCAGAGAACGCAGAGAGTTTTTTTGAAATTCTGTTGTCCAGATATAATTAGTGCCTGAACGCAAACCTCCAGTTAAATAGAATTTGTCATCCTCATTTCCCTTCCGACACTAAATCAAGAACCGCAAACCACCGGGGATTTCCCAACTAACACTCTAAATCCCCCCCGCGGCGAACCTTTGCGGTTCAATCTTTTGCAGTTTATTCTCTTGCAGTTAAGCCCGCAGCCGCTTGATCAGCCCGGCCGTTGAGGAGTCGTGGTGATCCAGAGGGGCGGATGGATCTGACAGTTCCTGGAGGATCCTCCCGGCCAGGACCTTGCCCAACTCCACCCCCCACTGGTCAAAAGAGTAGATATCCCAGATCCATCCCTGGGTGAAGATCTTGTGCTCGTAAAGGGCGATCAACTGCCCTAAAACAGCCGGGGTGAGTTTCTCCGCCAGGATGGTGTTGGTCGGCCGGTTGCCGGGGAAGGTCTTGAAGGGGACCAATCGCTCCTCGACCCCTTCAGCCCGGACCTCCTCTTCGGTCTTCCCGAAGGCCAGGGCCTCGGGCTGGGCGATCAGGTTAGCCAGAAGCTTTTGCTGGTGGTCGGAGAGCGGATTCTGGGAAGAACGAAAGCCGATGAAGTCGGCCGGAACCATTTTCGTCCCCTGGTGGATCAGCTGATAGAAGGCGTGCTGCCCGTTGGTCCCCGGTTCCCCCCAGACAATCGGCCCGGTCTGGTAGCCGACCCGCCGCCCTTTCCGGTCAACCGACTTCCCGTTACTCTCCATATCCAGTTGCTGGAGGTAAGCCGGGAAGCGGGCCAGGTACTGGTCGTAGGGCAGCACCGTGTAGCTCTGAGCCCCGAAGAAGTTGTTATACCAGATCCCGAGCAAGGCCAGGATGACCGGCATATTCTCCCCCGGATCCGCGGTCCGGAAATGCTCGTCCATCGTCCGGAAACCGGCCAGCAGCCGGCGGAAATTTTCCTCCCCGATCGCGATCATCAGCGAGAGTCCGACCGCCGAGGTCAGCGAGTAGCGGCCTCCCACCCAGTCCCAGAACTCGAACATATTGGCGGTATCGATCCCGAATTCGGCCACTTTCTCCGAGTTAGTGGAGACAGCGACAAAATGGTCCGCCACCGCCTCCTGCTCGCCCAGGCAGGAGACCAGCCAATCCCGAGCAGTGATGGCGTTGGTGATGGTCTCCTGGGTGGTGAAGGTCTTGGAGCAGATCACAAAAAGAGTCTCGGACGGGTCCAGAGACCGGACCGTCTCGGCGAAATGGGTCCCGTCAACATTCGAGACGAAAAATACCGAAAGCTCGGGATCAGCGTAAGCCTTCAGGGCGGTGGTCGCCATTGCCGGGCCGAGGTCAGAGCCGCCGATCCCGATATTGATTACGTTCCGGATCCGCCGCCCGGTGAAGCCCTTCCATTCCCCGCTCCGGACCCGGTCGGCGAAATCAGCCATCTTCTCCAATACCCGGCGGACATCGGCCGCCACATCCTGTCCGTCCAGGATGATCCCCTCCCCCGTCCCCGCCCGGAGCGCGGTATGGAGGACAGCTCGGCCTTCCGTCCGGTTGATCTTCTCCCCCCGGAACATCGCCGCGATCCCTTCTCTCAACCCCGAAACCTCAGCCAGGCCAAGCAGGAGCCTTATCGTCTTTACGGTAACCCGGTTCTTGCTGTAATCGAGATACAGATCTCCGGCCGAAAGCGAAAACCGCTCGCTGCGCTTCTGGTCTTCGGCAAAGAGATCTCTCAGATGAAGATCCTGGATTTTCCGGTAATGCTCCTGTAACGACTGCCACTCCGGCCGCTCGGTCAACCGAATCTCTCCCATCTATCTGCCTCCCGGTTAAATGTTCAGCTATAGCCGAATTTCTTAAACCTAAGTTGAGCGATTATTGCGGATGAAATGTGCTAAGATTTTGC
>CAYXKT010000138.1:0-7198 GCA_964465735.1 uncultured bacterium
CAAAAGATTGGTGCAGTTCGCCGCATAGAATCGCTCAATTTAGGTTTAAGTATGTTATCTCAGGACCGGCAAGAAAGTAAGATAAAAAATTCCCGGTTGCCGGCCGGTCCGGTCAGCCGGGATCTTCTGACTCCGAGAGATTTCAGCCCCAGATTGGCGGCAAAATCTTCAATCTCGGAGATTACCCTCCGATGGACCGATTCGTCTCGAACCACTCCTCCCCGTTGGACCTCTCGGCGCTCAGCCTCGAACTGGGGCTTGATCAGGGCCAAAATCAGGCCCGGGGCCCGTAGAACCTCGCGGGCGGCGGGGAGGACCTTGCGCAGGGAAATAAAGGAGAGGTCGAGAGTGATCAGGTCCGGCTGCTCCGGCAGATCTTCCGAGGTCAGGTAGCGGGCATTAAAACCCTCCCTGACGGTTACCCGGGGATCCTGGCGCAATTTCCAGGCCAGCTGACCCCGGCCGACGTCAAAGCAAAAAACTCGCCGGCCGCCTTCCTGGAGCAGACAATCGGTGAACCCTCCGGTGGAGGATCCCAGATCGAGGATCACCAGGTCCCGGACCGAGAGTGGAAAATCCTCCAGGGCTCCTTTGAGTTTCTCGCCGCCCCGGCTGACGTAAGGGGGCGGCTGGAGGATTTCGATAGTGGCTTCGGCGGCGACCGTCTGGCCGGGTTTGCTCACCAGCTGTCCGTTCACGGTCACCATCCCGGCCCGGATACCGCGCCGGGCCTTCTCCAGGTCCGCCATCAGACCAAGTTCTACCACGAGCCTGTCGATCCTTTTCTTCTCCACAACCGTAATGAGCAGTCCTTCTCGCTCTCGCTCCGAAAGCATTCGAGCCATTTACTCTCCGGGCGGATCGGAGACAGACCGATATCCCTGTTCGATTCGCTCAGCCACCGCTTCCGGAGATAACTCAAGGTCATTTCTCAGCTGAGCGATCATACCCTGGGGGATAAATTGGTCCGGGAGTCCGATCCGGAGCAGGAGGGAAGAAGCCAGGGCGGCCTCCTGGAGGATTTCTCCCACCGCGCTGCCGAATCCCCCGGACAGTTGGTCTTCGGAGAGGGTGACGATCTTCTTTCCTTCCCGGGCCTGGGCCAGAAGTAGTTCCCGGTCGAGAGGCTTGATGAACCGGGGATTGACCACCCCGAAATCGAGACCCCGCCGATTGAGCAGATCGACGGCCTCACCGGCAGTCTCCACCATCGCTCCCAATGCCCAGATCATCCCGTCCTGCCCTTCCCGGACTATCTGGGCCCGGCCGATCTCGATCTTCGGAAAAGGCGGCTGGACCTTTTGCAACCCCGATTCGCCCCGGGGATAGCGGATCACCACCGGACCGGGGTGAGCCAGGGCGGCGGAGAGCATCCCGGTTAGTTCCTGGCCGTCCCGGGGTTGCATAATCATCAAGCCGGGGATGATCCGGAGAAAAGCGCTGTCGAAGACTCCGTGGTGGGTGGGACCGTCCTCTCCGACCAACCCCGCCCGGTCCACCGTTATCACCACCGGTAAATTCTGCAGGCAGATGTCGTGAATAATCTGGTCAAAACCACGCTGGAGAAAGGTGGAATATATCGCCGCCACCGGCCTCATCCCCGCTTTTGCCAATCCGGCGGCAAAGGTCAGGGCGTGACCTTCGGCGATCCCGACATCGAAAAACCGGTCGGGGAAACGCTCAGAGAAAGGGCAGAGCCCGGTCCCCGAAGCCATCGCGGCGGTGATGGCGATGATCCGCGGGTCCTTTTCCGCCAGCTTGACCAGGGTATCCCCGAAGACCCGCGAATACGAGAGCGAGCCGGGAGAGGAGAGGGAGATCCCGGTCTGGGGGTCGAAGGGTCCCGGGCCGTGGAAAGCCTCCGGGTTCTTCTCCGCCGGGGGATAGCCTTTCCCTTTCCGGGTCACCACGTGGAGAAAGATCGGGTCGGAGATGGTCTTGATATTGGAAAGAATCTGGAGCAGAGATTCCAGGTCGTGGCCGTCAACCGGTCCGAAGTAGCGGTAACCGAAATTCCCAAAGATCCCTCCCGGAGTGATCAGATGCTTGAGCGCGTCCTCCAGACGGTGAGAGGCTTCAACCATCCGCAATCCGATCGAGGGGATCTTTCCGAAAGCCTGCTCGATCTCCTGCTTCAGCCGATTATAGCCCGGGGCCGAGATCATCCGACTGAGGTGATGGGAGAGTTCCCCGACGACGGGTGAGATCGCCATCTCGTTGGCATTGAGAACCACCACGGTATTTCTGGCTACCCGGGGCCCCTGGTTGAGAGCTTCCAGGGCCAGTCCTCCGGTCAAGGCACCGTCTCCGATACAGGCGATGATCTTACCCGACTCCCCCCGCCGATCCCGGGCCACGGCCAGACCCAGCATCGCCGAAAGCGAGGTGCTGGCGTGCCCGGCACCAAAAAAATCATAGGGGCTTTCAAAGCACTTCAAAAAACCGCTCAAGCCCCCACACTGGCGGATGGTATTAAAGGTCTCCCTCCGGCCGGTCAGAATCTTATGAGCGTAAGTCTGGTGGCCGACATCCCAGATCACCTTGTCTTGTGGGAGATCGAAGACCCGGTACATCGCCACCGTGAGTTCAACCACCCCCAGGCTGGAAGCCAGGTGCCCTCCGGTCCGGGAGACAACCCGGACAATCTCCTCTCTGATCTCTTGAGCCAGAACCGTCAGTTCGGGCACGGAGAGATTCTTCAGGTCAGCCGGAAAATTGATCCGCGGGAGGTATTCAGTCACCGAGAAACTCCTCTGTATCTCCGTCCGGGTTGCCGGTTCCGGCGAAAGGTTCCGTCTCCGGTTCGTCTCCGGAAGATTTCTTCAGGATCTCGATCTTTTTTTCCGCCCGGTCAAGTTTATCCAGGCACTGGCGGGCCAGTTGCACCCCTTCCTCATACTTCTCCAGACTCTCCTCCAGAGGGGTCTCCTGTTTCTCCATCTCCTCAACCAGTTTTTCCAGGCGTTTCAGGGCCTGGTCGAATTTCAGCTCAGCCATCTTGAGTCATCTCCTTTTTCCGCCCTTCAATCAATCCGGTTGACGATGGAATCGAACTCCCCTTCCCGGAGCCGGACCCTGACCTCATCACCGATTTTCAGCATTGAAGACGAAGTTAATATCTTACTGTCCTTAATTCTCCAGGTAAAGCTGTATCCCCGGGCGAGGACAGCGGCGGGGTTGACCGACTCCAACCGCTGGCCGAAGGATTGAACTTTCTGTCGGGTAAACCGGAGCCGGTTCTCAGTCAGGCGGTCAAGCCGGGAAACCAGTTCATCGAGCTGCTGCCGGGACTGCCAGAGCAGGCGCCGCGGGTCGTAAAGAGTCGCCGAACTCAGCGCCCTTTCTACCCGACCCCGGAGCATTCCTAAAAGATAGTTCATCGCCAGATCAAGACGGCGGGAGAACCTCTCCAGGTTCAGCAGTAGTTCTCTCTTCTCCGCGATCACCAGTTCAGCCGCCGCGGAAGGAGTCGGAGCCCTCAGATCGGCAGCCAGATCGGAGAGAGTCCAGTCGATCTCGTGGCCGACCGCGGAGATAACCGGGATCCGTGAAGCGGCGATCGCCCGGGCCACCACCTCCTCGTTGAAGGGTTGGAGATCTTCCGCTGAACCCCCTCCCCGGCTGACAATGATCACCTCGACATTGTTCCAGCGGTTGAACTCCTCCACCGCTCGGGCGATCTCGGTCGCCGCCCCCTCCCCCTGGACCGGCACGGGATTGATAAGGATCCCAATCGCCCCGAAACGCCGGTCGATCACCTGGAGTATATCCCGGATAGCAGCCCCGGATGGCGAGGTCACTACCCCGACTCGAGATGGTAATGGAGGGAGTTTTTTCTTCCGCCGGGGATCGAAGAGTCCTTCCACCGCCAGCCGAGCCTTGAGCTTTTCCCGGGCGAGCTGGAGTGACCCCGCGCCCTTGAGTTCCATCTCCGAGACCACCAGTTGGTAGTTTCCCCGGGGTTGGTAAACCGTGATCCTCCCTCGAGCGGTCACCTCCTGGCCATCTTCCGGTTCCACCTTCAGCCGGCGGGCATCTCCGCGGAAGCAGACCGCAGCCAGACTACTGCCGGCGTCCTGGAGGGTGAAATAGAGGTGACCCGAAGCGGGACGGCGGAGGTTGGAGATCTCCCCGGCCACTGTCACCGAGAAGAACCGGGCTTCCAGCAGCTTCTTGATCCGCCCGGTCAGTTCACTGACTGTGAGGATATTATCTTTTTTCACGGTTGGTTCCATATTTATTTCACCGTGGAGAACGCGGAGAAATCATAGTTCGAGTTAAAATTCTTTCTTCTCAAGTTTTAAATATCCAACCAGGAATATCCAATGTCCAGGTGCTTAGAGGCTGTCCGACAATAGCGGGTTTTGAGAACTTTTGGTCATTACCGGAACCCGGAGCGGTAGGGATAAAGCGATCTCAACCTGTGGGAGAGTCAGCCATACTGTTCGCTAGATAAGATCGCGTGGTCGGTCCAAAGGCTTTCGGATCTCCTCGTGATAACAATTTTGGATTTGTCGGACAGCCTCCTCAGACTGGTGCTGGTGTTGGCATCCCGATGGTTTCCGCCCCTCCTCTACTGCTGGACTCGATATTCAGTTTTTTGGCTATATCCGGATGGTATCCTGACTTTTTCCCTCCGCGTCCTGCGCGCCTCCGCGGTGCAAAGGATTTTACCCCTCCAGTGACTCCCAGACGCGGCGAATGGAGATGGCCTTCCCGGTGGCGGTATCAACCTCGACGATCGCCCCTTGCAGGACCGGCTTACCCCCGGCAACGGCAAAGTAAGCCGGAAGTCCGGTGGTAAAGTTTTTCAGAACCGGTTCGATCCGGCGGCCGAGGACCGAGACCGAAGCCCCGGTCATCCCCAGGTCGGTGATATAGGCCGTCCCCCGGTCCAGGACCCGCTCGTCGGCCGTGGGGACGTGGGTATGGGTCCCGACCAGGGCCGAGATCCGGCCGTCGCAGTAATAGCCCATCGCCTGTTTCTCCGAGGTGGCCTCGGCGTGGAAATCAATCAGGATGATCGAAGTCTGCCGGGAGAGGTCCTCCAGTTCCCGATCGCACTGTCTGAAGGGACAGTCGATCGGCTTCATAAAGACTCGGCCCAGAAGATTGATGACCCCGATCTTGATCCCGGAAGCTGTAGTGAAGATGCCGCTTCCTCTGCCCGGGGACCCGGAGGGGAGATTGGCCGGTCTGAGCAGACGGGGCTGATCATCGATAAAGGAGAAGATCTCCTTATTCCTCCAGATATGATCCCCGGCGGTCAGGACATCGGCCCCAGCCGCCAGCAACTGGGAGACAGTCTTCCCGGTCAGGCCGGAACCTCCGGCAGAGTTTTCCCCGTTAACCACCGTAAAGTGTATATCCTCCCGTTCTCGGAGCCGGGGAAAGATCTCCCGGAAGGCCTCCCGCCCGGGGCTGCCGACCACGTCTCCGACCAGAAGAATGCGGATCGTTGTCTTCATTGTCATTGGTTTTCTCCGGGTAAGACGGTGCCCAATCCTAATCCCCGCCACTCCATCACTCCATCACTTCACTTCGCGAACTCCACCGCCCGAGTTTCCCGAAGCACGGTGATCTTGACCTGGCCGGGGTAATCCATCTCTTCCTCGATCTTCTTGCTGATGTTCCGGGCGATCTGGATGGCTTCCAGGTCCCCTACCCTGTCCGGTTCCACCATTACCCTCACCTCTCTCCCGGCCTGGATGGCGTAAGCTTTCTTCACCCCGTGAAAAGAGAGAGCCAGCTGTTCCAGCTTGCCCAGCCGCTGCAGATACCCTTCCAGGGTCTCCGACCGGGCCCCCGGCCGGGCGGCGGAGACAGCGTCTCCGGCCTGGCTGAGGAAGTCATAAACCGACTGCGGTTCCACCTCGCCGTGGTGAGAGGAGATCGCCTGAATGATAACCGCGGAGAGACCAAATTTCCGAGCCAGGTTGGCACCGATCTCGGCGTGAGGGCCTTCCACCTCGTGATCGACCGCTTTACCGATATCGTGAAGTAACCCGATCTTCTTGGCCAACTGAATATCCAACTTTAGTTCCGCGGCCATAATGCCCATAATAAAGGCGACTTCGCGGGAATGGTCGAGTACGTTCTGCCCGTAACTGGTCCGGTAGCGCAGTCTCCCCAGAATCTTGAGGAGTTCCGGCTTCAGGCCGGGGACGCCGACTTCAAAGGCGGCCTGTTCCCCCGCCTCCCGGATCGTCCGATCCACCTCCAGAGTGGCTTTCTTTACCAGTTCCTCGATCCGGGGGGGATGGATCCGGCCATCGGTGACCAACTTCTTCAATGCTAACCGGGCAATCTCCCGGCGTACCGGGTCGAAACAGGAAAGCACCACCATCTCCGGGGTATCGTCCACAATGATGTCAACCCCGGTCAGAGCCTGGAAGGCTCGGATGTTACGTCCTTCCCGGCCGATAATCCGGCCCTTCATCTCATCATTGGGCAGGGGGATGGTCGAGACCGCCACCTCGGATACCTGGTCGGAGGCATAGCGCTGGATGGCCAGGGTGATGATCTTCCTGGCCTCCTTTTCCGCTTTCTCCCGAGCCTCGTTCTCGATCTGCCGGCCGATCAGGGCCCCTTCCCGCTCCGCTTCTTCCTGGAGCGAGCCAAGAAGGATTTTCTTGGCTTCTTCCCGGCTAAACCCGGAGATCTGCTGGAGTCGGGATTGTTGCTTTTCGATCAGCACGTTGACCTGGTTTTCCTTCTGGGAAAAATTCTGTTCCTGTTCCTTGAACTTCTTTTCTCTCTCCTGGAACTTTGTCTCCCGCCGCTCCAGAAAATTGAGCTTGCGTTCCAGGTTCTCCTCACGGGCGTTGATTCGTTTATCCAGGTCCTTCAATTCCTGCCGTTCCTGCTTGCTCTCCTGCTCAAACTGGGTCCGGGTCCGGAAAAGTTCTTCCTTGGCCTGCAGAGCCATCTCTTTGCGCTTGGCGGCAACTTCCCGGTCGGCATCCTCGATGATTATCTTCACTCGCTGCGAGGCCGAGACAATCCGGCCACGGGCCCAGAGGGCGTAAGCTCCCAAGCCCAGTCCCGCCCCAAGCAGTGCGGCGACCACCGCGATAATATATCCTGTGATACCCATAATATTCACCTCGCTGGTAATTCGCCCGATGCGCGCGCGAATTATTGATTTAAACCTAAGTTGAGCGATTATTGCGGATGAAACGTGCTAAGATTTTGCCGG
>CAYXKT010000139.1:0-7095 GCA_964465735.1 uncultured bacterium
ACGCAAAAGATTGGTGCAGTTCGCCGCATAGAATCGCTCAATTTAGGTCTAATTCCCTTTTCCTGCTCTTGCCTTATTATCCTTTATTTGAATAGCGGAAATCTGAGGTCGAGGCAGGGCCAACCGTCATTGGTTAAATGGACAGGGGAGTTCTTCCGCTGGTTTAAAACCTCTCCGGTCTGGATTTGAAACGGTTGACAGCTTTGGGACCGTGGCGGCGGCAAAGAAAGACGGACAGTTGCCGGAGGACGCGGAGTTTCTCGTCCTTGGTCTGGGGAGGAATGAGGCGCGGCGAGGGGAGCAGGACGGAGAGATCGGTCTCGGGGATCCGGCGGATGACCGGGCGGGGGTCAAATCCCCGGGCCTGCTCTCTTAAGGCTAACCCTCGTTTACCCCAGGCTCGTTTGATCCAGAAGGGGTCGATCGCGGCCAAATCCCCCACTCTTCGGATCCCCAGCCGGAAGAGTTGGGTGGTGGTCTTTCTCCGCAGCCCCGGCCAGCGCTCAACCGCAAGCCCCTGGATGAGATCGCCTTCACCCTGGGGGAGGACCCAGAGAATCTCCCCTCCCCCGCCTAATTCGGCGGCGGCCCGGGCCAGGAATTTATTCGCCCCCAGACCGAGCGAAGCGGGGATCCCTATCCGATTCAGCTCTCTCCCCAAGGCGGCCACCAATTCCAGAGGATGCTCGCCCCGCCCCTCTTCCCCGCCCAGTTCGAGGTAAGCCGAACAGCCGCGACAGTACTCAACCCGGGGGGTATAATCCTCGAGAAGAGAGAGGAAACGGGCCAGGTCGGGGGCGGCGCGGAGGGGAGAATGAATAAAAATCACTTTTCGGTCCCGTCTTTTTTTCAAGAGCGCCATCTTGATACCTCCGATTGGGAATGTTTAATCGCTATCACTGTCGGGCTCGCTATCAAAGTCACCGCGCGAGAACAACAAACCTCGCTCCCGCTATCGATTGAAAACGGACTCAATACTTTCTCAGGACCGCCACTACCTTGCCCAGGATGGTCAGTTCTCTCTCCCCCGAGGAAGTGCGGATCGGAGAGAAGGCCGGGTTTTCGGCCCGGAGTTCGATCTTCCTCCCCTTCCGGTAAAACCGCTTCACCGTCACCTCGTCTTCAATCATCGCGACTATGATCTCCCCGTTCTCGGCCGACGTCTGGGGACGGACCAGAAGATAATCACCGTCATTGATCCCGGCCCCGGTCATACTCTCTCCTCGGGACCGGAGCAGAAAGTTCTTCTCCCCGTGGGTCAGCTTTCGGTCGAGGATCCACTCGTCCTCTACCTGCTCGACTGCCAGGATCGGCCGCCCGGCGGCGACCTCGCCCAGAACCGGAACCGAGACCCCCTCCTCGAACCTGTCGCGATCAATCCGGGAGGGTGACCAGAGCCCGGCGTCTTCCGCCGCCTCGGTCCGGGGGTCTTGTAGGATCTTGATCCCCCGGGCGGCCCGGGAACGGGCCAGATAGCCTTTGGTCTCCAGAGCCCGGAGGTGGTCCTGGACCGTCCCCACCGCCCGCCAGCAAAAATGCCGGCGGATCTCGTCAAGCGTGGGCGGCATCCTTCCCTCTTCACGGCGGGAGATGATGAACTCCAGCACCGCCTGTTGCCGTGCGGTTAATGTCTCGGTCATAGCTTTGCTCCCTCTTCGCTGGAATCCGGCGAATCTGTTTTCAGCTTTCGATAATAAATACCATATTTAATTATGGTTATCAAGGGAAAAATCGTATCCCCCAGATCAAAGGCGCCGGGTCGCTCCACCGGGACGAGCCCGGTGGGGGCGGATGGAGGGTCATCGCGAGCTGGGAGCAATCAGCATTTTATCGGCGCGGAGCAAGGGTGTTTATGGTGGAGGAAGTGAAGCAAGCGCTGGAGAATATCTCTGTGCGGGAGGGGAGAGGAGATGTCTTCTTCCCACTCAGCCTAAAAAGA
Source organism: uncultured bacterium (assembly GCA_964465735.1). GTDB lineage: Bacteria > Auribacterota > Erginobacteria > Erginobacterales > Erginobacteraceae > Erginobacter. Next base: position 1,940 of record CAYXKT010000139.1, read on the forward strand.
TTTCCGGGCAGTGGCATCCTTTCGCCCATAATTGGCCGCCAATTCGGGCAATTTTTTCAAGATCTCCCGGCAGAGACCAAAGATCCGGGTAAAGGCGGCCGAATTGACTTTGGGCGACTCGGGATGGACGGTGGCAGTTTGGGGAAATCCAGTCAGCGGGTTCAGCTCCCCTTTTCTCTCTTTTTCTCCGCCGGCTTCTTGCCCAACCTGACTACGGTTCCCTGGCGAGCCAACCTGGCGGAGGGGAGATCTTGAATTAGTTTCGCTTCCGCCGCCGCTAAGTCTCGGTCGTTCTTCTCGGGATCGTGGTGAATAACCAGGAGCTTCTTCGCCCCGACCAGACGAGCCAGTTCGGCGGCGTCCTCGCGAGTACTGTGGCCCCAACCGCGAAAGCGAGGATATTCCTCTATTCCGTACTGACCGTCGAAGGCAAGCAGATCGGGAGGCGCGGGGTTGCCGCAGAGCCGGATAAAGGCTTTTCGTTCCGCCGGAGTGGACTCTCCCCATTCGACGTCAGTAGCCAAGACAAAGGAGCCGCCGGTGGCCGGCTCATCAAATCGGTAGGCGGTCGAGCCGCCGGGGTGGTGGAGCGGCCCCCAGGTTATTTGTAGTCCTCCGTGAGTAAAGGGAGCGGCGGCGGAGGAAGCGCCCAGGGTGAGAAAATCGACCTGGGCAGGGGTCATCTCGATCTGGACTGGCCAGAAAGGAGAGGAAAATATCTGGGAGATCACCGTCTCCGGGGTCCGGCCTTTCCGGCGGGGGGCGGCGATAGTTAACCGAGTCCTTTTCTGGTAAAGCGGGGCAAAGGTGGGGAGCCCGATCAGATGGTCAAGGTGATAGTGGGTCATCAACAAGAGGAACTCCACCCCGTCGGTGCCCTGCCCTTTCAGCTTCCAGCCCAGATCGCGGAGTCCGGTCCCGGCATCGATGGCGATCCTCTCCCCACCCTCTCCTTCCACCAGGATTGAGGTAGTCTCCGCACCATATTGCTCAAAGTCGGGCCGAGTGACCGAGTTGGTCCCCCGAACGCCATAGAAAGTTACGCGCATTGTCTGTTCCTATGCTGATTCTTCCGGTTCAGATGAAATGATAGATGTAAACATAATGCAGTGGTGGAGTATTGGAGTAATGAGAGTGGATCTGCCCGAGTAGCTATTGCTCCACCACTCCGACACTCCAGTTTTTATTTTTTTCTAAACACTCTGGAATCTCATTTTTCGGTCAGATTATAGATCCCGTCCCAGCGCGAATCGGGGGCGGCGATCAGTTCCCGGCAGCGCTCGGCATAAATCCGGGATGGAGGGTCGTCTTCCAGTTTCCCCAGAATCTCCAGGGCTTCAGACCAAAAGCCCCTGTAACATAACTCAATCCCCCGGACAGACCAATCCCATTCCGGCGGGAGCTTCTCCCCCTTCTCCCCCCAGGGCTGGAAGACCCTGACCGGGGTCTGACGTCCTACCACCCGGATCTTCCCCAGTTCTCGCCCGACAAAAGCGCCCCCGGTCTTCTTCCAGGTATTTTCCGAGACCATCAGGTAAGTCCCGAAGGCCTTGTTAGCCCCCTCCAGCCGGGAGGCAAGGTTGGCGGCGTCGCCGAGTACCGTATAGTCGAACCGCTCTCGCGAACCCATATTTCCAACCACCACTTCGCCGGTGTGAACTCCGATCCGCATAAAGAGATCAACCCCGGTCCTTTCTTTGAATTCCTGGCGCCTTTCAGCCAGCTTCCGCTGACAGTTCAGAGCCGCCCGCACTGCCCGGACGGCGTGGTCCTCCTGATCGAGGGGCGCGTTCCAGAAAGCCACGATGGCGTCACCGATGTACTTATCGAGTGTCCCTCCTTCGGCAAGGATAATCTCAGTCATATCGGAGAGAAAGTCGTTGAGGAACGCGATCAGGGTTTCCGGATCAAGGCGTTCAGAGAAGGTGGAGAACTTCTGGATGTCGGAGAAAAAGATCGAAAGTTCTTTTCTCTCTCCCCCCAGCCGGAGCTGGGAGGGGTCTTCAATCAACCGCTCGATCACCGCCGAACTTAGATAATACTTGAAGGCCCCCTTGATGAAAGCCTTCTGCCGCCCCTCGACGGCGTAGTTGACCAGGAGCGCCCCGCCCAGGGAGAGGACGATCGCGGCCTCCCCGGCGACGATCGGCCACCAGTAACCGGCCCCGTAGGCGGCGCAGCCGGCGATCCAGGGCAGAGGGAGAAAGACCAGGGCCAGGACACCGCCCTGTCCGGCCCGGGCGGTCAGGGATAAGGTGCCGGCGGCCAGCAGGGAAAAGAGCAAAACGGAAAGAATCACCGCCAACGGTGAACACTGGCGGAGGAAGTCACCGGAGAGCAGGTTGTCGAGGACAACGGCGTGGATCAAAACTCCGGGGGCGACCGGACTCAAGGGGGTCGAACGGAGGTCGAGGAGGCCGGGGGCGGAGAAGCCGAAAAGGACATAGCAGTCGCGGAGAATTTCCGGATCGATCAGCGGTTGAGCCCCCTCCCGGATCAGGAGTTCGGACTGAATCACCCCGGCGGCACTGAGGGGGTCATAGACCCCGGCCTTCCCCCGGTAACGGAGCAGCGCTTTACCCTCCCGGTCGAGGGGGATGGAGATCTCCTCGATTCGGAGCCCGCCGTCAGTCAGCGAGAGTTCGACCCCCCGCTCGATCCGGGGAGCAAGAAAGGCGGCCATCCCCATAGTGGGGATGGCCCGGCCGCCGAAGACGGAAAAGAGGGCGGCCCGCCGGAAGATGGCGTCGAAGTCGGGTTCCTCGGTTACCGACCCGAGGAGAACTGCATTATCGGCCACTTCCGGGATCGGGAAGGAGGCTCGGGGATAGACGAGGGAACGTTTTCGTTCTCCAGTCAGCCACTCAGCCAGATCAGCGATCTCCCAGGCCGGATCGGAGACCGCCTCCGGCCATTCGCTCCCCCCCCCGGCGGAACGACTCAGGGCGAGAGCGGCGACAAACGGCGGGGAACCGCCGATCGCCTCGCCGAGCGCGATATCCTGGCCAACACTGTGGCGATCAGAGGGTTCAGTGTAGAGAACGTCGAAGGCAACCGCCTTCGCCCCGCCCCGGCCGCAGAAGTCGATCAGGGGGCCATAAACTTCCCGGGGCCAGGGCCAGGAGAGTCCGAGCTGGTTCTTGCCCCAGTCGAGACTCGCCTGGTCAAGGAGGATCAGCTTGATCCGTGAAGTCTCCGGCCCCGGGCGGGCGAACCAACGGACCCGCCAACTCCAGGCGGCGGCTTCCCAGCGATCAAGGAACTCGAAATGCCACAGAAGCAACGAGAGGGCCGCGGCCAGGATCCCGATGGCCCCGCCCCGGATTATTTGCTTCCCCCTCGAACTATTAGATATCCCTGTCACCGCTTACCGACTACTGATCACCGATTACCGATTGCCGCCTCTATAATCCCCTGAGATTTCTCTGGAACCTCTCCTGCCGGACCGGAGGCGGGGCAAAGAGCGTGGAAAAGCCGATCTCCTTCTCGATATCTTTGATCCGGTCATTGGGGTCGGGGTGGGTCTTGGCAAAGTCGAGACCCCCGGGCTTGAGGTCCTTCTTCATCTCTTTAAGCATCGCGACCAATCCCCGGGGGTCATAACCAACCCGCCGCATTATCTTGACCGCCGCCCGGTCAGCCTCCCGCTCAAAGGAGCGGGAATAACCGTTGTTCATCATCGTCGTGGTGATATCGCTGATCGATCCCTCAAAAGCCGCGGTCAGTTCGCCCAGTTCCTTACCCCCGAAACTCTTCGCCCCCTCGATGGCCAGGGTGGTCAGGGCGGAGGTGAGCCGACCGGACTTGATCGCCCTCAACCCGTGGAGATGCTGGACGTGGCCGACTTCGTGGGCGAGGACCGCCGCCAGATCGTCCTCAGTCCGGCAGAGCCGGACCATCCCCCGGGAGATAAAGATGAGACCGCTGGGGGCGGCAAAGGCGTTGATATCGTCGGAGTCGAGGAGGAGGAAGTGATAACCCCCGAAAGTCTCCGGCTTATCCGAAGCCTGGGCCAGGGTCTGGCCGAGGATATTGAGGTAGCGGTTGGCCTCCGGGCTATCATAAGCAGGGTAGGCCTTGAGAACCGTGGCCGCGACCGCCCGGCCGATGTAGTATTCCTGTTCCGGAGTGATATCGGCAAAAGTCTTGGCCACCGCCTTGGAGACCCGGGAGAGCGACTCCGCCTGTTCCTCAGTCATCGTCCCGGTGGCCTGCCCGACCTGGCAGCCGATCTCGCCCAGCGACTCGATCGCCTTGCAGCCGCTGAGGTGGAGAAGACCCAGCAGGAGGACAAAGACCGCCGGAGCTATTATCCACCGCCGCTTCATCGAAAACCTCCGGCGGGAGGAGTTACCTGCCCGGTCTGGAGAAACCCGGCCATCTCCTCCGAAGAGACGGTGAATTTCTCCATCCGATCGACCCAGGTGAAGTCGATCTCCTGATTCTGGGCCCGGAACTCTTCCTCGATCTGGGCGTTAAAACCCTTGCCGGCCAGGGCCAGTTCGTCGCTGGAAGCCCCCCGCTCCACCTCTCCAGTCCCGGCGGCGAGAACAATCCTGTCGTCGGTCAGGGCCGAGACGTGAATCCAGCCTTCCCGACCTGTGCCGGACCGGCCCAGTCTCCACTCCCCCTGTTCTCGGAGAATCCGGAGCTGGTCGCCGTAGGCGACCTCGCCGACAATTTTTCCGAGAAATGATGGTCGCTCCCGCAGCTTCCCGGCCCGGACCTGGACATTGAGCGTGTCCGCCCCGGCCGGGACTGCCGGGACAACGAACAGGGCGGCAGTCAGGACAAACAGGTAGATCATAATTTTCATAGCTGGGCTCCCTTTCCCGGAGACGGTTCTGTCAAGGTATCCAGTTGGTTTTATTCCCAACGAGATTCTTGGAAACTAAGTAGAATCCTTGGTTATTTTTCTCTCCACTTTTCCCAATATCCAAGTGCCTGATCCGGCTCTGGCACTTATGCTTGTGCTTGCATCCCGATTATTTCGGGGGCGACAGCCGGTATCACTCCTGGCTTTCTCCGACAGTTTTCGCATCCCTAAAAAGAATGACCCCTCAATAGCTGGGAAGAAATATGTTTGCCAGTCGTTTTTTTCACCTAAGTTGAGCGATTATTGCGGATGAAATGTGCTAAGATTTTGCTGGCCGGCG
>CAYXKT010000140.1:0-7016 GCA_964465735.1 uncultured bacterium
TATTTATTATCGGGGGGTTTTCGCCTTCCTGTCATTGCCTTAACACATCTGATGAAAAAGCTCCTGTTCATTTTGCTTTTTGCCGGCGTCCTGCCGCTGGTTGCCCCTTTCCCTGCCTGGGCCTATATCGGGCCGGGCGCCGGATTTGCTTTTCTCAGCTCCTTTCTCTTTGTCCTGGGGGCGGTGGCGGTGGTGTTTCTGCTGATCTTTACTCTCCCCTTTCGGTTGGCTTTTAGCGCCTTACGGCGGAAGAAGAAGCACGGCCGGGCTGCCATCGATCGGTTGGTCATCCTGGGCCTCGATGGTCTCGACCCTGATTTGGCCCGGGGCTTTATCGATCGAGGGCTTCTGCCCCATCTGTCCGCTCTGGAAAAGAACGGAACCTTTCGTCCTCTGGGGACGACCAACCCCCCGATCTCTCCGGTCGCCTGGTCAACTTTTATGACCGGGGTCAATCCGGGTAAGCATAATATCTTCGACTTTCTCCTCCGTGACCCCCAGACCTATCTCCCCGCCCTCTCCTCGGCTGAGATCAATACTTCCGGTCGGGAGATCAGAATCGGGCCGCTGCGGATCCCGGTCGGCCGGCCGCTCATCCGGATGCTCCGCAAGTCCATCCCTTTCTGGAAGATTCTCGGTGAACACGGGATATTCAGTATTATTCTCAAGGTTCCGATTACCTTTCCCCCCGAACCCCATCGGGGGTTGCTGCTTTCGGGGCTCTGCACACCGGACTTGAAGGGATCCCAGGGGACTTTTACTTACTATACTACCGAAAAATCCGCCGGCACCGAGCTGACCTCCGGCTATCGCTGCCGGTTGGAGGGGGAGGGCCCGGTTTACCAGACCGAGATCTCGGGCCCCTCCGATCCCCGCCATCCGGGTCAGGATCTCACCATCGGCCTGCGAATCGAGACTGACCGCGGGGCCGGGCGAGCGCGGATCACGGTGGACGGAAAAGAACTGGAATTGGAAACCGGTATTATCTCTCCCTGGGTCTCCCTTGCTTTTAAGGCCGGGCTGGGGAAAAAGGTCCGGGGGATCGCCCAGTTCTTTTTGAAGGGTCTGGAGCCGGAGGTCGAACTTTATCTCTCTCCGATCCAGATCGATCCGGAGAAACCGGCCTTGCCGGTCTCTTATCCCTTTATCTACTCAATCCACCTCGCCAAACTCTTCGATAATTTTGCCACCCTCGGCCTCCCTCAGGATACTTGGGCCCTCAACGAGGGGATCTTGACCGACGAAGGTTTCCTCCAGCAGGCCTACGGCATCCACGAGAAGCTCGAAGAGATCTTCTTTCACAGTCTGAAGGGATTGAAAAAGGGTTTGCTCTGCTGCGTATTCGATACCACCGACGTGATCCAACACGAGTTCTGGCGTTACCTGGAGGATGACCACCCGGCCTTGAAGGAAGGCGACGTCCGCCGGCCGGAGGTGATCGAGGAACTCTACCGGAGGATGGATGAAATGGTGGGGAAAATCCGGGGTCAGCTTCGGAAGCGCGACCTCCTTCTGGTTGTCTCCGACCACGGCTTCAAGCTTTTCCGGCGGGGAGTGAATGTCAATACCTGGCTCCACCGCCACGGCTATCTGACCTTGAAAGAGGGTTTTGCGACCTCACGCGAGTGGTATCAGGATGTTGATTGGTCCCGGACCCGGGCTTATGCCTTCGGACTCTCCGGGGTTTACCTCAACTTGAAAGGCCGGGAGAAAGAGGGGATCGTGGATCCGGAAACGGCCGGAGAGCTGAAACGGGAACTGATCGAAAAAATGACCGCTATGAAGGACCCCGGTTGGGAAAACCGGCCGCCGCTGGCCGATGTTTACGATACCGCAAAGATCTATACCGGCCCCTACCGGGAAAACGCCCCCGATCTGATCTTGGGCTTTTATCCCGGCTGGCGTCACTCCTGGGAGTCGGTCTCCGGGAAGGTGGAGAGGGAAGTCTTTATTGACAATGAGAAGGCCTGGTCGGCTGACCACTGTATCGACCACCGCCACGTCCCCGGAGTCTTCTTCTCCAGCCGCCGGGTCGCCGAGGGGGATGTCTCTTTGAGCGATATGGCCCCGACCGTACTGAACCTCTTTGGCGTCCAGCCTCCCGGTTATATGGACGGGAGAGTTCTGGAATTTACTGAAAAATCCTGAGGCCGAGTGCTGGGAAGACTTTGCAATTCAATCAGGAGATTTGAATATCCAATGCCCGACAAGGAATACCCAATGATGAAGGGAATCAATCCAACAGGCTCGGCCGGCCAAAACTTGGATATTCCCGGTTGGCGGTTGGTTATTGATCAAGGGAAGAAAGATTATGAAATCAATTAGATCGCGGATCCGGTATCCGCTGATATTTCTGACCGCTCTTCTGCTGCTTTCTTGTTCTCGATCCTCCGGATCGGGAAAGAAGGTGATCGTATTGGCGATCGACGGGATGGACCCCCGGATTGTCCGGTCAATGATGGATAAGGGCTTGCTGCCTCACTTTCAGAAATTGGCCGAGACAGGAGGATTTAAGAATCTCTGGTCCTCCATTCCCCCGCAGTCCCCGGTGGCCTGGGCCAATTTCATTACCGGCCAAAATCCCGGCGGCCACGCCATCTTCGATTTCATCCACCGCGACCCGAAAAACTATTTTCCCTATCTGTCTCTGGCCGAGACTATCCCGCCGAAAGTCGTGATCAAGCCCGGATCCTATGTCTTGCCCATTGCCGGCGGAGATGTGGTTCTGCTCAGAGAGGGGGAGTCCTTCTGGGAGTATCTTGATCAGGCCGGGATCCCGGCTACCATCTTCAAGATTCCCTCCAACTACCCCCCGGTCAAGGCCGGGAAAGGTTCGGTCTCCGGGATGGGCACCCCCGACCTGATGGGGAGTTACGGAATCTACCAGTACTTCACCACTGACCGGACTGATATCCCCGATGACTATTCCGGGGCCCGGCTGACCCTGGTTGATGTAATTGACGGGGCGGTGCGGGAGGTGATTGAAGGTCCGCCCAATACCTATCTCCAGGAGTCGCCCACCCTGGAAGTCCCCTTCACCGCCTGGATCGACCCCGAGGAGCCGGTGATCCGGATTGATCTTCCGGGAGAGGAGATTATTCTCCGGGAAGGGGAGTGGTCACAGTGGGTTGTCATCTCCTTCAAGCCGCTACCCCTGGTCCCGGCGATGACCGGGATCGTCCGCTTTTACGCCCGCCAGGTGAAGCCCTATTTCAAGCTTTATGTCACCCCGGTCAATATCAACCCGAAAGATCCCATCCTGCCCATTGACTACCCATCCGGTTTTGCCGCCGAGATCGCCGACGCGGTCGGTTTTTACTATACTCAGGGGATGCCGGAAGACACCAAGGCCCTGACCAATAACTCGCTCTCCACCAACGAATTCTACGGTCTTTCCCAGATGATTCTGGAGGAAAGGACCCGGATCTTTCACTATCTCTTCGATCGGTTCGAGGAGGGGTTGTTCTTCTTTTATTACGGCAGTATCGACCAGGGGACCCATATCTTCTGGCACTTAAGAGATAAAGACCACCCGGTTTACGACGCGCAAGCCCGGGCGGAATTGGGGGATGTGGTCGAAGAGCTCTATGCCGCGATGGACCCGATTGTGGGGAAAATCCTTGACCGGCTCGACGACCAGACCACCCTGATCATTATGTCCGATCACGGTTTCTCTCCGCTCTATCGGAACTTTCAGCTCAACTCCTGGTTAGAGCGGAACGGATACCTGGTGTTGAAGTACGGGCGGAAATCCGGCTCGCTGCTGGCCGGAGATGTTGACTGGTCGCGGACCCGGGCCTATGCCCTCGGCCTCAACGCTCTCTATATCAACCTCCGGGGTCGGGAAGGCAGCGGCTCGGTTAACGCGGGGCCCCAGCGTGATCGGCTGGCCGAGGAACTGGTCGAGAAACTGGAAGCGGTCCGGGATCCTCAAAACGGCAAGTCGGTGATCAAGCGGGTTCACCGCCGGGAGGATGTTTACAACGGTCCCCACCTCGAGCGGGCCCCCGACCTTCTGGTCGGTTACGATTGGGGTTACCGGACCGGTTGGGAGAGTGGATTGGGCGATGTAGTCGCCGGCGATCTGTTCAGCGATTGTCAGGACAAGTGGTCGGGAGATCACTGCGGGGCGACGGAGATTGTTCCCGGGATTCTCTTCTCCAACAAGCCCCTTCTCCTTGACGGTCCCCATCTCTACGATATCACCCCCTCGCTCCTGGCTGAATTCGGACTTCCGGTTCCGGAACAGATGGTTGGCCGGAACATCTTTGCCCCCGCTCCTCCCGTTGACCAGAAGATTCCCACGGAAGAGGAAATCAGGAAACTGAAGTCGCTGGATTATATTTAGGAGCTGGAGAATGGGGAATAGATCTCCTGCCCGTTTCCCATATCCCATTCCCCCAAAAGGAGAGATTGAAGATGGCCAAGAAAATCAAGATCGAGAATGACCTCTACGACAAGCTTCGCCAGTATTCCCAGTCCGCCGGCTACTCCGGGACTGACGAGTTCATCGTCCACGTCCTGGAGAAGTCTGTGGCCGACCTGGAAAAGAATGCCGACCAGGAGTCGGTCAAGGAACGCCTGACCGGCCTCGGTTATCTGGGCTGAGTCTCCCTTAAGTCTTTTATCTGCCGGACCAAGGTCGGCCGCGATTCGATTGCCCCGGTCCCAACTATAGACAGCGGTCGGGTAGGGATCGCACTTGGTTCCGGTTCGCAGCCATAATCCCACCCCACTGGCGATCGGGGGTGGGGCCATTTTAGTTTCCAGTCATAAATTTACCCCGATAGCGACCGGGAGGAGTGATTTTTGGCCTCATTATTTCCGTTTTATCCTTTCGCCTCATAACGTCAAGCTCAGCTGCCTGAAGCGAATGGTTATGTCCCGCCGACTTGCCCTATTCTCTCCTGTCATAATTGCGGAGCACTTTTCCCTATCCCTCGGCCGGCTGGCCCGGTCGGTAACTAAACCACCCGGGAGATAACAAGGTCAAACGGCGTTTGGAGCAGCAAGAAACTTGGGGAGAGTCGGCAAAGATTAATCGACTAATCCGGAACAGCTCGCCGCAGGCGGGATAAGATGGAGAGGCTCCGCCAGGCCAAAGTCCGGATCAACGGCCCCTGAAATAGTACGTTATTATGGATAACTCAAGGTGCTGAGGCAGATATATCTTTTACGCCTACGATAGGAAGGCTGCAGAACAGTCTTTGGTGGTATTCGCTGATCGGGATAGAAACTATATCTTCCAAACCTGCTGAAAAAATGGATTATTTTCAGCTATTTGCTGATAGTTCCAGGGGGGAGCTTCACACTTTTCACACCAATGTCCACCCTTCAGGACCAGGCGGGGACTGGCCTGAAACTTATGGGAAAATGCGCAGCTCCACTTGAGTTTGGTATCTAAATCTCCCCGGTTCATTGATGTTGACAGGCAATCTCCCCCCCGATACTTCGCTGCCGCTTTCATATCGGAGATATCTAATAAATCTTCAGCCTTTTCTTCATCGTAACCGTGGTTTAGGACTAAAACTTTCCCATAATCGTCGTCTATAGATAATTCCTTCCAGCCTTTGATATTCCGCCATCGATCCAGCGAGCCGAAAAAGGCATTTATCCTCTCCTTGTCTTGAGATTTTATCCAATGCAATGTCCCGTTTCTGCCTTTACATACCGGTCTCATAATCAAATGCCGAGTAAAAGAGCACGGTAGATAGCCTAATAACTTCTTGGAAAAGCTGATTTGCCGGCCCAATCTTTCCAGAAAATCTTCCATACTTTCCCGGCGAAAATCCAGATAATCATTTAAGATATCCGAATCCAGATAATACTGTCCGTGAAAGTTTCTTTGAGCAAACCAATTCCGTTCAAATAACTTTTCTATATCTCTTACCCCCAGGGTACCCAGGATCAGGGCAGTGAAATCATAATTGTTTATTCGGCAGCTCTCTCCTCCTCCAACATTATAGATATTTTTCCAGAACTCAGCGGGCAATTTATTGGTACAGACATTGGCCAGGATCCGCCCGGAATCCTCTTCTGTAATCCACTCTAAGACATTGTTTAAAGGCTGATGAAAGATTATTCCATCGAGGATATCCAAAAGGCCATAATGAAGTATCCCGGTCTGCCTCAGACTCACCCAATGCTTAAGACCGGACTCAATTACTTTCCGCTCGGCCGCGATCTTTGAGGCAGCATAGTGATCAAAAATACTTGGTTTTAACGGGTCGCCGACTCGACCCCAATGGATTGGAGGGAGCCTGTCTCCAGTTTGAGCAACAGTGCCGATATAGACCAGCTTGACATCATTTAAATTTAATTCCTTGATCGCCCTTAGGATATTTTCTGTTGACCCGACATTAATCTTCCAGGTTTCTTTGGGATAATAGTCTGCCTTGGGAGATATCAATGCTGCTACGTGGAGGATGTAATCGACATCTTTAAGAGCTTTTTTGACATCTGCATAATTGGTCAGATCGCCCCAGATTACTTCAATGTCGGATTTCCTGTATCCACCCATAGTTTTGATATTCTTCTTTGATGGCCTGACTAAGGTGACCAGATCTAACTCATCCCGGTATTTTATCAACTGCTTTAAGCCCGCACTTCCCATTGTACCGGTCACACCACTGATAAATACTCTTTTTTTCATAATATTACCTCTCTGTCGCCTCTCATAGCAGATGAGACCGGCGTCCCAGGTAAATGAGACTGGTATCTGATATAATGTGTAAATTGCGCTACTGAAATTACGCTGGTTCCCAATGGATCAGCAGCAATTAATCAGCCCCTTGAAGGGGGGCCAGATCAAAACCGAATCTCCAATTGAGATTGTCCTTGAGTTTGATATATTGATATATTTATTTAAGAGAGTGAGGCGTGAGTCTCATTTAGGGTGAAACGCCCGTCTCATTGAAAATGAAACGCGACACCTCTCGGCGGCTGCCTCTTCCAAGCGCTATATCTTTAACCTAAATTGAGCGATTCTATGCGGCGAACTGCACCAATCTTTTGCG
>CAYXKT010000141.1:0-6950 GCA_964465735.1 uncultured bacterium
CGGCAAAATCTTAGCACATTTCATCCGCAATAATCGCTCAACTTAGGTTACAATATATCTTTTCTCGGAAAAAGAGGAGGGGAAAATGCTCCGGGTCAGACAATTTCGCTATGGCGGGGATAACCTGGGCTACATAGTCCACGGAGAGAGGGCGGCGGTGGCGATCGATCCGGGGAAAGTGGGAGCGGTGCTTGGCTATCTTGGGCAGCACGGTCTGACCTTGAAAGCGATTCGCAACACTCATTCTCATTGCGATCATACCGGGGGTAACCGTGAGCTGGCCAAGGCAACGGGGTCTATGGTTGTTGACTCCAAAGCGGTGGGGGATTTTCAACTGGCGGGGAAACTGATCAAGGTGATCCCGGTCCCGGGTCATACCCTGGACTCAGTAGTGTTTTATTATCCGGGCTGGGTAATTTCCGGGGATACGCTCTTTATCGCCAACGTCGGGAACTGTCCGCCCGGGCGGCTGAACATCTTCCGGCAGTCACTCCACCGGCTGCTCGCCCTTCCGGAGGAGACGGTGGTTTATCCCGGACACGATTACACCGCCCGTTCCCTGCGGCGGGCAAAAGAGATTGAGCCCGAAAACTTCGACCGGGAAAAATTTTGCCGCGGTTATAGTCCACCCCCGGTAATCTCCACCATCGGCGACGAGAAGCGGATCAACCCCTACCTGAGGATCGATCACCCGGCGGTGATCGCCTATTTAAAGAGAGCGGGAAGACCGGCCGCCACTAGCGAAGAACGTTTTCGGTCAATGGTGATCGGTGATCAGTGACAGTTTACCGTTCGCTGATTATCGATCAACGCTTCTTCACGATGGTCAGGACGTTTGCTCCTTTTTCTCTCCGGTACTCCAGGCGGTCGGAGAACTTTTTCATCAAAAAAACGCCCAGTCCACCAATCGGACGGTCCTCAAGAGCGAGGTTGAGATCGGGCGGTGGAGTCTTTAAGGGGTTATAAGGCTGTCCCCAGTCGCGGATGATGACCTCGACCTCCCCCGGTCTGTTCCTGCAGGTGAGTTCGATCTCTCCGGATTCTCCTTCCGGATAGGCATAACTGACGCAGTTGGTGCAGGCCTCATCGATCGCCAGCTGAAAATCAGAGATGATCTGCCCTGACGCCCCGCACCGGTGGAGGGCGGCCAGAGCGAAGTTAACCAGTTTTTCCAGGTTATCGATCCGAGCCGGGAGCCGGATGGTGTTTTCCTGCTGCTCGTCCATAGGCTATTCCTTGGTGGTGGCCGGAGAGGGTGATGGGGTGTGCCCTCCGTTTCTGCAATATCCCATTACCCCGTGGCGGCGTCAAGAGAGAACCCCGCCCGATCGGGGTTGTCCAAGATAAATTATTGTCCCCGAGTAATTCGGGCTCAGCTTCTGGGCGGAATTATCCGCGGGCTTCCGATGTGGCCGGTTGATGGGGAAAAGAGAAGAGAGACCTGGAGACTGATGTCGTTCTGGGGGTTTTTGCCGTCCCGCTAATCTCATCTCTCTGTTTCCGGCAGACGGGGAAGGGGGAGAAGGACCTCGGCGTTCCGGCAATATACTTGACAGAAATAAAAAATAAATTATCAAGTTGTCTTGACGATTCGGCTGAATCGTGGTAATTTTAATAAAAAGAATCATTGTTCTTGAAAGTATTGGTAATCGACTATGCTGCCAAGAAATTCAAGTTTATGGTTTCGATACCGGCCGGCGTCTTTCTCCGTCTTAATTTCACCCCCTCTGACTGTCTCGATCTGCCTTCTGGCCGCGGTGTTCTCTGGCTGCGGAGGCCGGCAAGAGCCTGAGGATATCGTCAGTTATGTCTCGCAGCTTCGGCAGGAAGACCTGCTGCTGCGATTGGCCGCGGCCAAGGAGCTTTCTTTAGTTGCCGAGGAGATTGACGTGGTGGCCGTGCCCTACCTGATCGAGGCGTTGCAGGAACCGCGGGAGATGATCCAGCGTTACTCGGCCCAGGCCCTGGGAAGGATCCGAGCCTATTCCGCGATCCCGGTCCTGATTGAGAGGGCCCGTAACGGGAGCGACTACGTCCGTTTCGATTCTGTTACGGCCCTGGGCCGACTGAAAGACCCCCGGGTCTATCCGCCGCTGCTCGAGGCGCTCAAGGACAAAAGTTCCTATGTCCGTTGGGCGGCCGCGGAAGGCCTGGGAGAACTGGCGGTGGTTGAGGCTTATCCCCGGTTGGTCACCGGATTGCGGGACTCCAGTTCCTATATCCGCTCTGCCTCCGCCAAAGCACTGGGGCAGATCGGCGAAGCGGCCGCCATCCCCCACCTGAAGAGCAGTCTCTATGACCGTAATCTCTGGGTCCGGAATGCTTCGGCGTTGGCCCTGGCCCAGTTGGGAGATCAGGAGGGGATCCCGATTTTGATCAAGAACCTGGAATCGGAGGCTGTGGAGAACAATGAATTGGTCCGGGCCCAGGCGGTGGAATTTCTCCGGGAGGCGACCGGACGGAAATTCGGATTTGACGCCCACTCGACCGCCGCGGACCGGGAAAAAGCCATCCAGCGCTGGGGAAACTGGTGGCGGGGTCAGCGTTGAGGAGACTGATGCCAGATGACTGATTCAGAACAACCAACCGGCAGATGGGCCGAGATCTCTCCGCTTCTGGGGAAGATCACCACCTTGCTTCAGGCGGATATCATCAGTTTTTATGAAAAAAATCTTGAAGAAGGATTCGACGCGGCCGAACTGGCGGGTGCGCTGAAGCGCGAGGATATCCCGCGGGTAGAAGAGGACCTGGAGAAACTTGAAGAGGCGGGGCTGCTCTCCAGTGAGGTCAGGGGAGTAATCCAGAGCAAGCATTATCATTACACCCCGCCGGCTACCTTGAAACCGATTCTGAATCGAATCTTCGGCGAGGACAGTGACGGGGATTCTCAAAAGGATCTCCGGGTCTATCTGGAGAAAGATAGCCGCCGTCAGGTTGGGAAACGAAAAATCGTTTTATTGGTGGGGGCAATTTTCATTGCCTTCGGGATCGGGTTGGGGATATATTACATAGTGCAGAACATCAGGGCCGCCGCCCGCGAAGAGGTTCTCGAAGACCTCTCCGAATTTACCGGAATTCACGAAACCCGGTATTCCAACGGTCAGATCAAGAGCCGGATTGAATATTCCCAGGGGCTCCGGGAAGGCTCGTTTCACGCCTGGTTCGATAACGGTGCGAGGATGGCCGAAGGGTCTTATAAGGGTCATCGTCCTGACGGCCGTTGGATGTACTGGAACGAGAGAGGCGAGCCGCTGGCGATGATCTTCTACCAGGATGGGCGAGCTGTTGTTGAATAAATAATCTTTTATTTCCCTTCTGCCTTCTCCCGGTCGGGATAGATAATCCGATACCTGATCGGGTGGAAATCAACACCCCTTTTTTTAGGTCGCTTTATGATCCGTTACTACAGTACCAACCGCTATCGGGACGGCGGCGAACTCCCGCCTTTTCGGAAACTTGTCAGTTTCTCGCAAGCTCTCCTGATGGGGCAGGCGCCCGACGGCGGCTTATTTATGCCCGACCGGATTTTAAAGATCCCTCGGCGGGAAATTGCTGCCCTGAAAGGCCGGCCCTACTGGCAGGCCGCCCGGTTGGTGGGAAGATACTTCTGGGGAGATATCATCCCTGACGGTGATCTGGAAGCGATTGTTCGGGAGGCGTATGATTTTGAGGTCCCTCTGGAAGAGGTCGCTGATCGTCGCTACCTCCTCCGTCTTGACCGGGGTCCGACCGCCTCTTTTAAGGATTTTGCCGCTCGCCTGATGTCCCGGCTGATGAGTTATTTTCTTTCTGAGGGGGGGCGGCTCAAGGTACTGGTGGCGACTTCGGGGGATACCGGTTCGGCCATCGGGGAAGCCTTCAAGGGGGTGGCCGGGATTGAGGTCTATATTCTCTATCCTGAAGACGAGGTCAGCCCTCGGCAGAAGGTTCAGCTGGATACCATTGGAGGGAATGTCCAGGCCCTGGTGGTTAAGGGAAAGTTCGATGACTGTCAGAACCTGGTCAAGCAGGCTTTCCTCGATCCCGACCTGTCCGGCTTGCACCTGACCTCGGCCAACTCGATCAACATTGGCCGTGTCCTCCCGCAGTCGATCTATTATTTTTGGAGTTACGCCCAGGTGGCCGCGGCGGGGGAAGAGGTGGTGATCTCGGTGCCTTCGGGTAATTTTGGTAATGCCTTTGGCTGTGAACTGGCCCGGCGGATGGGGCTGCCGCTGCGGAAGCTTTTGATGCCGACCAACGCCAATGACGGGTTTCCCCGCTTTTTACAGACCGGGGTCTATCAGAAGGTTGATCCGTCCCGGAAATGTATTTCCAACGCGATGAATGTCGGCCATCCCAGTAATCTGGCCCGGTTTTTTGATATTTACGGAGGGAATATCGACCGAACTGGCGAGGTGATCCATCCCCCCGATCTGAAGGAGATGAGAAAGCGGCTCTTCTCCCTCACCGTCAGCGATAGTGAGACCCGAAGAACTATCGTCGAGGTCTATCAACGCTACGGGGTGACCCTGGAGCCACACGGTGCGGTGGGGTGGAAGGGTTTGGAGGAGTATCTGGCCCGGCAGGGAGAGGCGGGTCCGGCGATCTCGGTTGAAACCGCCCACCCGGCCAAATTCCCCGAGGAGATCGAATCTCTCCTCGGTATCCATCCCCCCGTCCCGGCCAGTCTCCAGGACCTGGAGAGCAGGCAGGGAAGTGCGCTCCCTCTTCCTGCGGATTACTCCGCTTTCAAGGATTTTCTTCTTTCCCGGAACCCCCTTCCGGGAAAGAATTAACCGTCGGGGGAGACACTCGGGCGATTAGACTGAAGACTGAAGTGCCTCGATGCTTGCGCAGAAGCTAATTATTCCCTGAAAACCTTCCAGCTGCAGTCTATCCCCCAGGGTAGTTCCGGGCGGTCAATCATCGAGTTTTACGAAAGGATAGTATTTCTCCAGACATTCGGGACAGATCCCGTGGGTGAATTCGGCCCGGGAGTGCTGGCTGATGTAGTAACTGATCTCGTGCCACCGGTTCTGCTCGTCGCGGATCTTTTTGCAGTGCGCACAGATCGGCAGCAGCCCCTCCAGGGTTCGGAGTTGGGCCAGCGTCTGGCGTAGTTGAGAGATCAATCTATTCCGTTCACGGTCGGCGTGGTGCTTGTAGAGAGCGATTTCGATGACGGCGTGGAGTTCCCGATCCCGGAATGGTTTGAGTATATAGCCGTAAGGTTCGGTGATCCCGGCCCGTTTCAGAATGTCTCCATCGGCATAAGCGGTGAGATAGACTATCGGGATATCCAGGTTTTCCCGGATTTGCCCCGCCGCCTCGATCCCGTCCATCTCTCCTCGAAGGACAATATCCATTAATACCAGGTCCGGGCTTTCCTCTTGTGCCTGTCGGACGGCTTCCGGCCCGGCATAGGCGATGCCGGCTACCTGGTAACCGAGACTGCAGAGAGTATTCGCCATATTTTTGGCTACGATACCTTCGTCTTCTACGATCAGAATCTGCTTCTTCATCATAAATTACTCCCGGTTTCGACTCGGTTATCGCTGAGAGAAAAATTAATTTTCCAGGTTTCCCATCCGCCATCGCCGATCTCCAGTACACCACCCAGCTGATCAACCAGGGTCTGGATCAGTTCGGAACCAAAAGCAGAGACGTTTTGGTCCGAGGAAAAGCGGGGAAAGTTGACCCCCCGGCGGGCAAACATAATCTCGATCTGGTCCGGTTCCCGGTGGCAGATTTTGATACGGATGCTCCCCTGGGGCGGGTCGGATCTCGTACCCTCCAGGGAACCGGTCAGCAGTTCATTGAGGATCAGGCCGCAGGGGATGGCGGTATTGATATTGAGGGCGACCCCGCCGACCTCGGATTTTAGCCTGATTGCCCCCGGTTTTACGGAATACTGTCCAAAGAGATAATTGGTCAGGATATCGAGGTAGCGTCCGAGGTCGATATGCCTCAGGTCCTCATTCCCATAAAGGATCTCGTGGATCAGCGCCATCGAGTAGATCCGGTTGTGGTTGTGGCGGAGGAGC
The DNA here is from genome assembly GCA_964465735.1 of uncultured bacterium. Lineage (GTDB taxonomy): Bacteria > Auribacterota > Erginobacteria > Erginobacterales > Erginobacteraceae > Erginobacter. The sequence continues at coordinate 6,027 of CAYXKT010000141.1, forward strand.
GAACGGGTTTCGGGGTCTTTGATGTATCCGGCCTGCAATTTGAGGAGGCCGATCACGATCTGGAGGTTGTTGTTGACCCGGTGGTAGAGTTCTTTTAAGAGCAGGTCCTTTTGCTGCAGGCCGCTCTGGACCGCCTCCTCAGCATTTTTCCGGGCAGTGATATCCCGGGCGATCCAGAGGACCTTGTTGATGCTGCCGTCCGCTTCCGGCAGAGGTGAGGTCCGGCCTTCGAACCATTTCCAGCCATCCAGAGTCTTTAGTTGATAGTCGATGGTCTGTTCCCGGCCGGAGGCGATGGTCTTGCGGATGACGGAGAGACAGAGTTCGGCGGTCTTCGGGGGGAACAAATCCCGGACCAGGTTTCCTTCCAATTCCTCCGGCCGGGCGGCTAAAAGGTCTTCCCATCGGGCCAGGACTTTGAGGTATCTCCCCTCGCCGTTCAGACTGATCACCACGTCGGGCAGGGCGGCAAACATCTCTTCCAGCTGAGTCGCCGCTAACTCCGGTTGGTTGTGGTCCCCGGTACGGGGCCGCAGATATTCCAACTCGCATCGTAGTCGAGCGACTTCCCTGACCAGTTCTTCCCGGGAGGCTTTATTCATTTTTATCCATCCACCTGGGGAGCGAAAGGTTGTTTCTTCTCCGGAGAGGAAAAGATTGCCACCCATCAGTATAAATACTATATAATTAAGATTCGGTCTGAGGCAAGAAAATACTGTAAATTTATTTCTTATAGTTATATATTACCAACTAGTTAGTGTCTGAACGGAAACCTGATATCACGTGGAATTTGCCAAATAAACAGATTGCTCCGTCGTTTAGCCTCGCAATGACCTGATTCCTAAAGTTTCGCTCCGACACTAATTATCTATTACCTAAGTTGAGCGATTATTGCGGATGAAATGTGCTAAGATTTTGCTGGCC
>CAYXKT010000142.1:0-5622 GCA_964465735.1 uncultured bacterium
GGACTCAAAAGATTGGTGCAGTTCGCCGCATAGAATCGCTCAATTTAGGTTTAACAGATCCCCTCTGAATAACGAGAACCTTTCTTGTCGATGAAAGCCTTGCTGATCAACCCCTGGATCTACGACTTCGCGGCTTACGACCTCTGGCTCAAACCTTTCGGACTCCTCCGAGTCGGGACGGCCCTCCGGAACCGGGGGTGGGAGGTGGAACTGCTCGACTGCCTGGACCGCTTTGACCCGGAGCTGAGCGCTGATACCGGAGGAAAACTCCCCCACCACGGCCCCTATGGGCGGGGAAAATTCCCCCGGACCCCAATTGAGAAGCCGGAGACCATTGCCGGAGTGGAACGCCTCTACTTCCGATACGGTCTCCCTTTCGAACTGGTCCACCGAAAGCTCCGGGAGCGGGAGCAACCGGATCTGATCCTGGTCGGGACGACAATGACCTATTGGTACCCGGGTTACTTCGAGGTTTTGAAACTGGCCCGGGAAGTCTTTCCCTCTGTCCCCGCGGTTCTGGGGGGTCTCTACCCGCGGCTCTGCCCGGAACACGCCCGAAGAAACTCCGGGGCCGATCTGGTCTTAACCGGCGGAGGTTGGGAGGAACTGGCCGAGGGGATCGCCGGACTGGGCTTCCCCCCTCCCCTGCCGCCGGCCGGTGAGGAGATCAATCCGGCCTGGGACCTGCTGCGCGACCGCTCGGCTCTGGCGGTCCGCACCGGCCAGGGCTGTCCCCATCACTGCACCTACTGCGCGACCTCGGTACTGGAGCCGAAACTTCAACGAAGAAAACCATCAGCCGTGGCCGCGGAGATCGCCGGATACCAGGAGAGTTACGGGACCACGGATATCGCCTTCTATGACAACGCTCTCCTCTTTAATGGGCCAGACCACCTCGACCGGATTCTTTCCCGATTGCTCGAAGAGGGAATCCAACTCCGTTTCCATACCCCCAACGGCCTCCACGCCCGGTTTCTAACGGACCGGACCGCGAAGCTGATGAAGGAATGCGGCTTCCTCCAGCCCCGGCTCAGCCTGGAGACCTCGACAGAAGACGAGCAGAAAAGGACTGGAGGCAAGGTGGATAATCGAGACCTGATCCGGGCGCTGGGTTACCTGGCGGCGGCCGGTTACCGCCTCTCCGAGATCATTATCTACCTGATGATCGGCCTCCCCGGGCAGAAACCGGAAGCGGCGGAGAGAGATATCCGTTTCGTCCATTCCCTGGGCGCGGCCGCTTCCTTAGCCGCCTACTCCCCGATCCCTCAAACAGCGGACTACCTGTCCCTGGTCCGGTCCGGGGCGATCACGAAAGACCTCGACCCGCTCTGGCAGAACAATACCATCTTCAATCTCCGGGGAGGAAACTTCTCCCTGTCGGCAGTTCGGGGGTTACGGAGACTGGCCGGAGCGCTAAACCGGGGGTTGCCGAGGGTATGAGCTGGTGGTAAGCTGGATATGGAGCAGGACTATCCGGCCAGAGAAAAAAAGAAGGCAAAAACAAACCGCCTATCGCGATGATGAACAAAAGAACTTTATTTCAGTCAATATTCTGGGGGTTGGTGATTCTTCTGGCGGCGGGTTGCGGCCGCGAGTCCGGCACCTCCCCCGGAGAAGAACCGGCCGCGGTTACCCGAGCGACACCGGAGAGCGCCGGGGAAGCGCTAAAAAATTACCGGGAGAGAGGGATCGAACCCCGAAGAGCCCGGTTCTTTCGGGAATGGGAAGATTAGATGACAAGAACCGGCCGGAAAGTTCAATGCGGTCTCTGCCCGAGACTCTGTGTTCTGGGACCGGGCCAGCGGGGATATTGCCGGGCGCGGGAAAATATCGGCGGCGAACTGGCCACCCTGGTTTACGGCAACCCCTGCGCGATGCATATCGACCCGATCGAGAAGAAACCGCTCTCCCACGTGCTGCCCGGAACCCGGACCTTCTCAATCGCAACCGCCGGCTGCAACCTCCGCTGCCAGTTCTGCCAGAACTGGCAGATCTCCCAGCGGCCACCGGAAGAGACCGATAACCATAACCTGCCTCCGGCGGCGGTAGTGGCGGAAGCGATCCGCCGAAACTGCCGCTCGATCGCCTACACTTACACCGAACCGGTAATCTTTTACGAATATACCTATGACACTTCGGTCCAGGCCCGGAAACAAGGGCTGAAGAATATCCTGGTTACCGCCGCCTACATCAACGAACAGCCCCTGCGGGAACTCTGTCCGGTGATCGACGCCGCCAACGTTGATTTGAAGGGAGACGCGGAATACTACCGGAAGGTGGTCGGAGGGACCCTGGATCCGGTGCTCCGGGCACTGGAAGTGATGCGGGAGATGGGGGTCTGGGTGGAGATCAGCAACCTGATCATCCCGACCCTGAACGACCGCCCCGCCCAGATCGAGTGGCTGGCCGGCTGGGTTCACGACCACCTCGGTGCCGATACCCCGCTCTATTTCTCCCGTTTCCAGCCGCTCTACCAGCTCCGCAACCTCCCCCCGACCCCGGTGGAGACTTTGCGGCGAGCGCGGGAGATTGCCCGGGGGAAAGGACTGCGCTTTGTTTATACCGGAAACATCCCCGGCGATCCGGGGGAGAATACCTTCTGCCCCGACTGTGGCCAGCCGGTGATCAAACGGACCGGTTACCGGATCCGTAAGAACAATCTGAAAGACGGCCGGTGCGGATTCTGCGGAGCAGCGATTGCCGGGCTCTGGAAATGATCTGCAACACGTATTCCTATCTGTGAGGAGCGAGACAACGCGGGAGTAACACTGATGAAGTTTGAGGAAAAAATCAATCGGAGAAGATTTCTCAAGCAGGGACTCTGCTGGGGACTGCTGGTCGGATTGCTGCCCCTCTGGTCGCGGACCGAGAAAGGCAAAGCAAGGGATACCCCGCAACCGGCCCCGGCCCGGCACTGGCGGGAACTGGCCGGTTAGGTCCCGGTTCGGTCAGCGATTTTCGACTCCGGCGACAGAAGGCACTGAATCCCTCCCCGGCCAACTCCTTATTTGGCCGCGGATATCAACCCCCGGTAAGGCGGCTGGAATACGTTGCTGCCTCACCATTGGGAGATAAATAACCGCACTCAGGGACCGGGGGGGGCGTACTGGCCGCAGCCGCAAAAGAAACTCAGAACACAGGAGAAATCCTCCTGGCAGGTGAAGACCGCCTGTTCTCCGCACTCGTAGTCGTCCCCGCAGGAGAAGAGATCGCAATCGTAGGCCAGCGGGCTGGAGAGGGCTCCACAACCGGCTCGGGGAATATTCCCTCCGGCCCCGGAAAAACTGCCGGCAACGGTGGCGGCTATCCGCTCAATATCCTGTGGTCTCATTATATTTTCCTTTCCCAGGGCCGGGGTCGAACCAGAGGCGGCCCTTTTTCTCAGGTACCATTATAGCGACGGCTTGCCCGGGTTTAAAGTTTAATCTCAACGGGTTAGCGGAACGGCGTTGGGCCCACCCCAATACTTTCGAAGCACTCCTTTGATCGCCCAGAGACCATTGGAGGGCCGGTAGATGGTGATCTGGTCGGAACCGCTGCCGGTATAATCGGCCGGCTGCGGGAAGTCGAAGCGCTGGCCGAAATAGGTCCGGGTCACCTCGGGGATCGCCCAGAGCCCGGCCCCATCCCGAAAGATCCCGATCTCGTTGATACCGTCACCGCTGTAGTCGGCCGGGACCGGCCAGTCGCCCTCAACCCCGAAATATCTCCGGGTCAGATCGCGGATCGACCAGAGACCGATGGAGGGGCGGAATATCCCCGCCCGTACCTGGGAGGAATTGTCATAGATCCCGGGGATCGGGAGATCATACATCCCTCCGAAGTAGAACCGGGTCACCCCCCGGATCGCCCAGAGGCCGGCCGCCCGGCGGAAGACGGCCGGATCGGTCAGACCGTCTCCGGAGTAATCCCCCGGAACAGGATAATCGGAACTTCCACCAAAGTAGAGACGGGTAATATCCCGAACCGCCCAGAGACCGGAGCCGGGCCGGAAGATGGCGATATCCGTAAGACCGTCCCCGTCATAATCCCCCGGAGTATTGAGATCTCCAGGATGGCCATAATAAACGATCTGGCTACCGGTAAACGGACAATGCATAACCGACCACCGTCCCGAGCAGGACCAGACCGTCATATCGCTCCGCCCGTCTCCGTCATAGTCATTGCCGTCGTTGACAAACCAGGTATAGGCCAGGGCTCGGTCAGAGGCGGCGACCGGATCAAGACCGGGATAAGGCACCCCGAAAGCGTCCGTGGCCGTCCCGGAGGCCGTTGCCCGGTTCAGCCGTGCCGACTCCCGCTCGGAGACATATTCCAATCGGGCGCTCTCCCCGGGGGCCAGCGGTCCCGGAATCACCCCGATCAGGATCTCGGATGACGGGTCTTCCGGTCTGCCGTCGTCGTCCCGGACCTCGATCTGCGAGATAAAGGTATCACCGGTATTGGTCACTGAGTAGTAGTAAGTCGGCTGATAACAGGCGAGAGTGATCTCGACCGTCCCTGCCGGGGCCTGATTCACGGTCTTGACCAGTTCCAGCGCCGGGCCCAGCGGAGTCGGAGTGACCGACGGCGTCGCGGTCACTGATGGGGTAGGTGTGACTGACGGGGTCGGAGTCACGCTGGGTGTCGGGGTTACCGAGGACGTTGGTGTTACCGACGGAGTCGGAGTCACCGAGGGTGTGGGTGTTACGGACGGCGTCGGAGTAACGGATGCCGTCGGGGTGACCGATGGGGTCGGGGTCACTGAGGGTGTGGGCGTGCCCGAGGGAGACGGGGTCGGGGTCGGAACGCCCTTAGCCATTTCACAGAGCCAGCGGTCGGTATAGGTGCTCCCGTCCGACCCGACGTAGTAGTAAGTATCGATAACCCCGCTCAGGGGCGGCGGATAAACATTGATAAACTGTCCGCCGTCATAGGTCAGGAGAATAAAATCTCCTTCCAGGATATTGACCGGCTCGTTCACGCTGGTAATCCGGATCGCCACTGGCTGGGAAGGATAGGTATTCTCATCGGCATAGATATCCTGATTGTCATAAAGATACCCATAAAGATCGGTCAGGGGTTCTTCCGCCCGGGTAACTTCCCAACGCCACCCGTTATAACTGGGAGATCTCAGGTTGCTGATCTCGAGATCCTCCAGATCGGCCAGCTCGAGAGCGTTGGCGCAATATTCCGGAGTCGGCGTCGTGGTCGGCGTCGGAGTCACCGAGGGAGTCGGGGTCACCGAAGCGGTCGGGGTCACCGAAGGCGTGGGTGTCACACTGGGTGTCGGGGTCACCGAAGGCGTGGGTGTCACACTGGGGGTCGGAGTCACCGAAGCGGTCGGGGTCACCGACGGCGTCGGGGTGATTGAAGGTGTCGGGGTCACCGACGGCGTCGGGGTGACTGAAGGTGTCGGGGTTACCGAGGGCGTCGGGGTGACTGAAGGCGTCGGGGTAATTGACGGCGTCGGGGTCACCGAAGGTGACGGGGTCACCGTGGCCGTTGGGCTGACGCTCGGAGTCGGCGTCACCGACGGCGTCGGACTCGGAGTGATCGACGGCGTGGGAGTTACTGATGGGGTCGGAGTCACCGACGGCGTCGGGGTGACTGAAGGTGTCGGGGTTACCGAGGGCGTCGGGG
>CAYXKT010000142.1:5722-6817 GCA_964465735.1 uncultured bacterium
TACCATCAAGGTCGGCCGGAGCCGGGTCTTCGGTCCGATAGTCATTATCCTCTCCCGGGTCATTTTCATCTCCGGTCCGCTGGTAGCTGTCCGGGTTGTAGGTCGAGATCCGGCCGGGGTCGCCGGAGAGCGAAGTCCACTCCACCCCGGCGGTGTTCCAGACCGTCTCCGGAGGCGCCGCGGTGTTGTTGATGGAGACGTCGAAACTGAAACTGGCCGGGTTGGTCTGGGAGTAAAAGAGCGGGATCTCCCACCAGGCGGCGGTGAAGGCAGGGAGGCCGGAGGTGTCGTAAGTGAAGGCCGGGCCGCCGGTAGCCTGGATGTTGTTCTCCCAGTCAAACTGGCTGGGGATGAGATCGTCGAAGTCGACATTGAAAGCCGCCGACCGGGAGAGGGCGGTGTGGTAGATACTGAAGTAATAGGTGAGGGTGTCCCCCCTCACCCCGCTCGTGGGGAGGATACTCTTCTCTATCGCCAGGTCCGGCTCCAGGACCTCGGTCTCGGGGGCGGTGGCGGCGGTAAAACCGGTGGCATAATCCAGCTCGACCAAATTCTTTAGTATTGTCCCGTCCTGATTGGCGAAGACGTTGGTCACCACCACGGTGTACTCGATCTCGATCGTATTCGGGGTCGGCGGCGAGGGCGGGTTGGTGATCGTCTCCAGCGTCCAGGTCACGGTCGCCCCCTGGCTGCTGATCACCGGGTCGGTCGAGCCGGTAAAGGTAATCGCCGGATCGTGATCGAACCGATCAAGGGAGACAAAGGCCAGGCCGGTATCCAGGGTATCCTCCAGGACCGCTTCGGCGGTGATCCCCTCGGGGAGGGTGACGGTGACCCGGTAAGGAAAGGTCTCCCCGATCACGGCATCACCGTCTCCGAGCAGCTGCTTGGTCAGCCCGATCCCGTTGACGGTGACCTCATCGTCGTCGGCCGAGGTGTAATCGTTCCACTCCCCTTCCCCGTCGGGATCTCCCGTCCGCTCGTAGGCGTTGTCGTTGTAGTCCGAGACCTGCTCGGTCCCGATCGTCCAGCTGGTCCACTCCAGATCGACCGTGTCCGGGAAGATCTGGCCGGGCTGGACCCAGTCCTCGAGGA
>CAYXKT010000143.1:0-6747 GCA_964465735.1 uncultured bacterium
CTGCTGATCCATTTTGATCCCGGCGATTCTCGCCGGGCTATGATGTTTTACCCCTCTGGGGCAACTGAAGGGAAGTGAATGGCGTCCAACATCAGAGCCCGGGGTGCAACCCCGGGATAAAAGACGCCGCCATCAACTCTCAGCAGTACTCCAACGGAGTGCCAGATCATAATCCGAGACAGTATTTCCTCTGGGAGCCAGCGTAATTTCAGCAGCGCAATTTACAGATTATATCAGATGCCAGTCTCATCTACTACGAGACGCGACAGGGAAGGACGATGAAGCGATCCGTATATTCTGTGATGAGATAGCTCCGTCGCTTCGTTCTTCGCAATGACAAAATCCAGGTAATTTGAGGTTGCCGTTCAGGCAGTAATTTTCCCTTTTCCGCAGGATAGATCCGGGCGATGCCGAGGCGGCTCCGTTGTTCGATCTTTTCCCCCGACCGGATCAATTCCGGTCTCGTCCTGATCCGATGATCTTTTTCCAAGTTTCCCGCTTAATATCGTCGAACCAAGGTCGTTACCAACCCACTATATTGTTTATTGACATAGTTCGCTGCCCGATTTATATTGTGAACAGACATTCACAATCAGGTTAAATTATGCGCGCGCCAAAAATTAATACCGAGATCAGACAGGATCAGATCACCCGGGTAACCCTGGATATAATTGGCAGTGAAGGTATCCGGGCCTTGAGCATTGCCGGCATCGCCCAGCGGATCGGGGTGGTGCCTTCAGCCATATACCGCCATTTCCCCAGCAAGAGTGAGGTTTTAAACGCGGCTCTGGATCTGGTCCGCGACCGGCTACTGAGTAATGTGACAGCGGTCCGTAAAGAAAAAACCGACGCTCTGGAGCGGCTCCATCTGATCTTAACGCGTCATAGCCGCTGGCTTCAGGAAAACCAGGCCATCCCGCATATAGTTATTTCGGAAAGCATCTTCGGCGACTCGATAGAACGGAGGGCCAGGGTCCAGAGCATCATAGTCAGTTATCTGGGACGGATCAAGGCGATCGTCCGGGAGGGACAACAGTCCGGTCGGATCAGAGCGGAGATCAACCCGACAACCGTGGCGGTGACATTTATGGGCATAATTCTACCCGGGGCGATCTTAAGAAAGGTTACAGACGGAGCTTTCGACCTGACCCGGCAGGCGGAGAGGGCCTGGGAGATATTTCATCGAGGGATTTGCGTGGACCACCCAAACTCGACGGGAGACCGTCGCAGACCTGGCGATCAGTTAAAATTCGGATAACATATATCTCTCACGTCCCGAAAAAGTACATCTCCCCTCCCCCCAAAATAATCACACCGATGCAGCTAAAGAAAAGGTTGCCGACTGAACAGTGTCTGAACCGAAACCCTAAAAACCAGGTCGGATTGCGAGGAGGGACGACGGAGCAATCTGTTTCGCTGGTGATGAGATTGATTCGTCTCTTCGTTCCTCGCGATGACAAATTCTCGGTGATTTGAGGTTTCCGTTTAGACCCTGAATATGAATGACAAATCACTATGGAGGTAATAATGATGAAGAAAAAGAAGAGATGGCTGATACTGATCCCCATTGTGGCGATTGCCGGTGTGCTTACGATCCGACATTTAAACGAACGAGCCGGCCACGACCAGAATGTTGTCCGCGTTTCGGGCAATATCGAAATCACCGATGCCGAGTTGGGTTTTCAGATCGCCGGCCAGGTACAGGAGCGGTTGGCCTCCGAGGGCGAGGTTATTCAATCGGGCCAGGTGATCGCCCGGCTGGATTGCGCCGAGCTGGAGCAGGAGGTTAATTTTCGCCAGGCCGAACTGCGCGCCGCTCGGGCCGCCCTGGCGGGATTGGAAGCGGGATCGCGCCCGGGAGAGATCGCCGCCGCCGCCGCCGCCGTGGAGCGGAATCTGGTCGAAGAGCGGCATTACCAACTCGAGTTGGAACGGCAGCGCCAACTTCTGGATAACAATGTCATCTCCCAGCGCGAATATGACCGGGCAAAAGTGGATTATCAGAGTGCCCGGGCCAGACTGAACGAATCCCGGGAACAGCATAAACTTATCCAGGAAGGGCCCCGCCAGGAAACTATCGAACAGGCCCGGGCCCAGGTTGAAAAGGCCCGGGCCGCTCTCGGTCTGGCGGAGACCCGTCTCGGCTACGCGACTCTTACCTCACCTTTCACCGGACTCGTGCTTTCGGAGAACATTGAAGCCGGCGAATACGTGGCCCCGGGCACCCCGATCCTGACGGTCGGTGATATAGAAAACGCCTGGCTTCGGGCTTATATCAACGAGACCGACCTGGGGCGGGTTAAGGTGCGCCAGGCCGTCCGGGTCCGGGCCGACACTTATCCCGACAAAGTTTATCCGGGCCGCGTATCTTTCATCTCTTCGGAGGCCGAGTTCACCCCGAAAAACGTCCAGACCGAGAAAGAGCGGGTGAAACTGGTCTATCGCGTCAAGATTGGCATCCCCAATCCGGAGATGGAACTCAAGCCCGGGATGCCGGCGGACGCGGAGATCGTCCTCGATCCGGAAAGCAGGTAATGGAAACCATCCGAACCGAAAAGCTGACCAGGGCCTTCGCTGGGTTGACCGCGGTCGATCAAATCAATCTCCGGGTGACCGAAGGGGAGATCTTCGGGCTGGTCGGTCCCGATGGCGCCGGGAAGACCACCACGATGCGGCTGCTGACCGCAATTATGGATCCGACTGCGGGTGAGGCCTGGGTTGCCGGCTATCATACGGTCCGCGAACCCGAGAAGATCAAGGAGGCGATCGGCTATATGAGCCAGCGGTTCGGGTTGTATCCGGATCTGACGGTCAGTGAGAATATTAATTTCTATGCCGATATTTACGGGGTACCTCGGCCAGGACGGGGGGAAAAAATCGATCGACTGCTCTCTTTCAGCAATCTGACTCCATTTAAACAACGGTTGGCGGGAAAACTCTCCGGAGGGATGAAACAGAAACTCGGACTGGCCTGCGCTCTGATCCATACCCCGAAAGTGTTGTTTCTCGACGAACCGACCAACGGCGTCGACCCGGTCTCCCGGCGGGATTTCTGGCGGATTCTCTACCGGCTGCTGCGGGAGAAAGTGACCATCTTCGTCTCCACCGCCTATCTCGACGAGGCCGAGCGATGCAACCGGGTCGGACTCATCCATCAGGGGCGGATGCTCGCGGTCGGGACACCGGACGAGGTGAAGAAGCTGATGCGGGGCACAATTCTGGAAGTCCGCGCCTCGGTGCCCCGGCACGCGACAACTATTCTCCGGGAGAAACTGAGCGCGGATTCGATCAGTCTCTTCGGGGATAAGGTCCACGTGGTAACCTCCGCGCCGGAAGAATCCCGCCGCGGGATTGAGTCAATCCTCCGGACAGCGGGCCTGGATATCGATGGGATCCGCGTAATCGAACCGGCGCTGGAAGACGTCTTTATCTCGGTCCTCTCCGCCCGGGAGAAGGAATGAAATTATGACTGTCCGGGAGAATAACAACGCGGTGGCAGCAGAGAACCTGGAGAAGCGGTTCGGAGACTTCATCGCCGTCAATCGCGTAAGTTTCCAGGTGGCCCGGGGAGAAATCTTCGGTTTCCTGGGCCCCAACGGCGCCGGCAAATCCACCACGATCCGGATGCTCTGTGGGATTTTAGCCCCCACGAGCGGGTCCGGAACCGTGGCGGGTTTCAATATCCGGACCGAGGCGGAGCTGATCAAGGCCCATATCGGTTATATGAGCCAGAAGTTCTCTCTCTACGAGGATCTGACCGTTGAGGAAAATATCGACTTCTACAGCGGCATTTACCGGATCCCGAAGGCGAAGAAAAAAGCCCGGAAAGAATGGGTAATCAAGATGGCCGGATTGCAGGATCATCGCCACTCCCGGACGGCCATCCTCTCCGGCGGCTGGAAACAGCGTCTGGCGCTCGGCTGTGCCGTGCTCCACGAGCCGCCGATCATCTTTCTCGATGAGCCGACCTCGGGGGTCGATCCGATCTCTCGCCGGACGTTCTGGGATCTGATTTACGACATCGCCGACAGAGGCGGCACCGTCTTTGTCACGACTCATTATATGGATGAGGCGGAATACTGCGATCGGTTGGGACTGATCTATCGCGGCGAACTGATCGCTCTCGGTACACCGGAAGTACTGAAGACCGATCTGATGCGGGATGAGGTACTGGAAGTCCAATGTCCCCAACCGCACAAGGCTATGGAATTGATCGAAAAGTTGCCCGGCATAAAGGAAGTCGCCCTCTTCGGCAAAGGACTCCATATCGTCGCGGAATCGAGCAAGAGCGCGACCCAACTTATCCGCCGGGAACTCCAGAAACAAGACCATCCGATTGAGCGGATTGAGACCATCAACCCTTCAATGGAGGATGTCTTCGTCTCGCTGATTGAAAGCCGTGACCTGGCCGACCAACCGCGGCAGGAGGCGCGGAAATGAACCTTTTTCGCACCTGGGCAATTTCCCGTAAAGAGTTCACCCATATTGTCCGGGATCCGCGCAGTCTGGGTATGGCCATCGCCATTCCGATGCTGCTTCTATTGCTCTTCGGCTATGCTCTCACGCTTGATGTCGATAACGTGCCCCTGATCGTCTGGGACCAGAGCCGCTCCCCGGCCAGCCGGGAGTTCATCAGTCGTTTCAACGGCTCCCCCTACTTCTCTCTGGCTGAGTATGCCGAAAACTATCCGGAACTGGAGCGCGCAGTGGATAGCGGCAAGGCCCTGGTGGGTCTGGTGATTCCTTTAGACTTTTCCCGGCGCCTTGGAGCCGGTCAGGCCGCACCGGTTCAACTGATCGTGGATGGCAGCGATTCCAACACCGCCACCATCGCTATGGGCTACGCCGATGTGCTGGCGACGGTCTATTCTCAAGATATCGCGAGAAACGATCGGCGACCTCCGGGCGGCCGGGAACTGACCTTACCCCTCGATCTCCAGCCCCGGGTGTGGTTTAACCCCGACCTGGAGTCCAAGAACTACATTATACCCGGCTTGATCGCGGTGATTATGATGGTTATCGCCGCGCTTTTGACCTCTTTAACCATAGCCCGGGAGTGGGAGCGAGGCACGATGGAGCAGCTGATCTCGACACCGGTCAAGGTGCCGGAACTCATCATCGGCAAGCTCCTTCCCTATTTCGCCATTGGTATCTTCGACGTCCTATTGGCCGTGTTGATGGGAGAGTACCTCTTTCAAATTCCGCTCCGAGGCGATGTCCCCCTTCTTTTCGCGATGGCCGCCATCTTTCTCGCCGGAGCACTGTCACTGGGTATGGTGATCAGCGTGGTGACCAAGAGCCAGTTGCTGGCAAGCCAGCTGGCGATGGTCCTGACCTTCCTGCCCTCGTTTCTCCTGTCGGGATTTATGTACGCAACCAGCAATATGCCGCGACCGATTCAATTCATCACCTATCTGATCCCGGCTCGCTACTTCGTCGTCCTGTTAAAAGGGATCTATCTGAAAGGCATCGGACTGACCGTTCTCATCAGTGAGGCCGGCCTCCTGACCATCTTCAGCGTCTTGATGGTCGCCGTCGCCATCACAAAATTCAAAAAGAAGCTGGTCTGAGATATGTACGAACGGATCAAACAGATGCTGATTAAAGAGTTTATCCAGATCTTCCGTGATCCGCGGATGAAGGGGATCATCTTTCTGATGCCTATCATCCAGTTGCTCGTCTTCGGCTATGCCGTAACCACGGATGTCAAAAACGTGGCTACCGCGGTCTGCGACCTGGACAACAGCATAGTTAGCCGCGAACTCACCGCCCGGTTTGCCGAGTCAGGCTACTTTGATGTTGCGGTTTATGTGGACAGCCCGGCAGAAATCCGCGATCTGCTTGATCGCGAACAGGTCCGGGCCGTTTTGCAGATGAATAAAGGTTTCGGCGGCAATTTACGCGGTGGCAAAACCGCGCCGCTCCAGATTATTGTCGACGGCACGGATTCAAATACAGCGGGGATTGTCCTCGACTACAGCGCCAAAATAGCCGGGAAGTTCTCCGAGAAGGTTCTCATCACGCGGTCCACCCGTCTTAAAGGAGCAGCTGTTGAGCCGGGAACTGTCGAACTCCGGTCGCGGGCGTGGTTCAATGAGAACCTGGAGAGCAGAAATTTCTATGTCCCCGGCGTAATCGCCATCATCGTGATGCTGATCACCCTGATGCTGACCGGTATGGCCGTGGTGCGGGAAAAAGAGATCGGCACAATGGAGCAGATTATGGTCACGCCGATTACCTCTGCCGAATTTATCCTGGGCAAGACTGTTCCCTTCGCGGTGATCGGCTTCGTGGACGTTATTTTGATTACCGTCATCGGCGTCTTCTGGTTCGAGGTGCCGATCCGCGGCAATATATTCCTGCTTTTCGGGGCCACCGGCCTGTATCTGATGACAACGCTCGGCGTGGGTTTGCTGATCTCCACCGTGAGCGAAACGCAGCAGCAGGCGATGATGAGCACGTTCTTCTTCTACTTTCCGGCGGTCCTGCTCTCGGGGTTTATGTTTCCTCTCGCCAATATGCCGACCGTAATCCAATGGCTGACCTACCTCAACCCGTTACGGTATTTCCTGGTTATTATCCGGGGCATCTTCCTCAAAGGGATCGGGCCGGACGTGCTCTGGCCTCAGCTGCTCTCTCTGGGCATTATGGGCGGCCTGACGCTCTGGTTCGCCTCCCGTCGGTTCCAGAAAACTATTACCTAAATTGAGCGATTCTATGCGGCGAACTGCACCAATCTTTTGCGTC
>CAYXKT010000144.1:0-6634 GCA_964465735.1 uncultured bacterium
TGGCGACCGGGGGTACGGCGGTGGCGGCGATCGATTGCCTGAAGGAGGCCGGGGGAAGATCGATTCATTTCATCTGTCTGGTAGCCGCGCCGGAAGGAGTACGGCGGTTGTGCGCCGCCCATCCGGAGATTGCGATTTATGCCGCTGCCCTTGACCGGGAACTCAATAAAAACGCCTATATCCTCCCGGGACTCGGCGACGCCGGGGACCGGTATTACGGGACCCTCTAAGAGCGGGAATATAGAATCCAGGAGTCAGGATGTCATAAGCCGAGTTTCTTCGCTTTCTACTCCGGATTGTACCATATCGCCAAAAACCAGAGAAAATATTATGTCCGGTAAATTTTTGGGAAGGAGTCTGCTTACTTTACGGGATTTTACCGCCGGGGAGATTGAGACTCTGCTCGATTTCTCGATCGCGCTAAAGGAAGAAAAGGCCGGTGGCGCCCGTCCGAAGCGTCTGGCGGGGAAGAATATCGCTCTGATCTTCGAGAAACCTTCCACCCGGACCCGCTCCGCTTTCGTGGTGGCGGCGGTCGATGAAGGCGCCCACCCGGAGTACCTGGGCAAGGACGATATCCAGCTGGGAAATAAGGAGACGGTGAAGGATACCGCCCGAGTCCTGGGGCGGATGTTCGAGGGTATCGAGTTTCGCGGGTTCAAGCATCAGACCGCCGAGAAACTGGCCGAATTCGCCGGGGTCCCGGTCTGGAACGGGCTTACCGATCGCTTCCACCCCACCCAGTCCCTGGCTGATTTAATGACTGTCAGGGAGTGGAGGGGGAAGCTGGAAGGGATTACTCTGGCCTACGTCGGTGACGGGCGTAACAACGTCGCCAACTCCCTGATGCTGGCCGGGGCGAAGATGGGGATGGATATCCGGATAGTCACCCCCCCCGCGCTCTTTCCCGGCCAGGACCGACTCGCCGAGGCTCGCCGTTCGGCTCAGGAGCGGGGAGGAAAGGTGACCGTCACCGATGAGGTCGCCTCGGGCGTGGCCGGGGCCGAGTTTGTCTATACCGATGTCTGGGTCTCGATGGGGGAGGAGCCCGCGATGAATGAGCGGATCCGGCTTCTTTCCCCCTACCGGGTTGACCGTTCTCTGATGGAGCTGACCGGTCGGTCGGACTGTGTCTTTCTTCACTGTCTCCCCTGTTTCCACAATACCGATACCGAACTCTCGCGTCAGTATCCGGAGATCTGCGAGGCGACCGAGGAGGTCTTTGAGAGCGAAAACTCGGCGGTCTTCGACCAGGCCGAGAACCGGATGCACACCATTAAAGCGGTGATGATCGCCACTCTGACCGGGACCACGGCAATATAAAGAGTCTCTGCGGAGCAAAGATCTAATCATCGGCGAAGACCCGGAGATTTTGAGAAACTATCTGATAAAGGCAGGAAGGTATCCGGCAATTCCTCTTCCTGTGTCCTCTGTGACTCTGTGCTGAAAAGGGCATTTTATGAAGCTCGGTAATTCGATGGTCTCCCTGGCCCTCCGGCGGCCGAAATTTGTCGTCGGGGCGATGATTGTCACCACTCTGATCCCGGCTTTGCTGGCCGGTCTCCCCAGTATCCGGCCGGATCTCTTCCCCTTTCTTTATCCGCTTCGGGTCGATACCGACCCCGAGAATATGCTCCCGGCGCAAGAGCCGGTCCGGGTCTTTCATAATCGGATGAAGAAAGAGATGGCCCTCCACGAGATGGTGGTTCTGGGGGTGGTCAACCCCTCCGACCCTGACGGAGTCTTCAATCCGGGGACCCTGGGGCGGGTCTTTGAGCTGACCGAATTCGCCCGGGGTCTGCGCTGGGAGACCCCGGGTCAGCCGGGGGAGTACGGGGGTGTGATCGAGGTGGACCTGATCGCCCCCTCCACCGTGGAGCGGATCGAGCAGGCCGGCCCGGGGACAGTCAGTTTCCGCTGGCTGATGCCTTCTCCCGCCGAAACCCGCGCGGACGCCCGGGCGATCCGGGAAGCGGCCGCCCGGATTCCCTTCCTTCAGGGAACCCTTCTCTCGCAAGACGGTCGGGCGCTGGCGATCTATCTGCCGATCACCGCCAAGGATCTGAGCTATCAGGTGGCTGAAAGTCTGCGCCAGAAGATCGACGGACTGGGGGGGGAGGAGGAGTATCATATCACCGGCCTGCCGGTGGCCCAGGACACTTTTGGGGTGGAAATGTTCAAGCAGATGGCGATTGCCGCCCCGGTAGCGATGTTGATCATCTTTCTCCTTTTGCTCTTCTTCTTCCGGAAGTTGACGATGATCGCCTCCGCCCTGATCGTGGCCCTGGTGGCGGTGATCACCACGATGTCCCTGCTGGTGATCACCGGCCGGACTGTCCATATAATGTCCTCGATGATCCCGATCTTCATTATGCCGATCGCGGTTCTCGACGCCGTCCATATCCTCTCCGATTTCTTTGACCGCTTCCGGGGACTCGCCGACCGGGAGAAGACAGTCCGGGAAGTGATGGCCACCCTCTTTACCCCGATGCTCTACACCTCCCTGACCACCGCGGTCGGTTTCGCCTCTTTGGCCCTGGCCCCGATCCCTCCGGTCCAGATCTTCGGGCTCTACATTGCTCTCGGGGTGGTAATTTCCTGGTTCTGGACCGTCCTCTTTATCCCGGCCTACATTGTTCTCCTCCCCGCCCGAGCCCTGAAAAATTTTGGACGGACCAGAGGGGCAAAGCGCCCCGACAGCCCCCTGCGCCGGGTCGGGGCTACCTTCTCCCTGGCCCGATCGCTTGCCGCCGTCGGCCGTTTCACCTACCGCCGGTCCGGAGTGGTCCTCCTCTTGGTCGGGTTGGTACTTATCGGGGCGGTTTACGGGGTCAGCCGGATCGTTATCAACGACAACCCGACCAAATGGTTCGCTCCTTCCCATCCGATCCGAGAAGCCGACCGGATTCTCAACCAGCATTTCGCCGGGACCTATCCCGCCTACCTGGCCCTGACCGTCCCTGAAGCCGTAGAGGATCTTGCCGATTTTGCCGCCGGGCTCTCCGCTCGGCTGGAGGAACAGGGTCGCCAATCCGCTCCGGAAATCTTCGCTCGCCTCCGGGCCCAGGTCGATCGCTGGGCCGGGGAAGAGGCAGATCCCGGACAACTGCTTGACCGTCTCTCCGGATACGCTGAAGAGGAAGCCAGGCAGGCGGAATCTTTTTCCGAGATCGAGGGTTGGGACGAGGCTCTGCTCTTCCTCGATCGGGAGAGACAGCGGGGAGAGGTCTTCAAACAGCCGGAGGTCCTCAGCGCGGTCGAGCGTCTCCAGAGGAGGCTCGAGGAGACCGGGGTGGTGGGGAAGTCCAGCGGGGTGACAGATATTATCAAGACCGTTTATCGCGACCTGATCTCCGGCGACGACCGGGACCTGATCATCCCGGCTGCCAGGGACGCGGTTGGCCAGACCCTGATTACCTTCCAGAACAGCCGCCGCCCCCACGACCTCTGGCACTTTGTCACCCCCGACTATCGGACCGCGGTCCTCTGGCTTCAGCTCAAAAGCGGGGATAACCAGGATATGGAGATGGTGGTCGGGGAGGTCGAAGAATATCTGGCCGCTCAGCCGCTCCCGGCCGGGATAGAGCACGGCTGGTTCGGACTGACCTATATCAACGTAATCTGGCAGGAGAAGATGGTGGCCGGGATGTTCCTGGCCTTTCTCGGCAGCTTTCTGGTCGTCTTTTTGATGATGACCCTACTCTACCGTTCCGCTCTCTGGGGTCTGCTTTCGATGATCCCGCTCACGGTCACTATCGCCTTGATCTACGGAGTGATCGGGCTGATCGGGAAGGACTACGATATGCCGGTAGCGGTACTCTCCTCGCTCAGTCTCGGCCTGGCGGTTGATTACGCCATCCACTTCCTCTCCCGATCCCGGGAGATTTATTCCGCCACCGGCTCCTGGAAAGAGGCCTTCCCGGCTGTCTTCGGGGAACCGGCCCGGGCGATCTCCCGTAACGTGATCGTGGTCGGTCTTGGCTTCCTCCCCCTGGTCCTGGCCCCGCTGGTCCCCTACCAGACAGTGGGTATCTTCATCGCCGCGATTCTGGCCGCCGCCGGAGTGGCCACGCTCTTCATCCTCCCGGCCCTTTTCAGGGTTCTGGAAAAGTTCCTCTTCCCCCGGACCGCCCAGTACAGCCTGATCTGCCGGCGCGGCACCTGCCTGGTCACCATCATCGCCCTGGCGGCGGCGGTGGCGGTTAATCTGAAGCAATTTATATCTCTGGGCTGGACCGGTCTTTCCTGGTGGAGCCTGGGGGTGGTGATCGTTCTTTCGAGCATCTGTTTTTTCAGTTCGCGTCGTGATCGCTGCCGGGATTGGCTCAAAAACAATCCGGAAGACAGAAGCTGACGGAAACTGTTCGACAGTGTCAAAATTTTATGACAGACTTATGGAACCACAGAGAGCACTGCGGTGATCAAAATGGAGCGGATTAGAGCCCTCACTCGGGAGTGACGGTAGATATTTTAATATTTTAGTGGCACAGAAGCTGGCGGCAGAAATCAAGGCGGTCGAAAAACTGTCTATGTATTCGGAGCGCAATTGTTAATCTGATTCAAGGCCGCTGAGAAGAAGGGGGGATTAATTATCAACTTCGGTTTTCCTCTGCTCAATCAAGTTATCCAAAAATGGTTCTTGAAGGGCACACTGAGAGGGAGAAAGGATTATTTGACCCAAGTTATTCTCTCCTGATTTACCCTTTGCCCCCCGTGGTGAATTTATTTGACAGAACCCACTGCTTAGAAAGGAGATTCGATTATGAAGAAGTTGATACCATCCGCCCTGGCGATCAGCTTGATTGTCGGTCTGCTGTCGCCGGTACCTCGAGCTGAAGAAGTTGTAAGTGAAAAAGTCCCCCCGGCGGGGGAGATCGTTGACCGGGCCAATCGGGCTGCCTACTATCAGGGAAAGGATGGCCGGGCCCTGGTGTCGATGGAGATCACTGACAGCCAGAGTCGGACCCGGAACCGGGTCCTGATAATCCTGAGGAAGAACGACTCCGAAAAACCGGCGGTCGCCGGCGACCAGAAATTTTATGTCTATTTTCTCCGTCCGGCTGATGTCAACAAGATGGTTTTTCTGGTTTGGAAGAACGCCCAGCGGGGCAAGGACGACGACCGCTGGCTCTACCTCCCGGCTCTCGATCTGGTGAAGCGGATCGCCGGGGCGGAGAAGCGGACCAGTTTTGTCGGATCCGATTTCTTCTACGAGGATGTCTCCGGTCGGGGGGTCGCGGAGGATACCCACCAGCTGGAGCAGACGACCGAGGATTATTTTGTGATCCGGAGCACTCCTCTTGACCCGGGGTCGGTCGAGTTCGCCTACTACACCAACTGGATCCACCGGGAAAGCTTTATCCCGATCCGGACCGAGTACTTTGATTCGGGCGGTGAGAAGTACCGGGAGTACACTGTCCTCGGGGTGGAGACCATCGAGGGGTTTCCGACAGTGACCCGCTCGAGTATGAAGAACTTGAAGACCGGGTCGGAGACGGTGATGACCTATACCGGCGTCGCTTACGATGTCGGCCTCCCGGACGGGATCTTTACCGAACGTTACTTGAGAACTCCCCCCCGGGAGTTTCTCCGGTAAAGCAATGAGGAGATTTGGCCTTGAAGACGATGAAAATGGTTCTGAGAGGAATCCTGCTTTTAAGCGCTTTGCCGATCAGCCTTTTTCTCATTTCGGATCTCCGGGCCCAGCCTCCACTTCCGGCCGGACTGGGGTCGAAACCGGCCGTGCCGCCTCTGCTTCCGGACTCTCCTGTCACCAACCCCTTGCGGTATTCCGGATTCGCCGAGGGACTGATCGGGCTCCGGACCGGACGCGACCCTAAAGAGAAGGATCTCTCGGCTGGTGAATTGAGGCTCCAGCTGGAAGGAGAGAGAGTCTGGGATCGGGCATCGTTCCGGGTCCGGGGCGACTTCCTCTGTGACCCGGTCCCCGATCGGTATACACCCGATCTCACCCGCGGAATGGGCTGGTTCGACCTCAGGGAAGCACGATTTTCGTTTACCCCGCTGGATTTTTTCGATCTCAAGCTGGGCCGCCAGATTCTGACCTGGGGGACAGGGGACCTGGTCTTTATCAATGACCTCTTCTCCAAGGACTGGAACTCGTTCTTTATCGGTCGCGACGACGAGTATCTCAAGGCCCCCTCTGACTCGGCCGTTGCCTCTTTCTTCACCCCCGTCGTCAACTTCGACCTGATCTATTCCCCCCGCTTCAGCCCCGACCGTTATATCGATGGGAGACGCCTATCCTATTTCAACGCGACCCAGGGTCGGATCACCGGCCGGGACGCGATCGTCGAGACCGAGGACCTCCAGACCTGGTTCACCGATGACGAACTGGCCCTCCGGCTCTACCGGACGATTACCGGTTGGGAAGTTGCTCTCTATGGTTACCGGGGGTACTGGAAGTCCCCGGCCGGGTCCGATCCAGCCGCCGGGAAGGCGACCTTCCCCCGCCTTGGGGCCTATGGAGGGAGTCTGCGGGGGGCGGTGGCCGGCGGGGTTGGGAACCTGGAGTTCGGTTTCTATGACTCCGAGGAGGACCGATCCGGCTCCGACCCCCTGGTCCGGAACAGCGAACTGAGATTTTCCACCGGTTACGAGCGGGAGATCGCGG
>CAYXKT010000145.1:0-6559 GCA_964465735.1 uncultured bacterium
ACTCCAACGGAGTGCCGGATCATAATCCGAGACAGTATCTCCTTTGGAAACCAGCGTAATTTCAGTAGCGCAATTTACACATTATATCAGATACCAGTCTCATCTACTATGAGACGCGACAAGATCGGAGGCAAAAATGCCCACCGGCCATCTCTAAATTAAGCTCACTAAACCAGAGGCTATAGAGAGTTAATATGCCTGCGCTACTCTGGACCGCGTCAGCGCCATCTCAGGAGTTACCCCCAATGGCACTGACTCGCAGCAGATCGGATTAATCGACTCAGGTGGAGGTTAACAGATAGAACAGGATGGTGAAAGACAGAAAGAGGGCATTATGAAGGCTGTGGATCAGGACCGGGACCAGGAGTGATCCGGTCTGCTGGTAAGCCCGGGCGAGCAGGACGCCGAGACCGAAGATGGGGAGCCAGCCGGCCCAGTTGAGATGGAGAGTGGCGAAAAGAGCGGCGGTGATGAGCACTGACCACCAGCCCCCGGTCAGTTTCGCCAGCGGGGGAAAGAGCAACCCCCGGAAGAACATCTCTTCCGCCAGCGGACCAAGGATAACCCCGATCAGGAGTAGCGGCCAGATCAGCTGAGGGGAATCTTTCTCCAACAGCGGCCCAACCAGGGGATGAGACTGCCAGGGAAGATCAAAATATTGGGTAACCGCCCAGGAGATCAGAATCAAAGTCACCAGCAAGGGAAAAAAGCAGATGTATCCTCGGAAGGCCTGCCGAACCCGGTTTCGCAATTCCCCACCGGCGGAAAAGCGGGAAAGCACCGGGGAAAAAGGGGAGTCGCAAAGAGCCGCCGCCGGGACACCAGCCGATTCTCCCCGGTACCTGATCCGGAATACAGCCCCCAGGCCCAAAAGGAGAGAAAACTGGAGGAAAGCGTTTAACAGCATCAGCCGGGACTCAATCTCGGCGGGGGAGATTCCGATCAGGCCAAGGAGAATCTTTTCTATCCGGAGCAACAGAAGAAAGAGGGCGATAAAATAGACAGCGAGCTTCACCACCGGTCCGATACCCCAGGGTACACGGACCGGCGGACCCGGAGGAAATATCCGCCACCCCCCCTGAAGCCAACCCTGGAGATTTATCACCAGTCCGGAGAGAAGGAGAGTGAGGAAGACAATTGTCAACATCCGGAAGAGAAAGGCCGGAAAGGCCGGAGCTTCCTCCAGGTTGATCATCCGGCTATAATCCTGCGCAAGCCAGGTCCGGTCCGACTCCGGCGAAACCGGGGTCAGGGGAGAGGCGGTAGCGAGCAGGAAGAGAGTGAGCAGGATGGCGGCCGGAAAGAACCAATCTCCCCCGATTTTTGCCCAAAGACCGCGCATCCTTACCTCTCTTCCTGGACTGGGAAACCGGTTGATCGGTGGATAACAAACTCGCCGTCGTCGCCGGCGATCATTAACCCTTCCCAATCCGGATCAGATTCCAGAACCTCCAGTCCCCGCTCCGGGCCAAGAATAAAGAGCGCGGTGGCCAGAGCGTCAGCGGTCAGGCAGTCAGACGCCAGGGCGGTGCTCTCCATCACCCCGGTCCTGGCGGGCTCACCGGTCCGAGGGTCAATGATATGGGAATAGTGGCGGGATTGATGGATAAAATAGTTACGGTAATCTCCGGAAGAAGCGATTGCCCGGTCCCGCAGTTCCAGAACGGCCAGGGTTTCCCCCTCTCTTCTGGGGTGCTCGACCCCAATCCTCCAGCCGCTACCCCGGGGATGGCTGCCGAGACAGAAAATGTCGCCACCGGCATTGACCAGGGCATTTCTGATCCCTTCTGAGATTAAAAGAGCGGCCAGCCGATCGACCACGTAACCCTTGGCCAATCCGCCCAGATCAAGCTCCAGTTCCGGGCCAAGGAAACGGACCGACCGGTCTTCCGGCTGGAGAACAATTTTTTTCCAGCCGACCCGGGCCAGCGCGGCGGCGATTTCTTCCGGACCGGGAACTTTGCCCTCCCGTTGGGGGAAGAGTCCCCAGGCCTTTAGCAACGGCCCGATAGTAACGTCAAAAGCTCCTCCGGTCAGCCGGCTGATCTGCAGCGAACGCGAAAGGACCACCAGCATTTCTTCACTGACCGTGACCGGGCCGGCAAATGCTTCCCGGTTGATCCGGCTCAACTCGCTTTCCGGATCGTAACGGCTGAATATTTTTTCCAGACGGTCGGCTTCAACCCAGCACTTAGCAAAGATCCGGGCCGCTTCTTCCGCGTTAGGCGCCTCTAATTCCAGAATAAGGACTGTCCCCATCGAGGAGCGGGATTCCCGGGCAAAATAAGGCGGTCGACACCCGGAGAGGAGAGTTCCGAGAAGACAGAGCCCCCCGAGCAAAATCGGGCCCATACAGATTGGGCGGCGAAGAAGACGGATAATCCGTGGCTCCATCAGCCGGGGATTGATCGGCTTGGGGGTTTACTCTTCAACCGGGGGAACCGGCGCTTCGGCTTCCTCCGGAATAACCACCGTCTCCCCTTCATCCGAAATACCCGGATCCGGAGAGCCTTCCTCGATCGCTAAAGGTTCCGAAGGGGGCATCTCCAGACCGATGGCTTCAATCTCCCCGATCAGGGAAGAGGATTGATTGGCGGAGAGCAGAGCCAACACCAGAGAAAACCCCATAAAGCAGATGGCGAGAATAGTGGTCGTCTTGGTCATCACATCCCCGGCCCGAGCGCCAAAGATAGTCTGTCCGCCTCCACCCGAACCCAGTATCCCGGAGAGACCACTCCCCTTGCCGGACTGCAGAAGAATGACCACGATCAGGGAGACGCAGATGATCATATAAAGTGCGATCAAAACTGTATATAACATAGATATTCTTCTCCTCAGCCAGATTCAGAAAATAATCGGGCCTATTGATAAAATCCAATATTTGTAATTATTCAGGCAATTAGTGCCTCAACTCCCCCCAAAAAACCAGGTTATTGCCAGGAGGGACGACGGAGCAATCTGTTTGGTTTGTGATGAGATCGCCTGGTCGCTTCGTTTCTCGAAATGACAATTTCCCGGTATTATTAGGTTTTCGTTCAGATGCTACTTACCACCTAAATTGAGCGATTCTATGCGGCGAACTGCACCAATCTTTTGCGTCCGAACGGATATTGAAAATCCTCGCCATATCTCCTGGATATGGCTGCGGTTTTCGCAACCCGTCGGCCGGCAAAATCTTAGCACGTTTCATCCGCAATAATCGCTCAACTTAGGTACCAATATTATCTCCCGGCAGGGCAATAGACAACTCCGGATATTAACCACTATCCGGCCAGCTGAGCAAAAGATAAGACCGCCTGGCGAAAGTTACATTGAAGCGGCCTGAGCGATCCGGCTGAAGGAATCCGCCTGGAGACTGGCTCCGCCGATTAAGAATCCATCGATGTCCAGCTCGGATATCAGGTCCCGGGCGTTATCCGGCTTGACCGAGCCTCCGTAAAGGATCCGAAGATTTTCCGCGATCTCGGCATCATAATATTCGCCGAAGAGTTCGCGGATAAAGTGCTGGGTCTCCCCGGTCGGACCGGGGGTGGAAGCCCTCCCGGTCCCAATCGCCCAGATCGGCTCGTAGGCAACTATAATCCGGGAGATCATTTCCCTCTTCAGTCCTTTGATCGCCGCCCCCAGCTGCTTGCTGAGAAACTCCTTGGTCACTTTCTGCTCCCGTTTCTCCAGCGACTCCCCCACGCAGAGGATCGGGGTCAGACCGGAGGCGAGAGCCGCCTGGAGTTTTCGCCTCACCTTGAGGTCAATGTCACCAAAGATCTCCCTTCGTTCGGAATGGCCGACAATCACGTGGGAACATCCCGCCGCCCTCAGCATCGGGCCGGAAACGGCCCCGGTAAAGGCTCCGGAATCCTCCCAGAAAAGATCCTGAGCGCCAATGGCGATCGGGGACCCCCGGAGCAGTTCCGCTACCGGGTAGAGAGCGGGATAGGGGGGACAGACCAGGAGATCGACCCGGTCGCAGTCAACCAGGTCCCGCTTCAGCTCCCCAGCCAGTTCCAGGGCTTCGGGGACGGTCTTGTTGAGTTTCCAATTGCCGGCGATAAACGGCTTGCGCATAATTTCCAACTCCCTTACAGATAAATATGATTTGACAAAGCAGAAATCCGGACAGATTACCGATTACTATCGGTCAGGGCGGCGATCCCGGGGAGGGTACGGCCTTCCAAAAACTCCAGTGAGGCTCCGCCCCCGGTCGAGACGTGGCTGATCTTATCGGCCAGTCCGCTCTGGTTGACCGCGGAGACGGAATCGCCCCCGCCGACAATCGAGGTCGCGTCAGAGTCGGCCAGGGCGCGAGCAATCGCCAGCGTCCCGGCAGCAAAGGGCTCCATCTCGAAGACCCCCATCGGCCCGTTCCAGAAGACGGTCCCGGCGGTCAGAATCTTTTCCCGGTATATCCGGGCGGTCTCAGGGCCGATATCCATTCCCATCCAGCCGTCGGCAATCCCATCCTGGGGGACAATCCGGACCGCGGCGTCAGCGGAAAACCGGTCGGCGCAGATGTGATCAACCGGGAGAAAAACTTCCACCCCCCGCTGCTCACCCCGGCGGAGGATATCCCCCACCAGTTCGGTCATCTTGACCGTCCCACCCCCGGAGCGTTTCACCTCATTTTCGACCCGGGAAGAACCGATTGGCAGACCTTTAGCCTTAAGGAAGGTATAAGCCATCGCCCCCCCGATCAACAACAAATCGACTTTATTGAGCAGGCTCTCGATCACCGTGATCTTGTCGGAGACCTTGGCCCCACCGAGTATCGCCGCCAGAGGACGGCGGGGATCGGCCAGAACCGAACCCAGGTACTCAATCTCTTTTTCAAGGAGATAACCGGCGGCGGCGGGCTGGAGGTAGGAGGCGACAGCGACCATCGAAGCGTGAGCGCGATGGGCGGTACCAAAGGCATCATCGATATAAAGGTCAGCCAGTGCGGCCAGCTGGCGGGCGAAACCTCCGTCACCTTCCTTCTCCCCAGGATGAAAACGGAGGTTCTCCAGGAGAATAACATCCCCCTCCCCCATCTTCTCCACCGCCGTCCGAGCGGGATCGCCGACGCAATCGCCAACGAAAGGCACCTCTTTTTTCAGCAGTTGAGAGAGCCGCCCGGCTACCGGGGCCAGACTGAAGACCGGGTCGGGTTCCCCTGTCGGACGGCCGAGGTGAGAGATCAAAATCGCCTTTCCCCCCTCGTCCATCACCCGCCGGATAGTGGGCAGGGCCGCTCGAATCCGGGTGTCGTCGGTGATCTGGCCGGACTCATCGAGCGGGACATTGAAATCAACCCGAACCAGAGCTTTCTTGCCTTTTAAATTTAAATCCTGGATACCAAGTTTTTTCATAGCCTGACAATTATCTTACTCCCCCGGGATCGGCAGGATCCAGGGGAGATAGAGGACTCCGAAGAACCTCGGGTAACTAAGCCATCCTTTTCAACAGATCGACGCAGCGGGCAGAGTAGCCCCACTCGTTATCATACCAGGCGAGGACCTTGATCATCCGACCACCAACCGCCATTGTCGCCAGGGAATCAAAGATCGCGGAGGCGGGGTTGCCGACAACATCGATGGAGACAATCGGGTCAGTCTCATAGGCCAGAATCCCTTTCAGCGGCCCATCGGCGGCAGACTTCATCGCCGAGTTCACCTCGTCTACCGTCGCATCCCGGCTCAGCTCCACGGTCAGGTCAACCAGGGAACCGTCCGGGGTCGGGACCCGGATCGCGCAACCGTCGAGCTTACCGGCGACTTCCGGGAGGACCTTTCCCACCGCCTTGGCCGCACCAGTAGTGGTGGGGATAATTGAGACCGCCGCGGCCCGGGCCCGCCGGAGATCGGAATGGGGCAGATCGAGGATCCGCTGGTCAGTGGTATAAGCGTGGACGGTAGTCATCAGCCCGCGAACAATCCCGAAGGAATCATTGAGGACCTTGGCCACCGGGGCCAGGCAGTTGGTAGTACAGGAGGCGTTGGAGATAAAACGCAGATCGGGAGAAAGCTCCCCGTCGTTAACTCCGACAACGATCAGCTGGACTTCGCCTTCCGGGTCTTTCTTCGGTGGGACCGTGAGCAGGACCTTTCTCGCTCCGGCGGCAATATGCTTTTCCAGGTCCTCAACATTACGGAAGACTCCAGTCGCCTCCACCACCAGTTCCACCCCCTCCTCCTTCCAGGGCAACTGGGCCGGATCCTTGATCGAGCAGACCCGGGTCTTCTCCCCGTTGACGACCAAACCGTCGTCCACCACCTCGACAGTCCCGGAAAATTTCCCGTGAACCGAATCATATTTCAGCAGATGGGCCAGGGTCCGGGCGTCGGTCAGATCGTTGATTACAGCCACTTCCAGACCAGGCTGTTCGGAGATGATGCGAAAGATCTGGCGGCCGATCCGCCCGAATCCGTTGATACCAATTTTGATGGTCATTGACTTCCTCCCATTAAATTATGGTTCTCTTGCGTTTAGTCCAGGTAACGAATCTCTCGTCACCTCAGGCGTGAATTCTTACCTAAGTTGAGCGATTATTGCGGATGAAATGTGCTAAGATTTTGCCGGCCGA
>CAYXKT010000146.1:0-6457 GCA_964465735.1 uncultured bacterium
CAGAGATAGCCGTCTTCCGGCCCTCCAGCGGCCTCTGGGCGATCCGGGGGGTGAGTCGGTTATATTACGGGGGGGAAGGGGATATCCTGGTTCCGGCCGACTATACCGGTGATGGGACTGTTAACCCGGCTATCTTCCGACCGGCGACCGGTCTCTGGGCGGTCCAGGGAATGACTCGGATGTATTTCGGCGGTTTTGAGGATATCCCGGTCCCTGGAGATTATAACGGGACGGGAACAGCGGAGATCGGGGTTTATCGTCCCGCGTCCGGTATCTGGGCGATCCGGTCCGTGACTCGAGCCTATTTCGGATCGCGTTACGACCAGCCGGTGCCGAGCGATTACAGCGGAGACGGACGTTGGTCTCCGGGAGTTTATCGTTCCTCGGACGGTCTCTGGGCCTTAAAGGATGTGAGCCGTTTCTACTACGGATCCGCCGGGGACCATCTGGTACCCGGGGATTACGATGGTTTTGGCTACCGGGCTGCCGGGATATTCCGGCCGGCTTCCGGTCTCTGGTCGATCCGCGATGTGACCCGGGTTTATTTCGGCACCACTGGCGATCTTCCGGTCCCGGCTGACTACCGGGGTATCGGGGTCGATGAGATCGGGGTTTACCGTCCCGCGGCTGGTGTCTGGCTGATCCGCGGCCTGCCTCGGACTTATTTCGGAAGCGGCAGAGATCGACCAATTACAAGGTAAAAGGAAAGACTATTTACAGTCTGCAAACCCGTATTTCGCCGGCCCACGGGGATATCTACGGCGAAATAATCACTAAACTAAAGGTAAGTTAATGGACTATTTGCGAAAGTATTGTCATTTCTCGATTGTTCTTCTTCTATTCAGTTATTTGATCTTCCCGAGCGGGGTATCGGCTGGAGAAGATTCTTCTCAACTGGTTTATACCTTTAATTTCTCCCCGCCGGAGATTACCCGGGATGGCGAGTTTGATTCCGTCAGGATGCCAGATTGTGGCTTATGGCATCAAACCGGTGAACCGCTGTTGCCGTTTAAGGGGATTTCTTTATTGATCCCGCCGGGGAAGGACCCGGGAGAGGTAAGTTATGAACTGGGAGAAGAAGTTATTCTCCCCGGTGAATATAAGGTAGCCCCGGCTCAGAGACCTTATCCGCTGAGTCGTCCGGAACGGATCGAGAAGACGGGCCCCGCCCCTGAGATATATGCTTCCTTTTCCCCTTACCCGGAGGAAACTCTTTCGCATCCTAACCTCCAGCGGAAGCAAGGGTACCCGATTCTATTTCTTAATCTTCGACCGGTAAATTATGTTCCGGCAGCCGGCCGGATATCTTACTTCAAGTCAATTACCGTTATCGTCAATCTGGTTCCGGCCAGGCGGTTGGCTGGTGAGATGGGGGTCCGCGATCTGGAATCCGATCGGCAAGGCATAGAACGGCTGATCGATAACCCGGAGTTATTACGCGGATATGGGCCGAATGCCTACCGGGAAGGATTTATTCAGGGTAGGGATGAACGGCAAGAGAGGGGAGAGTCTGAATTTCAGGAGATGACTGGCGAAACAGGTCGTGGTCTGGGAAGCGCGGTGGTCAAGCGGCAGACATTCTCCCCAGTGTTTGAGGACGATTTGGAGAGCGGGGTCGGCGATTGGACGCACTACACGGTCACCCCGGAATATGTGGATCAGTGGCATTTGAGTTCTCAGCGTAACCATACGCCAGGCGGTAACCATAGCTGGAAGTGCGGAGATTCGAGAGAATACTATAACTATGCCGAACTCAATGATGCCGGTTTGGTAACTCCGACGATCGATATCCCCGGAGCTGATTATGAGTTGCGATTTTGGCATTGGATAGACGCTGAGGCCAACAGTTGGGATGCCACAGCCCGGGATGGCGGACTGGTCGAGATCAGCACGGATGGTGGTTCCAACTGGGAGCGGATAACCCCGAAAGGCGGATATCCTTATACTACTTATGGTGGTAACGGCAGCCCCTTTCCCGCGGATACTCCCTGCTACTCGGGGTCCTATCAGGAATGGGAAGAGGCGATATTCTCCCTGACCGGTTATGAAGGTGAAGTAAAGATTCGTTTTCGTTTCGGCAGCGACTCCTGGACCGGGAGGGAAGGATGGTATATAGATGATATCAGTGTTGCCCCGACGCCCCCCCTGCCTCCGGGAGTACTTTTACTTGAGAGTTTTGATTACGGTCTGCCCGGAGATTGGTCGGTAATTGACGGCAGCGGCGATGGTTACACCTGGACCGATGACAACCCCGGCAACCGTTCTAACCAGAACTGGGATCCGCCCTTTATGATTGTGGATAATTCCTGGGCCGGATTCCGGCAGATGGCGGAACAACTCATCACCCCCGAGATAGACTGTTCCAGATATGAAAATATTATCCTGAAGTTCAGTCATTATTTCTATCGTTATAGCGATGAGATTGCCGACGTGGATATCCGGGTGGGCGGCGGGAGCTGGCAGAATGTGGCCCGATACAGCGGAAGCAGTGACTCCGGGCTTAAGGAGATCGATATCTCCGCTTATGCCGACGGGCGGGATAATGTCCAGGTACGCTGGCATTATTATGATGAGAATTACTCCTGGTATTGGGGGGTTGACGATATAGAGATCAGCGGGGAGATCAGAGAGCCTTCGCCGACCCCCACCCCGACGGTGATCCCGACTTCCACACCATCCCCGACCCCGGAGGGTTATCATACACCCCCGCCGACCGCGACGCCAAAGACCACACCTACGCCCAGGGGCTACCGGCACGTGATCATCACCAATCAGGCATTGGCCGAAGCTTTTGCCTCGCTGCGGGACCATCGGAGCAGGATGGGTCAGAGATCGACCATTGTCACCACTGAGTGGATTTATGCCAACTATTCCGGGGACGATGACCAGGCTAAGATTCGGAATTATATCAAGGATATCTACCAGGATTGGAATACGGAGTATGTGCTTTTAGGCGGCTATAGCGGGATCATCCCGGTGAAAACCCTCGAATGCTGGTCCTGGGAGGGGTCGGGTGCCGAGCACGATTTCATCCCGGCGGATCTCTGGTATGGCTGTCTGGATGACGGCGCGGAGCAGGACCTGACTTACGAAGTGCATATCGGCCGGGCGGCGGTGGCCAACGTGGGTGAGGTCAACAACTTCACCGCCAAGACCATCGCCTACGAGACCAGCGGGGAAGCTTATCTCCAGAAGGCCTCGATGTTAGGAGAGTACCTGGGCTTCGGCGGGGACTCGGATTATGCCAAGTCAAGTATGGAGGAGATCCGGCTGGGGTCATCAGCTCACGGCTATACTACGGAGGGTTTCGCCGGCAACTCCTGGTTTGATATCTCGAACAATCTCTATGATAAGGATGGCGATTGGCCGGCCAGCCGGCTGATCAGCCTGATCAACGACAATGTTCATATCTTAAACCATCTCGGTCACGCCAATTACACCTACTGTATGAAGCTCTATGCTAACGATCTCTCCTCCCTGAACAATACCAAGAGTTGTTTTATCTATTCCCAGGGGTGTATGCCGGGCGGTTTCGATACGCCCAACTGCTGGGGCCAGGTCATTACCACGATGGAGAGTGGGGCTTTTGGCTTTATCGGCAATGCCCGTTACGGCTGGGGAACGGAAAATAGTACCGATGGCCCCTCCCAGCGGTTCGGCCGGCCCTTCTGGCACGCTCTCTTCGGGCTGGAGATGAGAGAGTTGGGACCGATGAACGCCTACTCCAAGGAGTTCAATATCTACCGGATCGAGGAAGAGTGTATGCGTTGGTGTTATTACGAGCTTAACCTCTTTGGCGATCCGGCGGTCCGGATCAATGCCGGGGGGTTTGAGCCCACCCCCACCCCGAGCTCGACTCCGATTCCTACCGCTACGCCGACCCTCACCCCTTTCGGCTTCCATACGCCCAGCCCGAGCGCCACTCCAGTCCCGACCAGTACCCCGACACCGCCCCTGGTCCCGGAAATCCAGGTCACACCTTTATCCTTGAGCGTGGCCGTGGAGAGAAACCGGCAGGTCACACAGGATCTGACGATTAAAAACCTCGGGACGGGGGATCTGGACTATGCCATCTCCTCTCGTGAGATCGATGGTCTCCGCCTGGAGGCCGGTACTTCTTTCGCTGGGCCGGGTCTTGGTTCTGGGCGAGTTGGCAATGCGTCCGTAGTTCGGGGTGCGAAACCTGCCGGTAGAAAATCTCTCCCGGCCAATTACCCCGACCTTTCTCCCGCCCATCTCTCCGACCAACTCCTGGTCCGCTTCCAGGCTTCTACCGCCCTATCCGAGCGGCAGGCAATCTGGGACCGGCTGGGGGCGGAAGTCTTGCGCGAGTACCATCTGGTCCCCGACCTCTACCAGGTCAGTATCTCCGGTTGGGAGCCGGAGTCAGCGATTTTGATTTTGCGCGACTATCCTGGTGTTCTCTATGCCGAGCCGAATTATATCCTGGAGGCTCTGGGGCAATCCGGTGCTAACTACGACAACTTCTCCGCGCAATACGCCAGTTCCACGTACCAGAATTCTTCATCACCCGACGATCCGAGATTTCCCGAGTTGTGGGGGTTGAGTAACACCGGTCAGAGTGGGGGCATCCCGGGGGCGGATATCGACGCCCCTGGTGCCTGGAGTCTGCATAAGGGGTCACGCCAGGTCATCGTCGGGGTGATCGACACCGGGGTTGATTACAACCACGACGACCTCCAGGCCAATATCTGGGTCAACCCCGAGGACGGCACCCACGGTTATAACGCCCTCAACAACAGCCGCAACCCGATGGACGATAATAACCACGGTACCCACTGTTCGGGGTCGATCGGCGCGGTAGGCAACAACGGAATAGGTGTAGTCGGCGTGAACTGGGAAGTACAGATTATGGGCTTGAAGTTTCTTGATAGCTCCGGCAGCGGAAGTTCCGCCGACGCCATCAAGTGCCTGGAGTTCGCTGTTGATTATGGTGCCGATCTGACCAGCAATAGCTGGGGCGGGGGAGGTTACAGCCAGGGGATGTACGACGCCATCGAAGCCTCGAATGACGCCGGGATGCTTTTTATCGCGGCCGCCGGCAATGATTACGGTAACAACAATGATAACTCCCCTCATTATCCCTCCAGTTATGATAATGAGAACATCATTGCCGTAGCCTCAACTGATCGCTATGACAGTCTCTCCGATTTCTCCAATTACGGCCCGACTTCAGTGGATGTGGCTGCTCCCGGATCGGATATCCTGAGCACAGTCCGCAACAACGGTTATGGCCTTTCCAGTGGTACCTCAATGGCCACGCCTCACGTGGCCGGTCTGGCCGCTCTGATCAAGTCCGCTGGATCAGGCCTGGGCCATCTCGAAATCAAACAGATAATCCTTGATACTGTGGACGAGATCCCGGCCCTGGCCGGAAGATGCGTCAGCGAGGGGCGGATCAATGCTGCCAGTGCTTTGGGGGCCGGTCCCGGTTGCGGTTGGGTGGGGTGCGAACCGGCCAGTGGCAGTTTAGCTCCAAACAGACAGCAGATAGTTCAAGTGACATTTGATGCTGAAGATATGATCAACGGCGATTACAACGGTGAGCTGATTATCAACAGTAACGATCCCGATCGACCCTCGGTGTTGATCGCTTTGACAATGACGGTTTTTGGTGACCCTTCGCCGACCCCGATACCCACGGCGACACCAAAACCCACAATGACACCGACGCCCACGATGACCCCGACTCCGACAGCGACTTGTACGCCGACCACGCCTACCCCGGAACCGACACCGCGACTGGGGTATTTTGTCACGGAGTATAACCTGATCCCCAACACCAGGAATCCGGCTCAGCTGCGGATGGTTGACCAGTATGGTTATTTCCTCGGCGGTTCTGACTACCAGCCGGCGGTCGGAGATGAGGTGGGGGCTTTCTGGAACAATGGGACCGACACTATTCTGGTCGGGGTGACGGAGCTTAAAGCCGATATGGTTGGCAGCAGGCGCTACTATGGGCTGTGCATATACGGCGATGATCCCGATATCCGGGAGGAGTTCTCTGATGGGCTGGTCAACGGAGAGGATATCTTTTATCGGGTTTACAGCCTCGCCGAGGATGTGATCTGGGAAGCCAAGCCGGATTCTGCCTTTGCCGATGGTGAAAGATCTACTCGACACGATTTCTTGGTCGAGGTTGGGGTAACCCCGACTCCGACACCGATTCCGGAGCCGACTCCGGAATCGACTCCGGAACCGACACCTGAACCGACGCCTGAGCTGACTCCAGAACCTACCCCAGAGCCGACGCCCGAGCCGACCCCGGAGCCTACGCCCGAACCAACTCCGGAAATTACACCGGAACCAACCCCGGGGACTACACCGGAGCCGACATTGACCCCGGGGATTACGCCTCCGCCAACCCCGGGTTCGAATGTCTTCCCCGATCCGGATGTGACCACGGAATGGGATATTCTCTACGGTTACATCCAGA